>NZ_JBHJVM010000007.1:137383-156250 GCF_042264825.1 Isoptericola sp. NPDC056134
CGGGGTGGGTGGGGGGGGGGGGTTGTTTTGCGTGGGGGGGAGGGCAAGAACTGCCCTCCCCCCCCCACACCACCCCCCCGGGCCTGCGGGATCACAGGATCTTCGCGCTTCCTCTCGGGGCGGGTCACGACGGCCCGCTGCGACCTGCACACGCCCGGCCTAGGCTGCTGGGGACGCCCGCGGCAGACGCCGAAGCCCGCGGCGCGCGGCCTTCGTGCCGGCGGGTGCGGCGGGCGTCGGACAGACGACCCCGACCTGGACCCGACGCTCCGTGACCTCCTCCCCCCGCAACTCCGCCCCGGGCGCCCCCGTCGACGAGCCGCACGACGACGCGAAGGACGCCCCCGCCAAGACCCGGCTCTCGCTCACCCAGGTGGTGGCGAGCGCCCTCGCCGCGGTCAGCGCCACGGTGCTGATGTCCTTCTTCGGCGTCGCCGGGACGATCATCGGCGCCGGCCTCGCGAGCGTCATCACGGTCATCGGCAACTTCCTCTACACGCGCTCGATCGAGAAGACGCACGAGCAGCTCAAGCCCGTCGTCACCAAGGTGGTGGCGCGCACCGGCCCGAGCGCCGGGCGCTCGCGCACCGCCGCGATCCGCGTCAGCGGCACCGCCACGACGGCGCGCGGCACGGTGGTCAGCACGTCGGACGCCGCGGACACCCTGGCCGACGGCACCGTCGCCGGGGCGCAGCCGCTCGACGCCACCGCGCCGCTCGACTCGACGCAGGTGCTCGGGGAGACCCGGCCCCTCGGCCCGGTCGGCGCGGTCGGCACCGAGCTCGCGGCCGACGACGGCGCGGGGCCCGACGGCGGGACGGCCGCCGGCGACGACGCGCCCGAGTGCGAGGAGCCGGAGCCGCGCAACGCCTGGCTGCGCTTCGTGGAGAAGCACGGCACGAAGAAGGTGCTGGCCCTGTCGGCGGCGGCCCTGTTCGTCGTCGTCATGGGCGTGGTGCTGGTCGTCGAGCTCGTCATCGGCAAGCCGCTGTCCGACGCCGTGCGCGGTCAGGAGGGGTCCGGCACCAGCATCAGCCGCACCTCGAACGGCTCCGAGGACTCGACCACCGTGCCCGCCCCGACGAGCCCCGCCGAGGACCCGACGAACGTGCCCGAGGACGACTCCGGCACGGGCACCGGCGACCAGGGGTCCGACGACTCCACCACCGGCACCACCGACGGGACCACGGACCAGCCGACCGACGAGCCGACCGACGGCACCACCGACGGGACCACGGACCAGCCGACCGACGAGCCGACGGACGGCACCGAGACCGACACCCCGACCGACGAGCCCACGGGCGGCACCGACACCGACGAGCCGGCGGAGGGCGCCGGTGACGGGTCCGACTCGTCGGACGGCAGCACGGACACCGGCACGGACACCGGCGCCGGCACGGGGACCGGGGGTACCGTCCCCGACGCCGAGCAGGACCCCGCCGCGACGCCGACCCCCACCCCGGCGTCCTGACACGGGCCCCGAGACGCCGAACAGGCGGTTGCTCCCGTCCTGACGCGCCGTGACGCGCGAGAACGGGAGCAACCGCCTGTTCGGAGCCCGGGAGGGTCAGTTCCCGAGCACGGCCTTGAGGAACTCCTGGGTGCGCTCGTGCCCGGGGTTCGTGAACATCGTCTCCGGGTCGGCCTCCTCGACGATCTTGCCGTGGTCGAACATCAGCACGCGGTTGGAGACGTCGCGGGCGAACTGCATCTCGTGGGTCACGAGCAGCATCGTGATGTCCGTGGTGCGGGCGATCTCGCGGAGCACGCCGAGCACGTCGGCCACGATCTCCGGGTCGAGCGCCGAGGTCACCTCGTCGAGCAGCAGGATCTCCGGGTCCATGGCGAGGGCCCGCGCGATGGCGACGCGCTGCTGCTGACCACCCGAGAGCTGGTTCGTCTTGAAGTCCCGCTTGTCGGTCATGCCGACCTGCTCGAGCAGCTCCTCCGCCCGCTGGACGGCCTCGGCCTTGCTCTTGCCGAGCACGTGGATCGGCGCCTCGATGATGTTCTCCAGCACGGTCATGTTGGGGAACAGGTTGAACTGCTGGAAGACCATCCCCACGCGCTTGCGCACCTCACGGCGGCGCTTCTCCGGGATGTCGACCCACTTGTCGCCCTTGTACTCGTGCGTGTAGGGGTCGCCGTCGATGAGGATGAGCCCGCCGTTCGCCTCCTCGAGGGTCATCAGCAGGCGCAGGATCGTCGTCTTGCCCGATCCTGACGGGCCGATCAGCGTCACGCGGTCGCCCTTCGCGACGCTGAAGTTCAGCTTGTCCAGCACGACGTTGTCGCCGAAGCGCTTGACGACGTCCTTGAACTCGATGGCGGGGGTGCCGTTCGAGGCGTTGGTCATGTTCTGGCTCCCAGGGGAGGTCGTGGTCGTCGGGTCAGGCAAGGCGCGCCTCCATCCGGCGGACGAGCAGCGACGTCGGGTAGCTCACCAGCAGGAAGAGCACCCCGACCAGGGTCAGCGGCTCGATGTAGGAGAAGTTCAGGGCACCGTACTGCTGGGCGGCCTGGTACATCTCCACGACCGTGATGGCGAAGAGGTACGGCGTCTCCTTGAACATGGAGACCGCGTAGTTGCCCAGCCCGGGCAAGGTGTTCCGGATCGCCTGCGGGAGGATGACGGCGCGCCAGGTGCGCCCCTTGGGCAGGTTCAGCGCGGTGGCCGCCTCCCACTGGCCGCGCGGCACCGCCTCGATGCCCGCCCGGTACACCTCGGACATGTACGTGGCGTAGTGCACGCCGAGCACGCCGAACCCGATGACGAGCGGCGGGACGTCCACGAGCAGCAGCCACACGAAGACGAGCTGCACCAGCAGCGGCGTCATGCGGATGAAGTCGACGACGAACCGCAACGGCGCGCGCACCCACCGCGTCGGCGCACGCATGGCCAGGGCGATGAGCAGCCCCAGGATCGAGGCGATCACCATGCCCACGACCGTCGCCTCGATGGTGACGACCAGGCCGCGCAGGAGTGCCGGCAGGACATCCCATGCCGTGTCCCAGTTCCAGATGGCGTCGTCGTTCATGCCACACCCCCCTTCACGCGGGCGATCTCCGTCGGGACGCCCGGCTTGAGGCCGAAGACGTCACGCAGGCGTGGGCGAGTGCCGCGGCCGAGCCGGCGCTTGGCCCGCTCCTCGGCCCAGTTCATCCCCCACGTGAGGATGTACGCGATCACGAAGTAGATGACGAGGCCGACGCCGTAGCTGAAGAAGGTGTCCCTCGTGTCCCGCTGCAGCTCGTCGATCCACCAGTACACGTCGTGCAGGGTGATGTAGAACGCCAGGGCCGAGCCCTTGAGCAGCTGGATCAGCAGGTTGGCGAGCTGCGGGATCATCAGGGCCCACGCCTGCGGGAAGATCACGCGACGCACCTTGTGGAACGTGCCGATGTTGAGCGCCGTCGCGGCCTCCCACTGGCCCGTCGGGACGGACTCGATGGAACCGCGCACGACCTCCGCGGCATAGGCGCCGTAGTTGAGCCCGAGCGCGACGATCGCGACGGCGAGCGCCTCCATCTTGAACCCGAAGACCGGGAGCACGTAGAAGAGCCAGAAGATCTGGACCACCAGCGAGGTGCCCCGGAAGAACTCGATGACGACGCGGGACGGCCCGCGCACCCAGAGGGAGCGGGTACGCGAGCCGAACCCCAGCACCAGTGCGACGAGCATGGCGAGTGCGGCACCACCGATCGTCATCTCGAGCGTGACGACGACGGCGCTGCCCAGATTGGGAAGACTGTCGATCAGTGCCTGGAGATCGTCCGACATGTGGTCAGGAATCCAGCCCCAGCTCGTCGGAGATCTTCGCGAGGTCGCCCTCGCACAGCATGTCCGCGGTCAGGCCGGGCGGAGGGTACTCCGCCTCGGTGAAGCCGAACGGCTCCATGATCTCGAGCCACTGCTCCTTGTCCTCCAGGATGGGCTTGAGCTTCTCGTTGTACGCCTCGAGCAGCTCGGTGTCGCCCTTGCGGAAGACCTCGGCACCCGCGCCGATCTGCGGCACGTCGTCGATGGTCGCGACGAAGGCGTCGGTGGCCTCGACCGGCTCGTCCGTGCTGTCGGCGAGCGCTCGGATCGAGATGCCCGTCAGCGCGAAGGCGTCGGCACGGCCCGAGACGACGGCGTTGAGGCCGTCGGTCGAGTCGCCCACCGTGATCGTCTTGACCCCGGTCTTCTGGGCGTAGCCGTCCTCGATCGCGCCGCTCGTCACGGCGACGGTGAGGCCGGAGTCCTCCACCGACTGCCAGTCGGTGAGGTTGTCGGGGTTGCCCTCCGGCACCAGGAACGCCGTGGTGTACATGATGGTGGGCTCCGCGAACGCCGCCTGCTCGCAGCGCTCCGGCAGGATCGACATGCCCGCGCTCACGGTGTCGTAGCGCCCGGCGTTGAGACCCGGGATGAGCGAGTTCCACTCGGTCTGGGTGCCCTCGACCTCGTCGACCCCGAGTTCGCCGAAGACCTTCTTGTCCAGCGCGATCGTCGCGCCGGTGAGCTCGCCGCCGTCGTCGTAGCTGTACGGCTTCTCGCCGTTGTACGCGACGTTGACGGTGCCGGCGTCCTGGATCGTCTGGAGCGCCGAGCCCCCGTCGTCCCCCGATCCGCCGTCGACGCTCGAGCAGGCGGCCAGCGCGGTCATGGTGAGCACGGAACCGGCAGCGAGGATCGCCCGGCGGCGCTTCGTGGTCCTGGTGGACGACACGGTGTCTCCCTTCGTCGCCCGGCGGGAGTCCGCGCCGAGCCGTTGGTCTGAACGGTGCGACACGGTAGCCGCGATGCCGACGGTACGACAATCTATGTATCCACATGTCGGATTGTCTACAATCAGCGAGGGCGGGTCGCCAGGACGCGCTCCGTTCGGCGTCGTCGCAGGTCAGAGCGGCGTCGCCGCGACGAACGATCGTCGTGAACGAGACCGACATGCCCGAAAACGCCGGTCATGCCATGGTCACAAGAGGGTCACGATCTGGGCCGGGGCCGCGGCGCGGGATGATATGTCCCGGTCGGACGGTCCCCGGCCGCCCTGAAAGGAGAGCAGATGACCCCATCGTCGTCGCCGGCCCCCGTCGGCAGCGCGCCGTTCCTGACGCCGGTGACGCGCCCGTCGACGGTCGACCTCATCACCGTCGAGCTGCGCAACGCCGTCTACTCGGGCGCCCTGGCGGTGGGGTCGCCGATCCGCGAGGTCGAGATGTCGAGCCAGCTCGGCGTCAGCCGCGGGCCGTTCCGCGAGGCCGCGCAGCGCCTGGTGCAGGAGGGCCTGCTGCGCTCGGTGCCCGGCCGCGGGCTGAGCGTGGTCCGCATCGGGGCCGACCGGGTGCGCGCGCTGTACGAGGCGCGCACGACGGTCGAGACGTCGGCCGCGCCCCTCGCCGTCGAGCGCGCCACCCCGGCCCAGGTCGCGGCCGTCCGCGCCGCGCACGACGCCCTCGTCGACGCGGAGCGCAGCGAAGACGCCCGCCGCGTGGGCGACGCCGACCTCAACGTGCACTGGTCGCTCGTCGCGGCCGGCGGCAACCCGTGGCTGCTGCGCTGGATGACGACGCTCATCGTGGAGGTCCGCATCGCGAGCTTCACGCTCAGCGAGGACTACGCCGTGCGCAAGGACGCCGCCGAGTCGCACGTCGAGCTGGTCGAGCGCTTCGAGGCCCGCGACGCCGACGGCCTCGTCGCCGCGATCCGGACCAACCTCGAGGACGCCGTCGCCCGCCTGCTCGAGCCGGAGACCGTCGAGGTCGAGACGTTCGACGAGCCCCGCCCGTCCCCGGCGCCGCGCCTCGACCCGATCACCCCGACGTTCCCCGAGCCGTGACCGGTGCTCACGCCCCGTGCCGGGCGGCGAGCTGCGCGCGGCGCTCGCTCTCGTAGTCCTCGGCACGCCACGAGGTGACCCCGGCGACGACGATCCCCGCCGGCCGGCCGTCGTCGCCGGGCAGCACCTCGACCGGCTCCCCCGGCGCCCCGAACCCCGGTTCGACGGGCAGCCGCAGGGCGTCGCCGTCGACGACCAGGCGCTCGGCGCCGGCGAGCGGGTCCTCGCGCCGCGGGTCGATCAGCCACACGTCCCGGCCCAGCCGGAGGAGGTCCGTCAGGCCCCACAGGTTGGCGAACCGGCCCGTGCTGCGGCCCAGGACGGCGGCCTCCTCGGCCGTGGGTGCGCCGGCGTCGAGGGCGGTCGCGACCAGCGCGAACAGGCCGGTCGCGATCGCGTCGGCCGGGCCGTCGACCGCGTTCGTCAGCACGGACACGACGACGCCCCCGGCCGGGTCGGCCCAGGTGCGGCTGAGCTGGCCCGGGAACGCGCCGCCGTGCCCGACGACGCGACGGCCCTCGATCTCGCGCGCCTCGAAGCCCAGCCCGTAGCGCCGCGGCCGGGCGTGCGGGCGGTCGATCGCCGACTCGTCCCGCTGCAGCAGGCGACGCGTCTCCGGCCGCAGCAGGCCGGAGCCTTCGGCGTGCGCCGCGAACCACCGCGTGAGGTCGGCCGCCGTCGAGCAGAACCCCGTCGCCGCGGCCAGCGCGCCCGTGCGCACGGGCGCGACCGGCAGCCGCCCGTCGTCGGCGACGCCCAGGGCGGAGTGCCCGACGACGGCGGGCGCGGCGTCGTCGAGCTCGGGCGTGGTGCGCCCCAGCCCGAGCGGGGCGAGGAGGTCGTCGCGCACGTGCCGCGCGAACGCCGTCCCCGTGACCGCCTCGACCACCAGCCCGAGCAACCCATAGGCGAGGTTCGAGTACTTGAAGCCCTCGCCGCGGCCGAGGACCGGCCCGTCGGCCCGCACCGCCGCCACCAGGGCGTCCCGGTCCGGGAACGGCGCGCCGAGCTGCCAGAAGTCGGCGTCGGTGCCGTCGCGCCGCACGCCGCCGGTGTGGCCGAGCGCCTCGCGCAGGGTGACCCGCCCGACGGCGGTGCCCGCGAGGTCGGGCAGGTGCGCGTCGAACGGGTCGTCGAGGCGGAGCGCGCCGCGGTCCGCGAGCCGGGCCACCGCCGTCGCCGTGAACGTCTTGGAGTGCGACGCCACCCGGAACACGTGGTCCGTGCGCAGCGGCTCGCCGGTCGCGACGTCGGCGACGCCCCAGGCGCCCTCGAGCACGACGTCGTCCCCGACGCGGACCGCGTACTGCGCGCCCGGCACGCGCGCGAAGCCCGCCTGCGTGCCGACCCACGCGGCGAGGTGGTCGGGGTCGAACAGGTGGCAGGTCGCGGGCTCGGTGGTCATCGGCTCCGTGGTCATGGGCGACACCCTGCCACGGCCGCCGCGCCGCTCCTCGTCCGTCGCCGATGAGTTCGGCGTCGGCGGTCCGTCCTAGCCTGGGACGTGACGCACGTCACCGACATCACGGGAGATCCCATGTCCGCGTCAGACCCCGGCCCCCCGCGCGACGACCTCGCCGTCGACGCCCGCGGGCTCGTCAAGCACTTCACCACCCGCAAGCAGGTCACCAAGGCCGTGGACGGCGTCGACCTGCGGATCCCGACCGGCAGCGTCTTCGGGCTGCTCGGGCCGAACGGCGCCGGCAAGACCACGGTCGTGCGCATGCTCGCCACGCTGCTGCGCCCCGACGCCGGCACCGCGCGCGTGCTGGGGCACGACGTCGTGGCCGACGCCGACGCCGTCCGCTCCGCCGTCGGGCTCACCGGCCAGTACGCGTCCGTCGACGAGGACCTGACCGGCACCGAGAACCTGCTCATGCTGGCCCGCCTGTACGGGTTCACCGGGGCGGCGGCGCGGCGCCGCGTCGAGGGACTGCTCGACGCCTTCAGCCTGTCGGACGCCGGCCCCCGGCAGGTCAAGACGTACTCCGGCGGCATGCGGCGCCGCATCGACCTCGCCGCCTCGCTCGTGCTGGCGCCGCGCGTGCTCTTCCTCGACGAGCCCACCACCGGGCTCGACCCCCGCAGCCGCAACCAGGTGTGGGACATCGTGCGGGTGCTCGTCGCCGACGGCGCCACCGTGCTCCTCACCACCCAGTACCTCGAGGAGGCGGACCAGCTGGCCGACCGCATCGCCGTCATCGACCACGGCACCGTCATTGCGGAGGGCACCTCGACCGAGCTCAAGCGCTCCGTGGGCCAGGGGGCGGTGTCGATCCGGCTGGCCGACGCCGGCCAGCGGTCCGCCGCGGCGAGCGTCGTCGAGAAGGTGCTGGGCACCGAGCCCACCCTGCCCACCGATCCCTACGCGCTGTCGGCCCGCGTCCCCGACGACGGCGCCGACTCGGTGGCGCAGCTGCTGCCCGCGCTCGGGGAGGCGGGCATCGCCGTGCCGGAGTTCACGCTCGGCCAGCCGAGCCTCGACGAGGTGTTCCTCACCCTGACGGGCAAGCCGCTGCCGGCCGACGACGAGGCCGAGCCCGCCGACGCCCAGGAGGTGTCCCGATGACCGCGTCCGCCGAACCCACCGAGATCGCGACCACCACGCTGCGCGAGGCCGTCGCGCTCACCGAGCCGCCGACGCGACCGTCCGCGCTCTCCATGACCCTGACGTTCGGGTGGCGCGCGCTGCTGAAGATCAAGCACGTGCCCGAGCAGCTGTTCGACGTGCTGGTCTCCCCCGTGATCTTCACGCTGATGTTCACGTACCTGTTCGGCGGCGCGCTCGCCGGGTCCACGTCCGCCTACATCCAGTTCCTGCTGCCCGGCATCCTGGTGCAGACCATCGTCATCGTCACCGTGTACACGGGCTACACGCTCAACACGGACATCACCAAGGGCGTCTTCGACCGGTTCCGCTCGCTGCCGATCTGGCGGCCGGCGCCCATCGTCGGTGCCCTGCTGGGCGACACCGTGCGCTACTCCATCGCGTCGGTCATGACGATCGGGCTCGGCCTGATCCTCGGGTTCCGCCCCGACGGCGGGGTGGTCGGCGTCGTGCTCGGCGTGCTCCTGCTGCTCGTCTTCGCCTTCTCGCTGAGCTGGATCTTCACGATCCTCGGCCTGCTGCTGCGCACCCCGAACGCCGTGATGGGCGTGTCGATGATGGTGCTGATGCCGCTGACGTTCGCGTCGAACATCTTCGTGGACCCCTCGACGATGCCCGCCGCCCTGCAGCGATTCGTCGAGATCAACCCGGTCACGCACCTCGTCACCGCCGTGCGCGGGCTGATGGCCGGCACCCCCGACGGCGGCGAGATCGTCTGGGTGCTCGTCGCCTCCGTCGTCCTCACCGCCGTCTTCGGCCCGATCACCATGCACCTGTACCGCACCCGCCACTGACCCCGCCCGACTGTTGTGAGCGGGCGTCTGGCCCTGATTCGCGACCGAATCAGGGCCAAACGCCCGCTCACAACGGAAACCTGTGGATGACGCGCCCCTGACTCCGTCTCCGCTCGCCACGCTGTGCCGATGGATGACCTCGTCGGCGACAGCGCGTCCCCGTTCACCGTGGCCGACGCCCTGCGAGCGGGCCTCAGCCGCAAGCAGCTCCGCGCCGGACGGCGGTGGGACGCTCCCTTCACAGGCGTGCGGCTCCCTGCCGGGTCCGTCACAGAGCTGCACGACCGGTGCCGGGCCCTGCGCCTCACGCTCGACGACGACGTCGCGTTCAGCCACACGACCGCCCTCGACCTGCTCCGCGTCGAGCGCCCGTGGACCCACGCTGACGACACGCGCCTGCACGTGGTCACCATGCGCAGCGAGGACAGGACCGGACGCCCCGGCGTCGTCGCGCACTGGACCCGGCAGTCGTTCCTCGACACCGTGGAGATCGACGGGCTCCTCGTGACGACGCCCGCACAGACGTTCACTCACGTCGCCTGCGAGCTCCGCCTGGCGGACGATGTGGTCGTCCTCGGCGACGCGATGATGCGGCGCAAGCACCGGCTGACGTCGCCGGCCGAGCTGCTCGACATCAGCGCGCGGACGCACAAGGTCAAAGGCATCGTCCAGGTCCGGGACGCGATCCCCCGGCTGCGGCCGAACACCGATTCGTCGACCGAGACACGCACGAGGCTGCTGCTCGTGGACGCCGGCCTCCCGTGTCCCCGCGTGAACGATGTCGTGTTCGCGCCCGACGGGACCTACGTCAAGCGGGTCGACCTGCTCTACCCGGAACAGAAGGTCGCGATCGAGTACGACGGTGACCACCACCGCACCGATCGCGAGCAGTGGCAGGAGGACATCAGACGCCGCCGGCTCCTGGAGGCGCTCGGCTGGACCGTCATCGTCGTCGTCGCGGAGGACCTCCGCCGGCCTGAGCAGCTCGTCGCCCGGGTCCGCGGCGCCCTGCGCGCCAAGTCGCTCGTGTGAGCGGGCGTTTGGCCCCGATTCGGTCACGAATCGGGGCCAGACGCCCGCTCACAGCGTCAGGCGGCGGAGGCGGAGTCCGTGCCGTCCTGGTCGAGCTCCTCGTCGCACTTGCGCGTCACGACCAGCACCGGGCAGGCGGAGTGGTGCAGCACCGCCTGGCTGGTGGACCCGAGCAGCAGACCGCGGAAGCCCCCGCGTCCGCGGGAGCCGACCACGACGAGGTCGGCGCCCGTGGAGAACTCGGTGAGCAGCTCGGCGCCCGTGCCGTCGAGCACGTGCCGCTTGATCGTCACGCCCGGGTTCGCCGCCTGGGCTCGGTCCACGGTCACGTCGAGGCCGGCCTTGACGTCGGCAAGGACGGTCTCGTGGTCGATCTGCGACGGCAGCCAGGCCAGGATCCCCGCCCCGCCCCCGAGCGGCACGCCGGCGACGGCGACGAGCTCCGCGTCCCACGCCCTCGCCTGCGCGACGGCGTGCTTCAGCGCGACCTCGGCCGACGGCGACCCGTCGACACCCACGACGATGCGGCGCACCTCGTGCACCGCGTCGCCGTCGCGACGCTCCGCGGCGTCGGTGCTGCCGCCGCCGTCGCCGCGGTACGGCACCACCACCGTGGGGCAGTGCGCGTGCGCCGGCAGGGCCGACGAGACGGTGCCGAGCAACCGCTCGGTGAACCCGCCCTTGCCCCGGGTACCGACGACGGCGAGCGCGTGCTCGCGCGACATCTCGACGAGCACGCCGGCGGCGTCTCCCGTCGCCACGGTGCCCGTCACCGGGACCCCGCTGGCGGCGACGCGCTCCTCCGCCTCGGCGAGGACCGCCTTGGCGCCCTCCTGGATCGCGGTGTCGTCCAGGGCGGCGTACCCGCCGTCGAGCGACGCGGCCGTGAACGACGGCAACGAGTAGGAACAGACGACGTGCAGCCCCCATCCCACACGCCGCGCGTACGCGGCAGCCCAGTCGAGGGCGTGCAGGCTGGCTGCAGACCCGTCGACACCTACCAGGACGACCTCAGGCCGTGTCATCTCGCGCCTCCTGTCCGCTGGCGAGGAGCTCACCCTCGTCGTCGAGGGCGCCTGGTTCAAGCGTAGCGAAAGGATGGCGCAAGGCACAGCAAAGCGGCGCCCAGACACGTCGACCCCCGTGCTCGGGAGCACGAGGGTCGACGAGGTCCGGGTGCGGCTGGCCGCGTGGCGTCAGAACACGCGCAGGGCGACGGCCTCCGACTCGGACTGCCACATCTTGTGGTAGCCGGTCTCCCAGTTGATCGGGCGGGAGGCCTCGACGACCATCCCGTCGCCCGCGTAGATGCCGATGTGGCCCGGGCTCCAGATGAGGTCGCCCGGCTGCAGCTCGGAGAAGGGGATCTCCGTGCCGGCGTAGCGCTGGTCGGACGAGGTCCGGGGCAGGTCGATGCCGAGCTGGCCGTAGACGTAGGACGTGAGGCCCGAGCAGTCGAAGCCGGACGGGCTGGCGCCCCCGACGACGTAGGGCGTCCCGATGTAGCGCATCGCGATCGAGACGGCCTGCTGGCCGAGCGACGAGCTGGACGAGGTCTCGGCTGCCGCCGGCGCCTCGGTGCGCTCCGCGGTGCGGGAGACGGTCTGGGTGGAGCGCTCGGTGCTCTCCTCCTCGACGACCGGCTCGGGCTCGGGCTCCGGCTCGGGGGCCGGGGTGATCTCCGACTTGGAGATCGCCTTCTTGCTGATGGTCTCGACGTCGACCTTGGCCTTGGCCTCGACCGTGACGACCGGGGCGGCCTCGAGCGCCTCGCGGGCCTGGTCGCTCAGGGCGCCCAGGTCGACGGTGCTGAGCTTCTTCGCCGAGTCGGTGTCGACCGGGGCCGCCTGGGCGGCGCTCGCGCTGGCGAAGGTCGAGACGAGCAGGCCACCGGCAGCTGCGGCGACGACGGCCCGACGACCGGTCACCGAGGAGCTGACGCTCTGGACCAGCCCGCCGAGCGGACGGCGCGCGGCACGGTGCCGGGCGCGCGTGGTACGTGCGTTCACGTGTTCCCTCTCCTGTCGCCTACGAGGTCAGCTGTCGGGTTCGGGTGGGAGAAACACCCGGCCTCACGGACCAGGTCCGTGCGACTTCACCCCAAGGACGCCGTGGAACAGCGCCCGAAATTGGGTCCCCCGCCCCTGCGTGCGGTCAAGGTCCCCGACCGGCTGCAGGGCTCGGCGTTCCGGTCGAGACCCGGCGGATCACCCGCCGAGTGGTTGACACCGTAGCGGACCCGGGAGTCGATGTCACGTTTCGGTCACAGCACCTGTGGACACCGTGCCGTAGGTCGCATCCACCCAGGTCGAACCGGTTACCCGCGCACGACGGAGCCCCGCCGCGCACAGGGCGCGACGGGGCTCCGGGAGCGTGTCGGACGGACTCAGCCGACGCGGATGAAGGTGGGGTTGGACTGCCAGATGGCGCGGTACTTCACGACGTCGCCCGGCTTCGGGGCGTCGATCTGCATGCCGTCGCCGGCGTAGATCGCGACGTGACCCGGGGTCCAGACCAGGTCGCCCGGCTTCGCCTCGGAGGCGGAGACGACGGTACCGGCGTTGCGCTGGGCGGACGAGGTGCGCGGCAGGTTGATGCCGACCTGCGCGTAGACGTACTGGGTGAGGCCGGAGCAGTCGAAGCCGGACGGGCTGCTGCCGCCGGAGACGTACGGGACGCCCACGTAGCGCATCGCGATGGAGACGATCGCGGAGCCGTTGGCGGACGCCGGCGCCTCGACGGCCTCGCGCTCGTCGGAGCGGGACGCCGTCTCCGAGGACCGGGACGCGTCGTCGGTGGACGACGTGTCGGCGACCTGCTCGACGACGGGCTCCGGCTCGGGCTCGGGCGCCGGGGTGATCTCGGCCTCGGCCGCGATCTTGGCGGTGACCTTCTCGACGTCGACCTTGGCCTTGGCGTCGACGGTGACGACCGGCGCGGCCTCGAGGGCCTCGCGGGCCTGGTCGGTCAGGGCACCGAGGTCGACGGTGCTGAGCTTCTTGGCGGCGTCGGTGTCGACCGGGGCGGCCTGCGCGGCACCCGCGCTGGCGAAGGTCGAGACCAGGAGGCCACCGGCGGCGGCGGCCACGGCCACACGGCGGCCTGCGGCGCCGGACGGGGCGAGGGCGATCGGACGACGGGCGGCGCGGTGCCGGCCGTGGTTCGTGCGTGCGCTCACGTGTCTACCTCTCCTGTCGCCTGCGAGGTCAGCTGTCGGGTTCGGGTGGGAGAAACACCCGGCCGTCCGTTCCCGTGACCGGGCCCGTCCGGCTTCACCCCGAGGACGTCGTCTCCGACGCCCGAAGTGGGTCCCCCGCTCCTGCCGTGCGGATGTCCGTGGAGCTCGGCCGGTGGCAGGGTTCGGCGGTCCGGTCGAGCGCCCGCAAGATGAACTCCGGCGAGCGCCCCGACCGTACCGGACAACCCCGGGCGATGTCACGCTGCGGTCACGATGTGGCGTGCCGGCCCGGCGCAGGAGCCGGACCGCAGGTCAGCGGCTCGCGACGAACAGGTGCTTCGCCAGCTCCTCGGGCAGGTCGAGCACGATGCCGGACCCCTCGACCTCCACCGCGACGTCCTCGCCCGCGGTGCGCGCGACGATCTGCGCGCCCGGCACGAGGCCGGACTCGGCGAGACGCGCCAGCAGCTCGATGTCCACCTGGAGCGGCTCGGCGATCCGCTGGAGCACCAGCTCGACGCCGTCGCCGTCCGTCAGGCCCTTCGCCCGGCGCGCCTCGAGCACGCCCGGCAGGGACTGCACGCCCTCCAGGAACGGCACGTCCTGGTACTGCTCCCCCAGCTCGGACAGCCCCGGGATCGGGTTGCCGTACGGGTCGACGTGGGGGTGGTCGAGCAGGGTGACGAGCCGCTTCTCGACGAGGTCGCTCATCACGTGCTCCCAGCGGCACGCCTCGGTGTGCACGTGCTCCCAGTCGAGCTTGATGACGTCGGTGAGGAGCCGCTCGGCGAGGCGGTGCTTGCGCATCACGCGGGTCGCCTTGGCCTGCCCGGCCTCGGTGAGCTCCAGGTGCCGGTCGCCCGTCACGACGACGAGACCGTCGCGTTCCATGCGCGCCACCGTCTGCGACACCGTCGGCCCGGAGTGCCCCAGTCGCTCCGCGATGCGGGCGCGGAGCGGCGGGATGCCCTCCTCACCGAGCTCGTAGATCGTCTTGAGGTACATCTCGGTGGTGTCGATCAGGTCGGTCACGTCCACTCCCGTCTTTCGGCGCGGCCTAGTCTATTCGCACGCGTGGGCGCAGGACGGGTCGCGCGGCGCCGTCGTGCGCGCTCCCGACGAGACATCCTGCCCTGCCCCACCCACGACCGCTCCCACTCGCCCGGAACCGGAGACACCATGCCCGCTGCGTCGAGCCACCCGAGCCGTTCGATCCACCCGAGCGTGGTCATCCCCGCGTCGCTGCTCCCGTCCGACGGCAGGTTCGGTTCCGGCCCGTCCAAGGTGCGCCCCGCCCAGGTGGCCGCGCTGGCCGCGGCGGGCGACCCGGCGGCCCCGGTGCTGGGGACGTCGCACCGGCAGCCGGCGGTGAAGGACCTCGTGCGGCGCGTCCGCGCAGGCCTCGGCGAGCTGTTCGCCCTGCCCGACGGGTACGAGGTGGCGCTCGGGAACGGCGGCTCGTCGGCGTTCTGGGAGGTCGCCGCCGCGTGCCTCGTCGAGCGCCGCGCGCAGCACGCCGTGTTCGGGGAGTTCGGCGGGAAGTTCGCCGCGGCGACGACGCGCGCGCCCTTCCTCGCCGACCCGGACGTGGTGTCGGCCGAGCCCGGCACCGTGGCGCACCTCACGCCGGCCGACGGCGTCGACGTGTACGCGACGCCGCACAACGAGACCTCCACGGGGGCGATGGCGCCGGTGCGCCAGGTGCCCGGCGCGCGCGCCGACGGGGCCCTGCTGCTCGTGGACGCGACGTCGGGCGCGGGCGCGCTGCCCGTCGACGTCGCCGACACCGACGTCTACTACTTCGGCCCGCAGAAGGTCTTCGCGGCCGACGGCGGCCTGTGGCTCGCCGCCTGCTCGCCCGCCGCGGTCGAGCGCGCCGAGCGCGTGGAGGCGTCCGCCGGGACGGCCACCGGGCGGTGGGTGCCGGAGTTCCTGTCGCTGACGACCGCGCTCGCGAACTCTCGCCTCGATCAGACGCTGAACACGCCGGCGGTCGCGACGCTGGTGCTGCTCGCCGAGCAGGTCGAGTGGCTCCTGGAGCAGGGCGGCCTCGCGTGGTCGAGCGCGCGCACGGGAGAGTCCGCCGGCGTGCTCTACGACTGGGCGGACGCGCGCGACTGGGCGACGCCTTTCGTCGCCGACCCGGCCGAGCGGTCCACGGTCGTGGCGACGATCGACCTGGACGACGCGATCGACGCCACCGCCGTCGTGCGCGCCCTGCGGGAGAACGGCGTCGTGGACGTGTTCCCGTACCGCAAGCTCGGCCGCAACCAGCTGCGCGTGGGCGTCTTCCCCGCCGTCGAACCCGACGACGTCCGTGCCCTCACGGCGTGCGTCGACCACGTGGTGGCGCACCTCGGCTGAGGCTTCCGCCGGCGGCCCCGCCCGGACACGCCTTGCATCGCCCCCGGTCAGCGGACGTTTTTCACCCACCAGGTCACGGGCTGATAACGTGCCGCCTCGTCACAGACAGGCGATGTATCCGGGAGACCCCGCATGCCGGAGATGCACCATTTCACCTACGGGCTGATCACCCCGCTGCTCGCGTACGTCGCGTCGTGCCTCGGGGCGGCGACCGGCCTGTCCGCGACGGCGCGCGCCCGCGCCGCGACGGACACGACGACGCGCGCGGCATGGCTGCTGGTGGCCTCCGTCGCGATCGGCGGCACGGGCGTCTGGGTCATGCACTTCATCGCCATGCTCGGCTTCACGGTCACGGACATGCCGATCAACTACGACGTGCCGCAGACGATCCTCAGCGCCCTCGTGGCCGTGGTCGTCGTCGCGCTCGGGCTGTTCCTCGTCGGCTTCGCGGGCGACCGGCCCCTGTGGCTGATCTCCGGCGGCATCGTCGCCGGGCTCGGCGTCGCGGCGATGCACTACATGGGCATCGCCGCCATGCGCATGACCGGCCACATGGAGTTCTCGCTGCCCGTGGTGGGCCTCTCCGTGCTCATCGCGATCGTCGCGGCGACGGCGGCCCTCTGGCTCAGCGTGAACGTGCGCGGACGCGCCGCGACGCTCGGCGCGGCCCTCATCATGGGCGTCGCCGTCAGCGGCATGCACTACACCGGCATGGCGGCGCTGACGATCACCGGGACGCCGGGGGTGCCGACGACCGGCACCACCGCCATCGACCTGCTCGGCCCGCTCATCCTCGGGATCGCGGCGCTCACGGTCGCGCTCATCTTCGTCGTCCTGATGTGGCCGAACGAGGAGGAGATGCGCGACCAGCAGGAGTTCGAGGCGCGGATGCAGCGGCGTGCCCACGGGATCACCCCGCCGCCGCGTCGCTCCTCCCGCCACGAGCCGGCCGCGCACCGGCACTGAGCGGTCGTCCGGGCGCCGTCCGAGCGGGTCAGGCCGTCGTCGGCACCCGCTCGGCGTCGGCGCGGCTCAGCTCGCGCCGCACACCGTCGCGCGTGGTGACGCCGTCGAGCACCTCGCGGTCGAGGTAGACGACCTCGAGGTGGGGCCGGGACAGCACCCGGTAGCGCACCCGCAGGTGCCAGCGCCGCACCGCCCAGACGGTCGCGCCGGCGGCGACGAGGAACGTGGCGATCGAGCCCACGAGGATCGACCAGCGAGGGCCCCACGCCTCGCCGATCCAGCCGACGATCGGCGACCCGATCGGCGTCGCGCCCTGGAAGATCATGATGTAGAGCGCCATCACCCGGCCGCGCATCACGGGGTCGGTCGAGACCTGCAGCGCGCTGTTGGCCGCCGTCATCATCGTGAGCGACGCCAGCCCCACGGGGATGCACGCCAGCACGAACGACGAGTAGGTGGGCATGAGCCCGAGCACCGCCGTCGTGACCGCGAAGGCGAACGCCGAGCCGATCACCAGGCGCACCCGCGGGCGGTCCCGGCGGGCGGCGAGCAGCGCCCCCGCGAGGGAGCCGATCGCCAGCACCGAGCCGAGGATGCCGTACTCGCTCGCCCCGCGGCCGAACTCGACGCGCGCCATGAGCGCCGAGGTGAGCTGGAAGTTCAGGCCGAACGTCGAGACGACGAACATCACGACCATGATCACGACGATGTCGGACCGCTGGCGCACGTAGCGCACGCCCTCGCGGATCTGCCCCTTGGCGCGCGGCGCCGCCGCCTGCGGCCGCAGCTCCCTGACCCGCATGAGGGCCAGGGCCGCGATCGTCGCCCCGAAGGTGACGCCGTTGATCATGAACACCCAGCCGGCACCGACGGCGGCGATGAGCAGCCCGGCGACGCCCGGCCCGATGAGGCGCGCGGCGTTGAACGACGCGCTGTTCAGGCCGACGGCGTTGGGCAGCTTGGAGGCCGGCACCATGTCGGCGACGAAGGTCTGTCGCGCGGGGTTGTCCAGCGCGGACACGACGCCGAGCAGGAGCGCGAAGACGTAGACGTGCCACAGCTCCGCCCGCCCGGACAGCACGAGGACGCCCAGCGCGAGGGCCAGCACGCCCATCCCGCCCTGGGTGGCCATGAGGAGACGACGGCGCGGCAGCCGGTCGGCGAGCACGCCCGCCCACGGGGACAGCAGGAGGAACGGCACGAACTGGAGGGCCGTGGTGAGGCCGACGGCGATGCCGGAGTCGTCGCTGAGGTCGGTGAGGACGATCCAGTCCTGGGCGATGCGCTGCATCCACGTGCCGACGTTGGCGACGAGGGCGGCCGCGAACCAGATGCGGTAGTTCGTGTACCTCAGGGAGGAGAAGGTGGCGCTCATCGGTCGAGCTCCCCGGCTTGTTCGTCGCTCGCGGGGGCCACGGATCTCCTTCTCCTCGGGGTGTCGTCGACCGTGGCAACAGACTATCGAATCGTTCTATTCCCCGCCCGGGGAGTGACGCGTCCCACGCCTCCCGCCTTGTCCAGTACGGTATGCGCCGTGCGCACCGAGATGTCCCTTGCGGAGACCCTGAACGAACTCGGCCTCCTGGGAGGCCGGACCCTGCCCCGCTTCGTCACGTCCGTCGGCGGCGCCGGTGACGAGCTCGAGGTCGTCGCCGACGCACGGGGGGTGAAGAACCTGCCCGGCCCGCTCAAGCTCGCGACCCGCCTGGTGCCCGCCGTCCGGTCGCGGCTGCGTGTCGAGGGCTTCGACGGCGGGGTCGCCGTGCTCTCGGTCGACGCCAGCGCCGGCGGCCTGCCCGCGCACAAGCTGCTGGGGCTCGCGAAGAACCGCATCGAGTCCGTGCTGGCCGCGAAAGGCCTGCCCGCTGGGTCGGTGCAGATCCGCCCCGACGCCCGCATCGCGCTGGACGTGCAGCGGCTGCTCGCCGCCCGCTACCCGGGCACCGTCGTGCAGGGCATGACGTTCGCCGACGGCCGCGTGGCCGTCGACACCGCCGCCTGACCTTCCCTTGTGGGTGGGGGTTTGTGCCCTTTTTCCAAAAAAAAAAAGGAAAACGCCCAACCCAAACACCTCTCTGGGGTCCGGCCGCGGCGGCCAGCCCC
>NZ_JBHJVM010000007.1:156260-196251 GCF_042264825.1 Isoptericola sp. NPDC056134
TGTTGTCCGTTGTACCGCCCTCTCTGTCCTTTCTGTGGGGGTGGGGTTTTTTTCTTTTTCCGAAAAAAAAGGGGACCAAACCCCCCCCCCACAACGCTCTTCGGGGCTCAGCCGCGGGCGGCGATCGCCTCGGCGAGGCCGGAGGCGTCCAGGTAGTCGTCCCACCGGTAGCCGATGAGCTTCTCAACGTGCGGGCGGGCCAGCGCGACCTGGCGGTCGAGGGTCGCGAGGTCGCTCGGCGCGCGGTCGCCGACCTGCCCCGGCGGCCGGAACACCTCGACGTTCGCCCACACGGTCGCGCCACGGACCTTCGCCGCCTCCGCGTAGAGCGTCGCCGTTGAGCCCGCGTACGCGTCGCCGTACGTCGTCCCCCCGACGATGCCGCGCAGGTCCGCCCGCACCGGCTGGTCGCGGTCCTCGGGCCCGAAGACGCCGACCCGCCCGGTGCCGCCGCCGTCCTGCGGGGCGAGCACCATCCGCAATCCCGCCGCGGTGTCCGCGATCCGCTGCAGGGCCGGGCGCACGGCCGCGACCCGGACGCCGCCGTCACGACGCAGGTCCGCATAGGGGCTGACCACCACCCGCTGCTTGTCGCGCGGCAGCCGGAACCCGACGATGCGGTGCTGCAGCTCGTACACCCGCAGGTTCGGCGCCCAGGAGGCCTCGTCGGTGAAGACGGCGGTCTCGAGCGACTGGTAGACGCCGGCGAACGCGTCGCGCGTCCCGTACCGGGCGTTCCACCCCGCGAGCACCCGTGCCGTGAAGCCGCCGAGCGTCTGGGTGTACGAGTCGTCGGCGACGTACGGGGCCTCCGGGTCGGGCGCCGGCTTCGGCAGGCCGAGGAACACCGACATCCCGAAGCGCTCGGCGTCGGCGACGAGCAGCGAGTCGGCGTCCGTCGCCGACGCCGCGTGCGCGACCACCAGGTCGTACGTGCGGCTCGGCGAGTCGCAGTCGCTGTACCCGCCCTCCACCGGCAGCAGCCACCAGGTGAACGTGCCGTGCGCCGTCGTCGTCCGGCCGTCGCGGCCGGGACAGAAGATCGCGGCGTCGTCGAACGTCGCCTTCGCCGCGTACGTGTAGACGTGCCGGACGGTGCCCCCGCCGGTGCGGGCGACGGCGTGGTCGTACCCGTCCTCGCCGTCGACGGCGAAGCCGGCGAACCGCTCGTCGTCCGCGCCCGGGCGCAGGTCGGCGGGCGAGGCCGGGGTGAGCTCCGCGCCGAACGTCACCAGGGTGTCCGCGCCGATCGCGTACGCCCCCTGGACCTTGGCCCGCGTCGCGCAGCGGTCCGGGGTGGTGAGCACGAACCAGCCCGTGACGGCGGAGGACGCGCGGACGGCGCGGTCGGGCCGGTCCAGCCGCCCGCCCCCGGGGCACACCGGCGCCGCGCTGGGGGACGTGCTCGGGGACGCACCCGTGGACGGGGCCGTGGACGGCGCGGGTGCGGCAGACGAGGCCGCCGGCCCGCCCGCCGGGGAGCCGGCGTGCGGCGGACCGCAGGCGGCGAGCCCCACCAGCACGGCGAGCGCCGCCAGGACGGCGGCAACCGGGGACGGACGCGGGACGGGCGACGCCATCCGGTTACTTCACGGTGGCCGGGAGCACCTCGAGGTCGTCGGCGTGCTCCTTGACGTAGCTGCCCGCCTCGTCCTTCGCGATCGCCTTCATCAGCGGGTCGAACCGCTCGCGGTCGAGGACGACGATCGACTGCCCGTCGTCGCTGCGGCCGGTGCCGGAGTACGGCGCGGTCATGAAGTCGACGTCGTTGGTGGCCAGCCCGCGCGCGCTCATGTAGAGGTTGCGCATCCGGTCGATGGTGAACCCGTCGTCCGCGGCGACCGACTTGCTCACCGTGGTGAAGAACTGGCTCATCATGCCGACGTCGTTCCGGTTGTTGTTGACCTTGGCGAGGATGGCGCGCATCCAGTTCTGCTGCCGCTGGACGCGGCCGAAGTCGCCGTTGTTCAGCCCGTGGCGCTGGCGCGTGTACTTCAGCGCCTCCTCGCCCGACATCATGTGGACGCCCTTGGAGAAGAAGACCTGCTTGCCGTCGCCGATGTCCTCCGGGACGCGGATGCGCACGCCGTCGAGCGCGTCCGTCATCGACGTGAAGGACTCGAAGTCGGTGACCACGAAGTGGTCGATCTTCACGCCCGTGAGGTCCTGGACCGTCTGGATCATCAGCGACGGGCCGCCGTAGGAGAAGGCCGCGTTGATCTTGGCCTCGCCGTGCCCGGGGATCGGCACCCAGGAGTCGCGCGGGATCGAGACCACCTGGGCGCTCTTCCGGTTCGCCGGGAGGTGCACCAGCATGATCGCGTCGGTGCGCTGCGCGCCGGCCTTCCACTGCCCCGGGTCGCCGGCGGAGATCCGGCTGTCCGAGCCCAGCACGAGCAGGTTGACCGCCTCGGTCTCCTCCTCCGCCTCCGGCGGGGACGAGACCTCGGCGAACGGGTCGCCGATCCGCTCGATGTTGCCGTCCAGGCTGTGCTGGAACCACCACGCCGCGCCGAAGCCGCCGGCGGCGAGCAGGAGCACCAGCACCCCGACGACGGCCAGCGCGCGATGGCTGCGGCGCGCCTCGGTGCGGGCGTGGCGGTACGGGGCGTCGGCTCGGCTCACAGGGCGGGATCCTACGGGCCCGGTCACGGAGAAGTTGTGTTCCGCTCGTGAGACTTCCCGCCGTACCATTCGCCGGGTGCGCCGCCGCAGAGCCGCGGGCACGGCGAGCGAGACGAGAGGCAGCACCATGCACGGCACCGGGGCGACGTCGTCGTCGAAGCGCTCCCGCGTGCTGCTGGTCACGCACCACTACCCGCCGGAACACGGCGCCCCGCAGCGGCGGTGGGACACGTTGACGCCGCGCCTCATGGACGCGGGCGTCGACGTCGCGGTCCTCGCCCCTCCCCCGCACTACCCGAGCGGGCGGCTGCAGGACGCGGCCGCCGACCACCGGCCGGGGTCGGTCTCCTTGGGCCGGCACGGCGAGCGCGTGGTCCGCACCCGGTTCCGCCCGCACGCCGCCGACCTGCTGTCGCGCACGGTGGACCAGGCTGTGGCGGCCGCGAGCGCCGTCGTACTGGGCCTGCGGCACTTCCGGCAGCGGGCCGAGCGGCCCGACGTCGTGGTCGGCACCGTGCCCGGCATCCCGTCGATGTTCGCCGCGTGGCTGCTGGCACGGCTCCTGCACGCCCGCCTCGTGATCGAGATGCGCGACGCGTGGCCCGACCTCATCGAGCCCAGCGGCGTGCTCGACGCTCGACGCTCCGCCACCTCCCGCGCCCTCGCGGGGGCGCGCGCCCTCGTGCATCGCGCGGTGACGCGGCTCCAGGCGCGCGCGGACGCCGTCGTCACGACCACCGAGACGTTCGCGCAGGTGCTGCTCGAGCGGGGCGTGCGCCGCGTCGCCGTCGTGCGCAACGGCACGTCGTTCCAGCCCCTGACCACCGACGACGCCGCGGGCCTGTCCGACGACGGCGGGGCCCCGCCAGCCCGGCCGCTGCGCGTCGTGTACGCGGGCACGGTGGGGCGCGCCCAGGACCTGCAGTCGGTGGTGCGCGCCGCGGCCCAGGTGACCCGGCGCGGCCTGCGGCTCGACGTCCGCATCGTCGGTGCGGGGGCGCGCGTGCCGTTCCTCGAGGACCTGGTGGCCGAGCTGGACGCGCCGGTGACATTCGTGGGGTCCGTGCCGCACGACGAGATCCGCCGCTACTACGCCTGGGCGGACACTGTGGTCGTGTCGCTGCGCGCCTGGAAGCCGCTGGAGTGGACGGTGCCGTCGAAGCTCTACGAGGTGATGGCGTCGGGCGCGTACGCCACCGCGTGCGTGGCCGGCGAGGCCGCCGCCCTGGTGCAGCGCTCCGGCGCCGGTTCCGTGGTCCCGCCCGGCGACGTCGACGCGCTCACCGGGCTGTGGTCGGGCTGGGCGGCGTCCGGCGACGTACCCGTCGCCGACCCGCGCGCAGCGGAGTGGGTGGCACAGAACGCGGACGACGACACGCTCGCCGCGCGGTACCTCGACCTGCTGCACGAGCTCACCGACCCGGACGCCCGATGACGCGCGTGCGCGAGCTGGCCCGCAACGCGCGCTTCGCGGCGTCCTTCGTGGGCGGTGCGCTGCGCACCGACCCGGCGTGGCTGGTGCTCCAGGCGGCGCGGCGCACCCCGGCCCGGGTGAGCGCCGTCGTCGTGCCGTGGGTGGAGCGGGCGCTGGGCGACGGCACCTCCGGGGAGGCCGGTCGACTGCGTGCCGCGTGGCAGGACGGCGACGTGGCCGCTCTGCGCGCGGCCGCCGCGACGACGCGTGCCGGGCGCCGTGTCCGGGCGTCCCTGCTGGGGCAGGTGGCGGACCTCGAGACCGTCTCCGACCCCGATTCGTCTCGGGATGCGGACGGTTTCCCGGGGCGAGCGGGTGAAAAATTGCCGCGAACCGGACCGGGTGAAATCTCGGCCGGTTCCCACGCCCCCGTCGCGGTGCACCACCACCTCACCAACTCGCTGCCGCACACGCAGAGCGGGTACACGCTGCGCACCCACGCCATCCTCACCGCGCAGCGCGCCGCGGGTCACCCCGTCACCGCGACCACCCGCGCGGGCTACCCGCTGATGATCGGCGCGCTCGGCGCCCGCGGCGCGGACGTCGTCGACGGGGTGACGTACCGCCGCCTGGTGCCGCGGTCGCTGCCCGCCGACCACCGGCGCCGCGCCGCGGACGGCGTCGACCTGCTGGCGCGTACCCTCGACGCCGCGCGCCCCGCCGTCGTGCACGCCACCACGCCGTGGACCACGGGCGACGCCGCCCGCGCCGCCGCCGCGCGGGTCGGCCTGCCCTGGGTCTACGAGGTGCGCGGGCTGCCGGAGGAGACGTGGGCCGCGTCGCACCCCACGCCCGAGGGCCGCGAGCGCGCTGCCGCCTCGGAGCGGTTCGCGCTGCTGCGCGCCCGCGAGACGGACCTCGCGCTCACCGCCGACCACGTCGTCACCCTCAGCGGCACGATGCGCGACGAGCTCGTCGGACGTGGCGTGCCTGCCGAGCGCATCACCGTGGTGCCGAACGCCGTCGACGCCGCGCCGCTGGGCCCCGCACCGTCGACCGCCGAGGCGCGCTCCGCACTGGGCCTGCGCACCGCGCCGTTCGTCGTCGGCACCGTGAGCAGCGTCGTCGGCTACGAGGGCCTGGACACCGTGCTGCGCACGGTCGCCCTGCTGCGCTCGCGCGGAGTCGACGTGTCCGCGCTGATCGTGGGCGACGGCGTCGACCGGCCGCGGCTCCTGCGGCTCGCCGGCGAGCTGGGGCTGGGCGAGCACGCCCACCTGCCCGGCCGGGTGCCGCGGGACGTGGCGCGCACCTACCTCGCCGCCCTGGACGTCGTGCTGGTGCCGCGCCGCCCCGACCGCGTCACGCGCCTCGTCACGCCGCTCAAGCCCGTCGAGGCGATGGCCCTCGGGCGGCCGGTCGTCGCCAGCGACCTGCCCGCGCTCGACGAGGTGCTCTCGCCGCTCGAGCCCTCGCGGGCGAGCGGCGGCGCGCCCGCCGGCGTGCTCGTGGCCCCCGACGACGTCGAGGCCTGGGCCGACGCCGTCGCGCGCGTGCTCGACGACGCCGACCACCGCGCCGCGCTCGTCGACGCCGGCCGGCACGTCGCCGCCGAGCGGACCTGGGAGCGGCTCGTCGGCCGTTACGCCGACGTCTACGCGCGGATCACGGCACACTCGTAGGGACCGCACCGACGGAGGGACTGGCAACGATGCGCGGAATCATCCTGGCCGGCGGCAGCGGCACCCGGCTGCACCCGATCACCCTCGGGGTGAGCAAGCAGCTGGTACCGGTCTTCGACAAGCCGATGATCTACTACCCACTGTCAACGCTGCTGCTCGCGGGCATCCGCGACGTGCTGGTGATCACGACGCCGCACGACGCCGAGCAGTTCCGTCGGCTGCTGGGCGACGGGTCGCAGTTCGGCATCTCGATCTCCTACACGGTGCAGCAGGTGCCGAACGGGCTGGCGCAGGCGTTCGTGCTGGGCGAGGAGTTCATCGGGTCGGACGCCGCGGCGCTGGTGCTGGGCGACAACATCTTCTACGGGCAGGGGCTGGGCGATCAGCTGCAGAAGTACACGTCCGTCGACGGCGGCGCCGTGTTCGCCTACCGGGTCGCGGACCCGACGGCGTACGGCGTGGTCGAGTTCGACGCCGACGGGCGCGCCGTGTCGCTGGAGGAGAAGCCGGCGCAGCCGAAGTCGAGCTACGCCGTGCCCGGCCTCTACTTCTACGACAACGACGTGGTCGAGATCGCCAAGGGCCTGGAACCGTCGCCGCGCGGCGAGTACGAGATCACCGACGTCAACCGCGCCTACCTCGAGCGCGGGGACCTGCACGTGGAGGTGCTGCCGCGCGGCACCGCCTGGCTCGACACCGGCACGTTCGACTCCCTGCTGGAGGCGTCCGACTTCGTCCGCACGATCGAGCGCCGCCAGGGGCTCAAGGTGGGCGCGCCCGAGGAGGTCGCGTGGCGGCGCGGCTTCCTGTCGGACGACGAGCTCCGCGAGCGCGCCGAGAAGCTCACCAAGTCCGGCTACGGCACGTACCTGCTCGGGTTGCTCGAGCAGTAGCCCGCCGACGACCGGACGGGCTCAGGCCAGCACCTCGGCCGCGGCGGCGTCCCAGCGCTCCGCCCAGTCGCCGATGGGCGCGACGCCGGCGGCCGCCAGGGCGCCGTGGCCGAGCACGGAGAACCCCGGCCGCGGTGCGGGGCGGACGAACGCGTCGGACGTCGTGGGCTCCAGCGGGGTCGTCAGGCCCGCGGACGCGAGGATGCGGCGGGTGAACCCGAACCACGACGTCCGGCCCGACGCCGTGCCGTGGTACGTCCCCGCCGGGGCGTCCGCCTCGACGAGCCGGACGATCAGGTCGGCCAGGTCACGGGTCCAGGTGGGTTGGCCGACCTGGTCGTCCACGACCGCGAGGCGGTCGTTCTCGGCCCCCAGGCGCGCCATCGTCCTGGGGAAGCAGCCCCCGTGCGCCCCGTACAGCCAGGCCGTGCGCACGGTCAGGTGGTCCGGCGCCTCCGCGCGCACGGCCCACTCCCCCGCGGCCTTGGTGCGCCCGTACGCCGACACCGGCGCGAGCGGCGCGTCCTCGGCGTAGGGCGCGGTCGCGGCGCCGTCGAACACGTAGTCGGTGGACACCTGCACGAGGCGAGCACCCTCCTGGTGCGCGGCCCGCGCGAGGTGCGCCGCCCCGGTCGCGTTGACGCGGAACGCGTCGTCCTCGTGGGCCTCGGCGTCGTCGACCGCCGTCCACGCCGCGCAGTTGACCACGACGTCGGACCCGCGCACCGCGGCCAGGACGGCGTCGGCGTCCGTGACGTCGAGGTCTGCCCGGCCCAGCCCGACGACGTCCGCGCCGCCGTCCCGGAGGCGAGCCAGGAGGTCGGTGCCCAGCATGCCCGCGGCGCCGACGACCAGCCAGCGTCGGGACGCGGGGGTGGCTGGCGGCACCGTCGTGGTCTCGGTCACCATAGGATCCTACGGGCCACCCCATCCTCGACACCCGGCCGAGACCCGCGAAGGAGCGCCCCGTGCAGATCCGCGAGCTGGCCGTCCCCGGCGCCTACGAGATCACCCCGCAGCAGCACGGCGACCCTCGCGGCGTCTTCCTCGAGTGGTTCAAGGCCGGGCCGTTCGCGGACGCCGTCGGCCACCCGCTCGACCTGCAGCAGGCCAACGCCTCGGTGTCCGCCGCCGGCGTGCTGCGCGGCATCCACTTCGCCGACGTCCCGCCCGGCCAGGCGAAGTACGTCACCTGCGCGAAGGGCGCCGTCCTCGACGTCGTCGTCGACGTCCGCGTCGGCTCGCCCACCTTCGGGCGGTGGGACTCCGTCCTGCTCGACGACGTCGACCGCCGCGCCATCTACCTGGGCGAGGGTCTCGGGCACGCGTTCATGTCCCTGGAGGACGACTCGACCGTGCTCTACCTGTGCTCCGCCGGCTACGACCCCGGCCACGAGCACGGCATCCACCCCCTGGACCCCGAGGTCGGCATCGAGTGGCCCACGACGGCGCGCGACGGGTCGCCCCTCCTGGCTCAGCTGTCCGACAAGGACACCGCCGCCCCCCGCCTCGCCGAGGCGAGGACCCAGGGTCTGCTGCCCACCCTCGACGGCGTCCAGCACTACCTCGCGTCGCTGCGCGCCTGACGCCGCGCGGCCCCTACTGGCCGCTGCGGGCGTACTTCGCCTCCACGGCCGCCTTGGCGGGGCGCCACCAGACCTCGTTCGCCCGGTACCAGGCGACCGTCGCGGCCAGGCCGGAGCGGAAGTCGGTGAACTGCGGGGTCCAGCCGAGCTCGGTGCGCAGCTTCGTGGCGTCGATGGCGTAGCGCAGGTCGTGCCCGGGCCGGTCGGCGACGTGGTCGAAGTCGTCCGCGTCGCGCCCGAACAGCTCGTTCAGGGTGCGGACCACCTCGAGGTTGTTCGTCTCGCCGTCGGCGCCGATGAGGTACGTCTCCCCGACGCGGCCGCGGTCGATGATCGCCCACACGGCGGTGTTGTGGTCGTGGACGTGGATCCAGTCGCGCACGTTCAGCCCCGCCCCGTACAGGCGGGGCCGGATCCCGTCGATGAGGTTGGTGACCTGCCGCGGGATGAACTTCTCCACGTGCTGGTACGGGCCGTAGTTGTTCGAGCAGTTCGAGATCGTCGCCTCGATGCCGAACGAGCGCACCCAGGCGCGCACCAGCAGGTCGGAGCCGGCCTTCGTCGACGAGTACGGGCTCGAAGGGTTGTACGGCGTCGCCGGCGTGAACTTCTCGTCGCCCTCCAGCGGCAGGTCGCCGTACACCTCGTCCGTCGAGATGTGGTGGTACCGCACCCCGTGGCGGCGCACCGCCTCCAGCAGGGTGAACGTGCCCACCACGTTGGTCTGCACGAACGGCGACGGGTCCGTCAGCGAGTTGTCGTTGTGCGACTCCGCGGCGAAGTGCACGACGACGTCCGCGTCCGCGACCAGGCCGTCCACCAGCTCCGCGTCGGTGATCGACCCCTGCACGAAGCTCACCCGGTCCGCGACCGGGTCCAACGACGACCGGTCCCCGGCGTACGTCAACGCGTCCAGCACCGTCACCACGGCGTCCGGACGCTCCGACACCGTCTGCTGGACGAAGTTCGCCCCGATGAACCCGGCGCCGCCGGTGACCAGAACGCGCATGAGACCTGAACCCATCCGTGGAGGGACGACCGGCTCAGCGCCGGCCGAGAGCACGATACTGCCAGCCGCTGCCGGTCCACGCGGCGCGGTCCAGGGCGTTCCGTCCGTCGAGGATCGTGCGCTGCGCGACGAGCGTCCCCACCCGCTCCGGGTCGAGGTCGCGGTACTGCTTCCACTCCGTGAGCAGGAGGACGGCGTCCGCGCCGGCGAGCGCGGCCTCCAGGTCACGCTCGTAGTGGAGGTGCGGCTGCTTGGCGCGGGCGTTGTCGATGGCCTGCGGGTCGTGGACCGTGACGACCGCGCCCAGCTCGGACAGGCGGGTCGCGACGTCGAGGGCGGGCGAGTCGCGGACGTCGTCGCTGTCGGGCTTGAACGCGGCGCCGAGCACCGTGACCTCCGCGCCGTCGACCATCCCGCCCAGCACCTCGGACGCCAGGTCGACCATGCGGGTGCGGCGCCGCACGTTGATGGCGTCCACCTCGCCCAGGAAGGCGACCGCGTCGCCCGCACCGAGCTCGTCGGCGCGGGCACGGAACGCACGGATGTCCTTGGGCAGACAGCCCCCGCCGAAGCCGAGGCCGGCGTTGAGGAAGCGCCGCCCGATGCGCACGTCGTGGCCGATCGCGTCCGCGAGGCGCGCGACGTCACCGCCCGCCACCTCGCACAGCTCTGCCATGGCGTTGATGAAGGAGATCTTGGTGGCGAGGAACGAGTTGGCGGCGACCTTCACCAGCTCGGCCGTCGGGTAGTCCGTGACGATGCGTGGCACGCCCGCGGCGAGCGGTCCGGCGAAGACGGCGTCGAGCGCGGCCACGGCCCGCTCCCCCGCCGCGCCGTCGGGCACGCCGTAGACGAGCCGGTCCGGGTGCAGTGTGTCCCGCACGGCGAATCCTTCGCGCAGGAACTCCGGGTTCCAGGCGAGCACCGCCCCGGGTTGCGCCGTCGCGACGACGCCCGCCAGGCGCTGCGCGGTGCCCACGGGGACGGTGGACTTGCCCACCACGATTTCACCCGCTCCGAGGTGCTCGACCAGCTCGCCGACCGCGGCGTCGACAAAGGCGAGGTCCGCCGCGGGGCTGTCCTTCCGCTGCGGCGTCCCGACGCACACGAAGTGCACCTTCGAGCCCGCGACGGCCGCCATGTCGGTCGAGACCGTCAGCCGTTTTGTGGCCGTGACCTGCGACAACAGGTCGTCCAGCCCCGGCTCGAAGAACGGGGCCTTGCCCGCGACCAGCGCGTCCACCCGTTCGGCGTCGACGTCGACCCCCACGACGTCGTGCCCGAGATGGGCCAGGCTCGCCGCGTGCACCGCGCCGAGATAGCCCAGACCGATCACCGAGATGCGCATGCGACTGCTGCCCTTCGCCAGGCGTCCATAGGGACTGAGGCGCGCCACATCGCGCCGGGCTCACTCTAGGATGCGGGGCGATGACGTACGAGGCTGGTGTTCACCAGGGCGCGGAGACGCGCCCTGCCGACCTGTATGCCGAGCTCTTCGGCAAGCAGGCCTCCACCCTCGAGGTCGTCTCCACTGGCAGGCTCTCCCAGGTGGGCGCCCGGCCCCCGATCCGCACCTACCTCGCGCAGCTGTGGAAGCGGCGGCACTTCCTCTGGGCCGAGGCGCGGGCCAAGGTCACCAGCGGCACGCGCGAGACGCTGCTCGGACAGGCGTGGCTGGTCATCAATCCCATGCTCAACGGGTTGGCGTACTACCTGATCTTCGGTCTGGTGCTCGGGGGCAAGGGCGGGATCCCCAACTTCCTGGGCTACCTCATCATCGGGGTGTTCCTCTTCCAGTTCACCACCCAGTGCGCGTCCGGCGGCGCGAAGTCCATCGCCAGCGGACGCAACCTCATCCGGGCCTTCACCTTTCCCCGGGCGTCTCTGCCGATCTCCGTCGTACTGCGCGGCGTCCTCAACCTCGCTCCGACCCTCGGTGCCATGTTCGTGCTGATTCTGGCGCTGCCCGAGCAGGAGCATTGGTCCCCAGCCGCCGCCCTTTTCCCAGCGGTGCTCGTGCTACAGGTCCTGTTCACCACCGGGCTGGCTCTCCTGCTCGCACGCGCAGCCGCCGCACTGCCCGACCTCAACCAGCTCATCAGTGTGCTGATGCGGTTCTGGCTGTACGGCTCGGCGGTGTTCTTCTCGATCGAACGGTTCGAGAACTACCCGTGGATCGTCGGGATCATGGAGGCGAACCCGATGTACATGGTGCTCGACGCCGCGCGCGACACCTTGCTCTACGGCGTCGTGCCGGCGATGTCGACGTGGATCGGGCTCGGTGCCTGGTCGATGGGTGTGCTCGTGGTGGGGTTCCTCGTGTTCTGGCGGGCGGAGGAGTCCTATGGCCGCGTCTGACCTCGCCGTCGCCGACCCGTTCGCCCAGGCCACGGTCGCTGTGCAGGACGTCAGCGTCCGCTATCGCGTGCCCTCGACGGACGCCGCCGAGCGCAAGCGGCGCGTCAATCCGGTGGTCCGAGCCGCGCGCACCGTGCTGGGCAACGATCCCAAGGTGCTGGTGCGCGCCCTGTCGGGCATCTCGTTCGTCGCGAAGTCTGGCGAGCAGATCGGGCTCGTCGGGCAGAACGGCTCCGGCAAGAGCACCTTGCTGCGGATCATCGCCGGGCTGGAGAATCCCGCCAAGGGGCGCGTGCTCGCCGAGAGCACGCCTGTGCTCATCGGCGTCAATGCTGCCCTCGTGCCCGACCTCTCGGGCGAGGAGAACATCCGGCTGGGCTGCCTCGCCATGGGACTGACGCCGGCGCAGGCGGAGGCCGCCGTCCCCGAGGTCAAGGAGCTTGCGGGTCTCGGCAAGTCGATCTACCTGCCGATGAAGACGTACTCGTCCGGCATGGGCGCCCGCCTGCGCTTCGCGATCGCGACGGCATCCAACCCGCACATCCTCCTTATCGACGAGGCCCTCGCCACCGGCGACGCCGCTTTCAAGGAGCGCAGCGAGGCCCGGATGCAGGGGCTCCGCAAGAGCGCCGGGACGGTGTTCCTGGTGTCGCACGCAGCGCAGACCATCGAGGAGACGTGCACCCGAGCCATCTGGCTCAATCACGGGCGGCTGGTGCTCGACGGTCCGGCCGAGGACGTCGCGCTGCGCTACCGCAAGTGGGCTTGGGCCATCGCCAAGGACAAGCCGGACGAGGCGAAACAGATCATCGAGACTGCTTTCACCGAGCGCGAGCAGACCACCGTCCGGGTAGAGGAAGCGCGGTCCTCCCGCCGATACACTTCCCGTCACGTGAGGCCGCCGGTGTCGTCGCGGCGCCGCAACCAAGGAGACACGAAATAGTGGTTACCACGCGCCCGCGCATCATGACGGTGTACGGCACCCGCCCCGAGGCCATCAAGGTGGCGCCGGTCATCAAGGCTCTCGAGGCGAGCGATGCTCTCGACTCGATCACCGTCGTCACGGGTCAGCACCGCGAGATGCTGGACCAGGTCAACGAGATCTTCGGGATCGTCCCGGACCACGACCTCGATATCTTCGAGCACGGCGCATCGCTCTCGACGATCGTCGCGCGCGTCCTCGAGCGCCTGGACCCGGTCCTGGAGGCCGAGAAGCCGGCCGCGGTGATCGTGCAGGGCGACACCTCGACGTCGACCGCGGCCGCGCTGGCCGCGTTCCACCGTGGCATTCCCGTCGTGCACGTCGAGGCCGGCCTCCGGTCGGGGAACATCTTGTCTCCGTTCCCCGAGGAGGCGAACCGCAAGATCACGTCGCAGGTCGCGACGCTGCACCTCGCCCCGACCACGACGAGCAAGGCCAACCTGCAGCGCGAGTCCGTCGCCGACGACGACATTCTAGTGACCGGCAACACCGTGATCGACGCGCTGCTCTTGACGGTCGAGAAGAAGGCACCCTTCTCCGACCCCGCGCTAGAAGAGCTCGCTGACTCCGGCAGCCGCATCCTCCTCGTCACCACCCACCGCCGCGAGAACTGGGGCGGCGCGATGGAGGGCGTCGGGCGAGCCCTCGCACGCCTCGCGAAGGTCTTCCCCGACGTGCAGGTCGTGTTGCCCGCGCACCGAAACCCGGTAGTCCGCGAGGCTGTGCTGCCTCACCTCGTCGGCCTCGACAACGTCACCGTGACGGAACCGTTGGCGTACGGCGAGTTCACGCGGCTGCTGTCGCTCGCCACGGTGGTGCTCACCGACTCCGGCGGCGTCCAGGAGGAGGCACCGAGCCTCGGCAAGCCCGTTCTGGTCATGCGTGAGAACACGGAACGTCCCGAAGCGGTCGACGCAGGCACGGTGAAACTCATCGGTACCGACGAGGAGCGCATCGTGGACGAGGTCACGAAACTCTTGACGGACCAGTCTGCGTACGAGTCGATGGCTCAGGCCACGAACCCCTACGGCGACGGTTGGAGCGCCGCGCGCGCGGTCGATGCAATCTGCCACTTGCTCGGCCGTGGTCGTCGCCCAGCGGACTGGCGGGTCGGCGCCACGCGATGACCAAGCACCGCGTCTTCATCTACGGTTCATGCGTCTCGAGGGACACGTTCGAGTACTTCGACGCCGCCCAGTTCGAGCTCGTCCAGTACGTCGCGCGCCAGTCGGCACTCAGCGCCTACACGCGACCCGTCACCATGGTCGAACCGCCGACGCTCGAGTCGCCCTTCCAACAGCGGATGGTCGCCGGGGATTTCACGTCCAACCTGCCGGCGCTGATCCGCGATGCCGCTCACGAGACCGACCTCGTGCTTGTCGACCTCACCGACGAACGGCTCGGCACCTACGTCCTCCCCGACGGTTCTGTGGTCACACGCTCGGTCGAGCTCATCCAGTCTGGTGCCGAGTCGGCACTTCCCCAGGGCTCTCAGCATCTAGCCTTCGGAAGCGACCAACATCTCCAGTACTGGTCGCAGGGGATCGCCGCCGTCGGCGAGCTCTTCCGGCAGCACATGCCGCACGCCGCCATCGTGCTGCTCAACGTGCCGTGGGCGGACAGCTCAGACACCGGTCGGCGCACGCCCGATAGCTTCGGTATGACTGCTGCTGTCGCGAACCCGATCTTCGACGCCTACGCGCAGATTGCCGCTCAGGCGCTAAGCGCGAAGGTCATCGATCTCAAACCTGACGAGGTCGCCTCAAGTCCGCATCACCCATGGGGAGACGCGCCGTTCCACTATGCCGAGGACGTGTACACGCGTCTGGTGGAACAGATCGTCGGCAGCCCCGGACGCCACCCTCACCAACGTCGGAACGAGCGGCTCGACGACGCAGTCGACATTGCGGACGTATCGCATGGCTCTCGGTCGGGGCGCACCAGGAGTTCAGCGCCTACATCCGTGGTTCAAGCGGAGAAGCCTGCGCCGAAGCCCCCGAACTTCCTCATTGCCGGTACGCAGCAGGCCGGAGCGGAGTGGCTGGGCAGGCAGCTCGACGTCCACCCTGAAGTCTTTGTCGTCACGAGGGGCAAGGGCACCAACTATTACAACAGGCCCGCCCGCTTCGACGATCCTTCCGAAGGACACGAATACCTGAAGGCGTACGAGCCAGGACAGCAGGCGCGATGGCGCGGCGACTGCACCGTCGACTACTTCTGGCACTCGGTCGACAAGATCTTCGGGCCGCAGCGGCCGAACACTCCCGCGAACGTCCTCGCACACCTTGACCGCGATATCCCGGTGTTCATCACACTACGAGAGCCCGTATCTCGCGCAATGGCGGCCTACTGGCATCATTTCTCGCTCGGGAGGTTCGATCTCTCCACCGGAGTGTTCCGGGTCCCCAAGAACCTGGGGGTCGTCGACCTGGGGTTCTATCGCCGCCACTACGAGCACTGGGCGTCGGTGCTCGGCGAACGGCAGCTCCACGTCCTCCTCTACGACGATCTCATCAACGATCCGCGCGGAGAACTCACCAAAGCCCTCGACACGCTCGGTCTTCGGATACCCGAGGGGTACTGGGACGAGGTCAACTTGAAGTCCTCCGTGCCCACCAAGCCCTGGCTCAGGCCTTTCCAGGCACGACGCACCGTCACCGAGCAGGAGATCGGCGCGTTGTTCGAGCTGTACCGCTCCGAGGTGTCGTTCGTCGAGGGTCTGGTGGGCCGAGAGCTTCCCGAGTGGCACGACCTCGACCAGATGATCCAAGAGCTGACCTCGCCACGCACCTCCTGACTCCGAAGGGTGTCCCGGCCACCTCGCTGCGGCCGGGACACCGAGGAGGGCCGCCCAGTCGCTCAAGATCTCGCTGCGCGCTCCACGTATTCCAGGTACGTGTCTCGGGTCGGACTCACATGACCTTCACCCATCGCCATCTCCAGGTACTCGAGCGTCCCCTTGAAGTTTGACGACTCGAGCGACTCGACAAAGGGGCGCGCATGACGGTCGACGTGGAACCGGTCGCCAGAGTTCTGCACGTACCAGACTCGTGCGTCGACCGGCCGCGAGCGAAAGCGAGCGACGAGGTCGAGCCTCTCCTCGTCTTCGCGCCGAGGTCCGGGTGTCCCAAAGACCGCACGCAGTGCATGGTCGCGGAACCGCGGGTGGTAGTCGTTCACGGAGGACTGGGGGCTGAATGCGACGACAGCAGCGCCCTCGAGCCGTGCCGCCACTTGGAGCGCTGCAAAACCACCTCCCGATCCGCCGACGAGAACGACCTTCGTGGTCGCCGCAGCGGCCATGTAGCGACGCACCGTCTCGGCGATGACCCCGTGGACGTCCACGCTCGACGTGCCCAGGTACCAACCCAGGCGGAGATCGGCATCAAGATCGAGAGTAGGGTCGGAGAAGAGCACAGACGGGCCGGGGAGCGACGCGTGCAGCGCGCCACCCTGGAACAGAGGTAACGACGTCCGTCCTCGGTCGACGGCTCCGGCGAAGCCGACGAAGAGCACGTTCCCGTCCGCGGGGAGGAAGAGCCCCGAAAGCACCGTCGGCCCGGTGCCGAAAGTGTGGACCGTCGGTCGGTCCTCGAGGCGGAGAGGATCGCCTACCGAGAAGTGGGCCACGGGATACGTCTTGCCCCGGTACTCAAGCTCGTCGGTCAGCAACGACGGCCTGCGCGCGGCGAACCATGTGTTCGGCTCACCGATATCCGCGAGGACCGACCCGAGCCCGTAGTCCCACGACCGAGTGAGCCCGATCTCGCGTGCCTTGCCGATCGCTGCTACGGCCCCCCTTTGTCGGCTCTCCTTGTCCAGCCCTACCGTCGCTAGGAGGTCTGTACACAGAGTCTCCGCCGCCAGCGCCGTCTCGGCAGTGGCGTCGAGGACCGTCCGGGCCTCGACATCCGAGGCGGCGTCCTCCCACCCGCTGGGGTAGACCGAGGACACCTCCGGCGCCCTGCCATCGCGTAGAACGACCCACGCGCTGCCCCCGGCGGTGCGCACCTCGATCACCGCGCCGTTCGCACTCTCCTCGACGGCCCCGATGCTGGTGCCGTCTGCTCCGGAAGACACAAGGGTCGCGTGACGTGACCCGTCGGTCGCAAGAGGAACCCGGACGGCGGGCGCCGGGACCGCCTGATTCCATCCGGTAGCGGACCACCCCTCGATCGGTTCCCTGGCCCCGGCCACCACTTCCCCAGTGGTGTCGGCAGACCATGCGATCTCGAAGCCGGACGATGCACGTGACGAGAGTTCCGCACGTCGTCCATCGAGACGGACCGCGAACCGGGGGTCGACGTGCCACCGAACGATCGCCGTCCCCGGCGAGTCGGTCACCACCTGGTCGACCAGCAGCAGCCATTCGTCCTGCCGTGAGAAGACAACGGCGCGCGAGATGTGGGCGCCTTCGTAACCATCGTCCTCGAGCAGATAGCTGTCATGGGCGTCGCTCGCGGAACTCGCGACGAGGCGAACCACCGTGTGTGGGTCGTAGCGACGATCCGGCAGGTCCACCACATTGTGCGCACGGCGCGAGTTGACGTAGGCCCGCATCTCGGACTTGTTGTACCCGTACTTTCCGGCGTCGATCAACACCGGGCCGCCGCCGGCGAAGTAGGTGACCGAACCACCGTCCTGGTGACCATGCAGGCGGTCAGCGGGTCCCCAGGTGACGGAATAGAAGGTCTCGTCGACGAGCCCCCGTCTGGTCTCGCCCCAACCGGTCCGCCCGAAGGCGTAGCCCGCCCGGAAGGCAGCAGACACATCCTGCGGAGGTGTCCCGCGCTGTCCGTTCGAGAAAATGTAGTCGACCTCGGGCGAGCGCACGCCGACAAGCCTCGTCGCCGCGGTGTCCCCGATCGTCTCGAGCAACCCGTCAGGCCGCGTCGCGTGAACGATCTCGTGGAGTGCCCCGTCCAGCCGCCGCCGCGCCTCGGACAGCTGGAAGCCCTCGAGCTCGAACCTCCGGATGGCGTCGGTCGTCCAGCGATAGTTGTTGAGGTGGTACGCGAGCGCGCCCTCGGCGTTGACCCCATCGTCGTCGTACTCGGCCAGGACGTGATGCTCAAGACGGTCGGCAGCGGACTGCTGGACGCTCACGCGTCCAAGCGCGCTCGCGGCCACGAAGAGTCCAGTGATCTGCCACAGCGCATGGTTGCCTATCGACGTGTGGCGCTCGTCGGACAACCAGTCGACGTGACGTTCCAGCGCCTCGAGAATCCAATCCGGGTTCTCCGCCAGGGGGATCCCCAGGGTGAGGGCAATCGCGCGGATACCGGCGACCATGCCTTCCGTCTCCCAACGGGTGCAGGGTTCGTCGATGTTGGCGTGCGCCCAGCTCCGAGCGACACGCAGCCACATTTCCCTACCGCGCGGAGCGTTCGCGGCATTGCGTCGGAGCGGGTCCAACCAACGGAGCATATGAAACTGCGCCTGCCAATTGACCTCTCCGAAAGGGTCCTCGCGCCAGCCGAGGGTTTCAGGGAGCGTCCAGGCGGGGTGCGGCTTGAGCTCGATCTGACCGGCCAGCAGCTCGGCCGTCAACTGAGTGTCGACCGAGCGTGGCGCGAAGCCCTCGCCGCCCGACTGACGCGCTGCAACGTCGAGCGCAGCCCCGATCCCGCCGCCGTTCATCGCGCCTCGCCCGAGGTGGTTTCGCGCTTTCCACCCAACTGCTCATAGACCTCGCTGACCTTCGACGCGATCACCGACCAGTCACGTTCGGTGCGCACCCAGCGCAGGGCCGCTTCCCCGAGCGAACGAACCAGTTCAGGCCGATCGAGAAGGATCTCGAGCTTGGCCTGCAGGTCTCTCGCGTCACCCTTTCGGTGGAGCAAGCCCGTGACGCCGTCGTCAACGATCTCGGCGAGCGCCTGGACGTCCGATGCCACGACCGCCTTGCCCATGGCCATCGCCTCGAACGGCTTCAGAGGCGACACCATCTCGGTGACGGGTAGAGGGAGCCGAGGGAACGGTGCGATATCCACCAGGGAGTAGTACCGCTCCACCTCGTGATGTGGAACCCTCCCGGTGAAGATCACGAGGTCTCGCACCCCGTGCTCGATCGCAAGCCTCTCGAACTCCGCACGCTCTGCACCGTCGCCCACCACCAGGACGCGGAAGTCGGTTCGTGTGGAGGCCAGTCCCGCGGCTGCCTCGATCAGCAGGCCGATCCCTTCATAGTCGAGCACTGAACCCACATATCCGATGATGCTCTTGCCCTGGACACCCAGTTCGCCTGCGAGTTCCAGGTCCCGCGCGACCGGCACGAAGCGGGAAGAGTCCACACCGTTCGGCACCACGACGATCTTCCCTTCGTCCACGCCACGGTCGATGAGCTCGGTGCGCAGCGCCCCGGTGATCGCGAGCACGACGTCCGCGCTGCGGGCCGCGTCCGTCTCCAGCTGCTTCATCAGCTGGTATCGCTCGCTCCCCTCCCATCCCGGGTTCCGGGAAGCCCGGGTCACCTCCCACAGCCCTCGCACTTCGTAGATCGATGGAACGCCGACAGCACGTCCGGCCTCGACAGCGGCGAGCCCGTTGAGATGGTTGGAGGCGGCATGGATCACGAAGGGGTGCGACTCGCGAGCGCGGGCGACGACACCGTTTGTGTACAACTGCACGAAATCGGTCACGGGATCCTTGGGAACATTGCCGTCGGTGAAGCGGCGGTACCGCACGTCATCGACGATTACGCTCTCCGAGACTTCCACGTCGTTGAACGATGGCAGGTCGAATGGGAAGCCCGGCCGGGTCATGGCATCCATTCCCCACCCTGCACGCACCATCCCTGAGAGCAGCCCGTGGGAACGCGTCGCGTAGCCGTTCGACGTCTCGGGCAGGGAGTTGTGGAGGAGGTAGAAGGCGGTCCGGCGGTCGGCATCGTAGGCGGGGGTTTGAGTTCGTGTGCCGAACGAATAGCCGCGGCGGACGATCGACGCGTGCGCGCTCTCCGTGGCGTGGAGCTGCTCGCTCGTCGCGAGCTTGCGAATGGCCCAAGCGTCGTCCGGCTTGGCCGCCAGGAAGAGACGGAGGGCAGCAGCCGTCTGCCCGTGCTTCTCCTGCGCGGCCGCTCGCCGGACCGCTCGCCGGAGGGAATCCAGCGGGTATACGGACGGTTCGACAGAGATCAGCGAGGCCCGCGCCGCAGCCATACGACCTCGTGCGAGCGCGTGCACCCCGCGGGCCACGGCCCGCTCACGCGTGCTCAGCAGGGCTTCGACCTCGTCGATGGAGCGGGCCGTGTACCCCTGCCCACGCTCGCCCGCCTCAAGCGCCAAGACGAGCCCGACAAACGGATCCGCACTAGCACTCAGCGCTGACAGCAGCTGTAAGTGCCTGTGCGCGACCGCGAAGTCGAGCGCTCCGCGCTGGGCTTCGGGGCGTTCCGGCACCGCGAGGGCCAGCCGGTCCAACGCTCTCGCGAACATCGCTCGGCCGCGAGGTCGTTGGCGGGTCATGTCGTAGAACAGCTCCAGAGCCATCAAGTTGGCGGGGTTGGAGTCGAGCGCGTTCAAGATCGAGGCAAAGGCGACTGCTGGCTGCTTGGTTTCCAGCAGCCACTGCGAACTGAGCAACCACCTGCCCGACGACGACGGATCAACGAGGAGGGAACGCCGCAGCAGATCGATGGCCTCGACTTTTCTCCCCTCTTGCCATGCCGCTGTCGCGTCCTCCTTGAGCGAGACCGCCTCTGGTCGCCCGTCGCTCTCCGGCGTGACCGCGGTCCGCCGACGGACGATCGACGCGCCGAGCCGCGACCACGCAATGCGGTTCAGGAGGCGTTCGCGGATGCTGCTCTTCACGTGGCTCATCCCCAGATCCCCCGGGTATCCACGATCGTCCTGCCCTCGGGGTTGAGTGCCCGGGCGTCAGAGTTCTTGAACTCGGTGTGGTCGACCAGGACCACGACGACGTCTGCAACGACCAGGGCAGAGTCAAGTTCCGTGAGCTCGACGTTGTGTCGGTTCGTCAGTTCCGGGGGAAGGTCCTCGATATGCGGTTCTACCACGGCTACGCGAGCATCCGGAAGCCGATCAGCCAGGTCGGCGACGATGCGGCGCGCGGGCGACTCGCGCAGGTCGTCGATGTCGGCCTTGAACGCGAGACCAAGGGCGGCGATGGTCGGCGACTCGATCCGCTCGGCGGCGGCGACGACCTGGTCGATGACCCACTGCGGCTTGCTGTCGTTGACTTCGCGCGCGGTGCGGATGAGGCGGGCCTGCTCAGGGTCGGCGTCGACGATGAACCAGGGGTCCACGGCGATGCAGTGGCCGCCCACGCCCGGGCCGGGCTGCAGGATGTTCACGCGCGGGTGGTGGTTCGCCAGGCGGATGAGCTCCCACACGTCGATGTCGAGCTTGTCGGCGATGAGGGAGAGCTCGTTGGCGAAGGCGATGTTGACGTCGCGGAACGAGTTCTCGACCAGCTTCGCCATCTCGGCGGTCACGGCGTCGGTGAGCAGGATCTCCCCCTGGCAGAAGATGGCGTACAGCTCCTTCGCCATCTGGGCCGCCTCGGGCGTGAGGCCGCCGACGATGCGGTCGTTGGTGACCAGCTCGATCATGACGCGACCTGGCAGCACGCGCTCCGGGCAGTGCGCCACGTGGATCTGCGGGCGCCCGTCAGCGCCGTCCAGGGAGAGGTCGGGGCGGGCCTCGAGCACCCACTCGGCCATCTTGCGGGTCGCGCCAGGAGGCGACGTCGACTCGAGGATGAGGAGCTCGCCGCCGCGCAGCTGCGGGGCCAGGGCCTTGGCGGCCGCCTCGATGTAGGACAGGTCCGGCTCGTGGTCGCCCTGGAACGGCGTGGGCACGGCGACGATGAATGCGTCCGCGGGCTCGGGCGTGTCTGTCGCGCGCAGGGTGCCCTGCTGGACGGCGCCGGCGACGTAGGTCGCCAGGTCGGGCTCGACGAAGGGGACGTCACCCCGGTTGATGGCCTCGACGTTGGACGGCTTCACGTCCACGCCGATCACCTTCACGTCCTTGGACGCCAGGATGGCTGCGGTCGGAAGCCCGATGTAGCCCAGGCCGATCACGCAGACGGTGTTGATCTCCATTGCCCATTCCTCGGTCAGACGAGGACGTGCCGGTCGGCGCGTCCGTAGAAGGCGACCGAGCCGCTGGCGAGCAGCTCGGCGTCGGTGACGGTCCAGGTGTGCCGGCCCTCGCCGGAGCGCACCTGGACGAAGTTGAAGCGGTCCGCGGAGTAGATCCGCGCCCCCGCGTCCACAGTTCTATGCAGGAAGGCCGTGTCCTCACCCTTCGCGGTCTCCCCAAAGCGCACCTCGGCGGCGACGGCGCGACGGGCGACGATCGTCGGACCCATGACGAAGTCGGTGAACCGGTGCTCCCGCTCCGCGAAGCGCAGCACGGTGGCGTCGTGGCCCTCGAGGTACATGTAGTGCGCCTGCTTGCCGACGATCTCGGCACCGCTGTAGTCCAGCGCGTACAGCTGGTCGGAGAGGTACTGCGGGCCGTACAGGTCGTCGTCGTCCAGCTTCGCGACGACGTCGCCGTCCGCGGCGTCGACGAGCCGGTTGAGGCATGCCCCCAGGGGCACGTCGTTGCCCGCCTGCAGCAGCAGCACGTTCTCGACACCGGCATCCTTGGCGCGCACGCGCAGGTCCGCCTCGTCCACCTCGAAGCCGTGCGTGAGCAGCGCGATCTGCACCGACACGTCAGCCTGCGCGCCGACCGTGCGCAGCGCGTCGTCGAGCCGGTGCGGGCGGTTCGTGGACACGAGCGCGGTGACACTCGGCCGCGCCACCTCCGCCGACGGCGCGAGGCCGACGTCGTGCAGGACACGCTGCACGCGCGAGCCGTAGGTGTGCTCGCGCCAGATGCGGCGCTGCCCGAGGTGGACGGCGCGGTCGCGCAGCTCGGGCGAACGCACGAGCGCGCGCACCGTGTCCGCGGCCTCGGCGCGCGTCGTCACGGCGAAGACCTCGTCCGCGGGGAAGAACTCCCCCGTCGCGGCGCTGGGCGCCGTCACGACGGGCGTGCCGCACGCCGTGATCTCGAAGATCCGCCGCGCGCACATGCTCGGCGAGTCAACCACCGAGTTCACGTTGAGGAAGGCGCTGTAGTCGCGGTACGCGGTAAGCATCTGCGCGTAGTCGAGAGAGCCGACGACGCGCGACGCGAACGGCTCCGGGAACTCGTACTGGTCCCCCTGGCCGCGGAACCGCGAGAAGATCTCGAGCCCGGTCTCCATGCGCGGCGACACGTCCAGCGCGCCGCCCAGCAGCATTTCCGCCTGCTCCCGGCGCTCCGGGTACTTGTGGGCGAACCAGGTGCCGGCGAACGCGACGTCACGCCCCGGGCCGTCGCCTTGGGTGCGCACGGGGTTGTGGATCGCGGGTTGCGCGCCGAACTCGAGCACGCCCACGCGGTCGTGGCCCAGCCGCCCGCGGTAGGCGTCGAGGCGCCCCGCGTCGGTCGTGTACACGCGGTCGAAAAGGGCCGCCGTGTCCACGAAGTCCTCGAAGTGGACCGGGTCCTCCTTGTTCCAGAAGACCGTCGGGACGCCCCGCTCACGGGCGGCGTCGAGCATCTCCACCAGCGCGGGCCGCGGCGCCGACGTTCCGGTGAGGTGGTACTGCCACTCACCGCCGTTGCCGCGCCACGCGGACTCGACGAAGACCAGGTCCAGCCCGTCCAGCTGCTCGCGCCACGACGACGGCTTGAGGAGCACCTGCTCCCACTCGTAGCCGAGCGCGAGGCGGGAGAAGTCGTCCAGGATCACGCCGGCGCGCAGCGCACGGGCCGGTTCGCGCCGCGGCATCGGCCACGGGTCGAAGGTGAGGCCGTCGCTCGTCATCCGGCCGGCACCCGACCGGTGCTCCCCCACCGCCCGACGCCGCCGCAGGAACACCCGCAGCTGGGCCGGGCCGCCGTGCCGCAGGTGCCACAGGGCCTTGCGGGCGGTCGCCAACGACCACCGGCGGTCGGCTCGTGCGGGCATGCGTTCAGTCCTCGGTCGGGGCGGGAGCGGTCCGTGTCGGAGAAGGCTTCCCAAGCGCCGGCGAGACCCTGCCCGACGGCCGGGGCAATCGTAGCGGGGGCCTCCCCGGACACCGCACCGGATGACCACGGATCGGTCACGTTCCACCGCGGAAATCCGCCGCAACCGGGCAGAAGCCGCGGAACATTTCACCCACGCGCGACGACGGCCCCGGTCGGTCGCGAGGACCGGCCCGGGGCCGTGCAGGGCCGCTGTCGTCAGCCGCCGAGGCCGAGTGCGGTCTGGATCGGCTTGAGCGTGAAGTACACCAGGAACATGGCCGCGGCGACCCACATGAGCGCGTGGATCTGGCGCACCTTGCCGAGCGCGAGCTTGATGATGACGAACGCGATGAACCCGGCGCCGATGCCGTCGGCGATGGAGTACGTGAACGGCATGATGATGATCGTGAGGAACGCGGGAATGGCGATCTCCACGTTGCGCCACGAGATGCCCGCGACCTGCGCCATCATCAGGTAGCCCACGAAGACGAGGGCGGGCGCGGCGGCCTCGTAGGGCACCAGCGCGACAACCGGCGACAGGAACGTCGCGAGCAGGAACAGGGCGCCGGTGACCACGGCGGCGAAGCCGGTGCGTGCGCCGGCGCCGACGCCCGTCGTCGACTCCACGTACGCGGTGTTGGACGACGTGCTGCCGACGCCGCCCAGCACGGCGGCGAGCGAGTCGGCCACGAGGATGGCGCGCGTGCGCGGCGGGTTGCCGTCCTTGTCGAGCAGCTTGCCCTCGGCGCCGACGGCGACCATGGTGCCCATCGTGTCGAAGAAGTCCGCGATGAGCAGCGAGAAGACGATGAGGACCACGGACACGGCCGCGATGTTCTGGAACGAGCCCAGCAGGGAGAACTGACCGATCAGGCCGAGGTCCGGCGTCGTGACCACGCCCGAGAAGGTGGGCGCGTTGAGGTTGAAGCCGTCCGGGTTCTCCGCGCTCTTGGCGCCGATGTGCAGCGTGTTCTCCAGCACGACGGCGAGCGCCGTCGCCGTGATGATCGCGACCAGCATGGCGCCGCGCACCTTGCGCACGAACAGGACGATGGTGAGCACGAGGCCGACGATGAACACGAGCATCGGCCAGGTGCCGAGGTTGCCGAGTGCGACGATCGTGCCCTCGCCGGGCACGACGAAGCCGGCGTTGACGAGGCCGACCAGCGCGATGAACATGCCGATGCCGACGCTGATCGCCGTCTTGAGCTCCACGGGCACGGCGTTGAACACGGCCTCGCGGAACCCGGTGAGCACGAGGATCAGGATGATGATGCCCTCGATCACCACGAGGCCCATGGCGTCGGCCCAGGTGACGTTCTCGATGCTGGCGATCGAGTAGGCGACGACGGCGTTGAGGCCGAGGCCGGCGGCCAGGCCGAGCGGGTAGTTCGCGAAGACGCCCATGAGGAGCGTCGCGACTCCGGCGATCAGCGCCGTGGCCGCGGCGACCATGCCGAGCGACTCCGGCGTGGCCTCGGTGCCGCCGCCCAGCACCTGCCCGGTGCCGTCGGGCACCGTGCCGATGATCAGCGGGTTGAGCACGATGATGTAGCTCATCGCGAAGAACGTCACCAGACCGCCGCGGATCTCCGCGCCGATGGTGGAGCCTCGCTCGGTGATCTTGAAGAAGCGGTCGATCGCGCTCAGCTCGCCCTGCGGCGGCGCGGTGGTCTGGTTCGCCATGGGCAGAATCGTGCCAGATCCTGTGAAGGACTCCTGCACGGAAACCGCGTGGTGACGCGGATTTCACATCGGCGACTCGGGGCGAGGCGACGCCCTGTCAGTACGCCCCCCGCCCGGTGACCACGGCTTTCGCGGTCCGGGCAAGGATGAGCAGGTCGCCGAAGACGGTCCAGTTCTCCGCGTAGAAGACGTCGAGCCGCACGCCTTCCTCCCACGACAGGTCGGACCGCCCGCCCACCTGCCACAGCCCGGTCAGGCCGGGCTTGACGCGCAGCCGCCGGCGCACGCGGGTCTCGTACCTCGACACCTCGTCGGGCAGCGGCGGCCGCGGTCCGACGAGCGACATCTGCCCGGCGAGCACGTTGAACAGCTGCGGCAGCTCGTCGAGCGACAACCGGCGCAGCACCCGCCCGACGGCGGTGACGCGGGGATCGTCGTGCAGCTTGAAGAGGACGCCGTCGCCGTCGCTGGGCCCGCTCAGCACGGTGTGCTCGCGGTCCGCGCCCTGCCGCATGCTGCGGAACTTCAGCATCTCGAAGGTGTGGCCGTCGCGTCCCACCCGGTCCTGGCGGAACAGCACGGGCCCGCGGCTCGTGACCCGCACGGCGAGGGCGACCACCGCCATCAGGGGCAGCAGGAGCAGCGTGATGAGCGCGGCCCCCGTCCAGTCCACGACCGACTTGAGCACGTACCGCGGCCCCGTGAAGCGCGGGGCGTCGACGTGCAGCAGGGACACCGACTGCTCGGGGGTGACGGTGATGCGCGGCCCCGCGACGTCGGCCAGCTCGGCGGTGAGCATGAGGTCCACGCCGACGGGCTCGAGCTCCCACCCGAGGCGCCGCACGACGTCCGCGGTGATCGCGTCGGACCCGCTGACCGCCACGCAGTCGGCGCCCACCTGGGCCGCCATCGTGCCCGCGGTGCGCAGGTCCCCGAGGACGGGGACGCCGAGGATCTCCTCGCCCGGCCGGATGTCGTCGGACGTCGGCACGCACACCCCGACGATCCGATAGCCGGAAGGGCGGTCGTTGAGCTCGTGCACGAGCCGCTCGACCTGGTCCCGCAGCCCCACCGCGAGGACGAGGGTGACGCAGCCGCCCTCGCGCCGCCGCCGGTGCAGCCACTCGCGGCACAGCCACCGCCCGAGCAGGAGCGCGACGACACCGGTGGGTACCGCGACGAGCAGGAACAAGGAGATGCCTGGGCGGGCGAGCAGCAGCGCGAGCAGCGCGAGCGGGGCCACGAGCCGCCACGACGCATCGAACACGCGCTGGTACTCGGCCGGCCCGGACGCGAACACCCGCACGTCGTAGGCACGGGCGGCCCACAGGCTGCCGAGCCAGGCGGTCACCAGCACGACGACGGACAGCAGCTGGTCGCCGAGCACCCACGGAGTGATGTGGTCGTGCACCACGACGCCCCGCACGACGGCCGCGGTCACGGCCGCGGCGACCACCACGACGACGTCCGTGCGCACCAGGCGGCGGCGGTAGGAGGTCTGCCACGACCCGGCGCGGAACGAGTCCCGCACCTCCTTGAGGCGCGCGGCCCGCAGCGCGGCGGTGCGCGACCGGAGCGGCTGGCCGATGTCCGAGACGGTGATCACGGTGGCCTCCTCTCCCGGGTCGAGCACCGCACCCGTGTGCGGTGGCGTCACCAAGGTAGGAGCGTCGCGGGGCTTTCGGAGAGCCTTCCGGCGGCCTTTCACCCCGCCTTTCACCCGACGCCGTTTTCACCCGCTGACCTGCGCTTTCACCCGCACTTCAACCGCGCCGTCGCGTCATGGTCGGGGTGCCCCGGACGACTGCCGCCGCGGGCCACGGTCCTGGTGGCCGAGACATAGGATGGGCGGGTGCCCTCGCTCGTCCGCCTGCTCACCCATCCCGAGGAGCGCCGTCCCGGTCCGCCGCCGCTGCGCGTGGACCTGCGGCGCGTGCTGCTCGGCGGCATCGGCCTGTGGGCGGTCGCGCTCGTCGCGACGGTGGTCGTGTACGCCCTCGGGAACGCGACGGAGGAGGCCGTGATCACCTGCGTGGCCGGCATCCTCCTCGGCGGCGCCGGCCTGCTGTGGGAGCGCAGGCACCGCGGCGAGTACCGCGGCGAGGACTGACGAGGAGCCTCAGCCCCAGGCGGTCGTGACCCACAGCTCTGCGGCACGCTCCGGCGCGGCGAGCACGGTCGCCAGCAGCGCGCAGCGGTCCGGCCGGCCGAGGACGTCGGCGAGCGCGGCGGCGAGCCCGGCCCGGTCGGTGGCGTGCGCGCGCCCCTCGGCGTCCACCCACCACGGCACGGGGCTGCCGGCCACGGACAGCCGGCCGTGCTCGAACCACACCGCGGGCAGCCGCGGGTCCAGGGCGGCGACGCGCTCGTCGAGCTCCCGCTCGCGGCCCGGCCCGTCGGGGGCGGGCAGCCCGTCCTCCCCCACGACCGGCAGGTCGAGCAGGTCGGCGACGGCCGCGACCTCCGCCTCGGGCACGGGCAGCACCGCGCCCAGCACGGCCCAGCGCGCCGTGCCGGCCACCTCGACGTCGTCGGCCCGGCGCACGACGACGTCGCTCGCGTCGAGCGTGGGCAGCCGGTCGGGCAGCGGGTCGAGGGCGGCCGCGCGGGCGGAGGGCGCGAGCCGCACCGCGAGGCCCGCGAGGCCGCGCCACACGCCGAGCGCGGTGGACAGCGGCACGGAGGTGCCGACGTCGGGCAGCCGGTCCAGCGCGGCCGGCCAGTCCAGCGGGTCGAGCCGGTCGAGCCCGTCGACCACGCCCAGCGCGCGCCGGGCCTCGGGGTCGAGCGCCGCGACGGCGGGCGGCGCGGGCGGCAGCAGCGGCACGCCGTCGTGCGCCGCGAACGGCCCGCCGAGCCGGTCGCGCAGCCACCACGCCGTGTACGACGGCGTCCCGGCCACGGGGGTGACGAGCGCGCGGCGCGCGTCCGGGTCCGCGACGAGCGCGGCGAGCACCGGCCCCCACGGGTCGCCCTCGTCCGTGCCGTCAGGGTCGTCGCCCGGGTCGTCGTCGGGGTCGCCCACCGCGTCGAGGTCCGCGACCGCCTCCACGTCCCCGACGTCGACCCCGGGGCCGACACGGTCGGCGAGGAACCGCAGGTAGTCCTCCCAGCCGGACAGCCAGCCGGCCGGGTCGTCGGGACCGTGCTCGGGCTCGGGGTCCGCGGGGTCGGGCGTGAGCACGTCGGCCACCCGGTAGGTGTCGACGTCGGCCCGCACCCCCAGCGCGACGAGCAGCGGCGCGGGGTAGTACGCGACGGCGGCGCGCGTGACGGGCGCGAGCCCCGGCATCGCCGCGGCCGCCCACGAGCCGGGCAGCACCGCCTCGCGCGCGGGGCGCCAGCCGTCCTCCGTCGGCACCGGCAGCTCGCCGAGCCAGAACGGGAAGTCGTGCCCGCCGCCCGCGTGCGCCAGACGCGCGAGCGCGAGCACGTTCTGCACCACCTCGCGCGGCCCCTCGTCCACCGGCCCGACGAGAGTGGGGGCCGCCACCGCGCCGGTCTCCGGCACCTCGTCCGCGCCGTCGAGCAGCGCCTCCGACGCCGCCAGCGCGAGCGCCCGCACCCCCGGGTCGTCCAGGAGCGCGCGCGGGCTGGTGGACGACGCGCCCGCCCGGACCAGCAGCGGGTGCGCCGCGTCCGGGTGCACGACGCGCACGCCGAGCGTCCGGGCGACGGCGGCGAGCGCGGGGTCGTCGTCGTCCTCCGGCAGCACGACCGTGCCGCGCACCCCGGACGCCGTCCGCCCGTCCGCGAGCGGCACCCGCGCGCCGGCCAGCGCCTCCAGCACCCCCGGGTCGGCGGCGTACGGCTCGAGCGCGTCGCACAGTGCGTACCAGCGCGCGGCGGGCAGGCCGCCGGGCAGGTCGGCGACGACGTCGGCGAGCGTCGTGGGCGTCGCGCCCAGCCGCCGCGCGACGCCCTGCTGCGAGGTCGTGAGCGCCACCAGTCCGGGCACGACGCCGGCCAGCACGCCGACGAGCCGCGGGTCGTCGCCCGCCGCACCCACGAGCACCGTCGCGTCGGCGGGGGCGACCCGGGCCGCGACGGGCCCCGTCTCCTCGGTGGGCGACGTCGTGTCGGGGGGCGCCGGGAGCAGGGGCGCCGACCGCAGCGCGTCGAGGGCGGCGTCGCGGACGGCGGCGTCGAGGTCGCCGGCCGGCATCCCGCCGGGCACGAGGTCGAGCACGTCCGCGCCCCGCTCGGTCGCCAGGCCGGCCAGCAGGTCGGCGTACGCGCGCCCGGCCTCGGCCGTGAGGCGGTCGGTCAACGGCCCCGGGAGCACGCGACGGCGTCCCGGGTCCACCGGGAACGACGCGACCAGCAGCGCCGGGAACGTGAGCGGCACGTCCGTCGGGGTGGGCGCGTGCAGCACGGCGCCGTCGTCCGCCTCCACGCCGTCACCGAACGTGCCGGCGTCGTCCCGTCGCACCGCCCACGCGACGGACCAGCGCGGGCGCCGCTGCTCGAGCGGCAGGTCCGCCGTCTCGTCGTCGGGCACCTCTCCCGACCGGCGCAGCACCTCCCACCGGTCGTCGACGTCGGCAAGCACCCGCGACGTCGTCGCCCCGTCCCCGCCGTCGCTGTGAGCGGGCGTCTGGCCCTGTTTCGGGTCCGAACCCGGGGCCACCCCCCACTCCCCACCCTCCACAATGAACAAGGGGAGGGCGGGCAGCGCCAGGAGCAGCGCGTCGTCGACGGCGTCGAGCTGGGCGCGCACGGACGCGACCGCGGCGTCGTCGCGCAGCACCAGCTCGACGACGGTGGCGAACCCGCCCCACTCGTCGTCGGCCCCGTCGGGCGCGTCGCCCAGGGCCGGCGCCGGGAACGGCAGGCGCAGCACCGGCAGGTCCTCGCCGCGCCCGGCGACGGCGTCGCGCAGGGCCGAGCCCTGCGGGGCGACGTCGTCGAGCAGCTCGCGCGTCGCCACCAGGGAGAACCGCACCCCGCCGAAGGTGGAGCGCACCGTGGCCTCGTCGGAGACCGCGCGCACCGCCGCGAAGCCGACGCCGAAGCGGCCCACCTCCGCGGAGGTCACCGTCGGGGCCTGGGCGGGCTCGACCGACGGGGCCGACTTCGCCGACGCGCGCAGCGACGCGAGCGACGCGACGCCGTCCGCAGTCAGCGGGGCGCCGGTGTTGGCGGCGGCGAGGACGGCGACGCCCCGCGGGTCGTCGGCGAGCTCGGTGAGGCGCAGCAGCAGCCGCCCGGGGAGACCCTCCCGCGCGGCCGCGTCCGCGGCGTTCTGCGCGAGCTCGGTCACCACGCGGTCGCGGTAGTAGCCCCGCGCGTGGTCCTCCTCCGCGTTCGCGTCCTCCCGGAAGCGCGTGCCCGACCCGAGCCACGCCTCCGTGACCGCGTGCCGCAGCGCGACGGTCCCGAAGACGTCGCCCGTCACTCGGCGTCGGGGCGCTCGGGAGCGGCGTCCGCCTCCGCGGCGTCGGTCGTGCCGGCGGTCTCGTCCGCGCCCTCGGCCTCGTCGACGGCGGACGCCCGGGGCGTGCGCGGCCCGACCGTCACGGCCTCCACCCGGAGCTCGTCGATGAGCGGCGCGTCGGCCGGCCAGTCGCTCGGCGGGTGCGGGGCGTCGGTCTCCGAGTGCGCGCCGCAGCCGTGGTCCAGCGACACGACCTTGCCGTCGTCGGGCGACCACGCGTTGGCGCAGACGCCGAAGAGCTGGCCGAGCGGGCCCTGCAGCGGCACGAGGAAGCCGCACGTCGTGCACTCCGCCGGCGAGGCGACCGCACCCGGCGCCGTCGGGCCGCGCGATCCGCGGTACCAGCGCTCGGCGGCCTCGTCGCGACCCTGCGGGGACAGCACGCGCTCGCGCGCGAGGGCGAGCTCGTCGATCGCGACGGAGTCGAGCTCCTCGTCGCCGGTGGCCTTCCAGCCGGGCTCGAGGCGCGGGTCGTCGGCCTTGAACGGCAGCGTGTCGCCGGGGCCGACGTCGCCCGGGCGCAGCCGCTCCGACCACGGGAGCCAGGCCGGGGCGAGCAGGGCGTCGTCGCCGGGCAGCAGCTCCACCTCGCACACGGTGGCGACCTTGCCGCGCGGCACGCGCGCCAGCGTCACCGTCCAGTGCCAGCCCCGGTAGCCCGGCATGGTCGCGGCGAACCGGTGCGACATGAGGCGCTCGCCCTCGGCGACCGTGCCCAGGTGCTCGCCGACGTCCGACGGCGAGGTCGCGCCCTCCTGCGCGGCCTCGCGCGCCAGGTCGACCGCGCCCAGCAGCACGGCGTCCTTGCGCGCGCGGGAGCTGACCCGCGTCGTGCGTGCGGGGGCGTCAGCGGCAGCGGTCACCATGTCGTCGTCCTCTTCGTGCTCGTCATGTCCTCGTCTCGGGCCCTCGTCTCGGGCGTGGTCGTCGGCCGGAGCGTCAGGAGTCGAGGTCGTCGGCGACGGCGCGCAGCAGCGTGGCGACGCGCTTGCCCGCCGCGGCGTCCGGGTACTTCCCCCGCTTCAGCTGGTCGCCCACGCGGTCGAGCACCTTGATGAGGTCCTCGACGATGCCGGCCAACTCGGACGGCGCCTTGCGCTTGGCCTTGGCCACGGACGGCGCCGGGTCCAGGAGCTTCACGGACAGCGCGGACGGGCCGCGGCGGCCGTCGGCCACACCGAACTCGACGCGGGCGCCGGGCTTGACGCTCTCGACGTCCGAGGGCAGCGCGGACGCGTGCAGGAAGATCTCCCCACCGTCCTCGCTGGCGATGAAGCCGAACCCGCGCTCCGCGTCGTACCACTTGACCTTGCCGGTGGGCACCTGAACCTCTTCGTGCTCGTCGTCGACTACGGCCCCGCGCCGGTGCGCGGAGCCGGATCCGGCCGGTGCACGGGCGAGCGCCCGGCACACGGCCAGACGCTCAGGCTACCGGCCGGTGCGGCAGGGTGCCGCATCGGTCCGGGTCCGCGCCCCGGGCCCGGGGTCGTCAGCGGATGCCGAGGTCGGCGGCCAGGCGGAGGGCGACGGCGTCGAACCACGCCTCCGGGTCGGTGACGGAGCCGACGAGGTGCCCGAAGATCTCGAACGACACGGTGCCGAACAGCGTGGTCCAGGCCATGAGCGTGCGGACGACCAGCTCCGTGGGCGCGTCCTCGACGATGCCGCGCGCGGCGACGAACTGCCGCGCCGGGTCCACGACGGCGGTCGCGTCGGGGGTGCCGTCCGGGGCGGGCGACGGGGTCGCGCCGGCCGCGTGGGCGCTCGCCACGACCGTCACCAGCACGCGGACGACGCGGGTGGCGGGGTCGACGGTGTCGCGCGGCGCGGCGTACCCGGGCACCGGCGTGCCGTACAGCAGCCCGAGCTCCGCGGGGTGCGCCACGGCCCACGCCCGCAGCGCGCGGCAGGCCGCGAGCCAGCGGGCGGCGGCAGCGTCGCGGTCGGCCACGGCGGCGTCGGCGTCCTCGACGGCGGCGCCGAGCTCGTCGTAGCACTCGACGATCAGGGCGGTGAGCAGCGCGTCGCGGCTGGGGAAGTAGCGGTAGACGGCGGAAGAGACCATCCCGACGTCGCGCGCGACGGCGCGCAGGGACAGGGCGGCCGGGCCGTCGGTCGCGAGGCGGGCGCGGGCGGCGCTGCGGATCTCGCGGGTGAGCGTCTCGCGGGCGAGGGCGCGTGCGGTGCGGGGGGCGTCGGCCATGCGCCTCAGCCTGGCACGCGAGAGCAGCGGCCACAAACAAGAGCATCGCTCTTGCCAGGAGGTGTCGGCAGGTGCCATGCTCGTCCCGACAGAGAGCACCGCTCTCGGATTGGAGCACCAGTCATGACCGACCGTCACCTGATCGTCGGCGCCGGGCCCGTGGGTCGGCACGTCGCCGTCCTGCTCGCCGAGCGCGGCTCCGACGTCACCGTCGTCACCCGCACCGGCCGCGACACCGGGGTCGCCGGCGTCGCGCACGCCGCCCTCGACGCCTCCGACGCCGACGCCCTGAGCCGCGCGGCCGACGGCGCCGACGTCCTGTACAACTGCGCCAACCCCGGCGACTACACGCAGTGGGAGCGCGCCTGGCCGCCGCTCGCGGCCTCGTTCCTCACCGCCGCCGAACGCTCGGGCGCCGTCTACGCGATCACGGGCAACCTCTACCCGTACGGCCTTGTCGACGGGCCGATGACCGAGGACCTGCCCGACGCCGCCACCGACCACAAGGGCGTCCTGCGTACCCGGATGTGGGCCGACGCCCGCCGCGCGTTCGAGGAGAGCCGGCTGCGCGGCGCCGTCGAGGTCCGCGCGTCCGACTACATGGGCCCCGGCGTCGGCGGCAACGGGCACGTCTCGCGCGTCCTCCCGGCCGCGCTGGCCGGGAAGCGCGTCACGATGATGGGCCGCACGGACCTGCCGCACTCGTTCACGGACGTGGGCGACGTCGCGCGCACGCTCGTCGCGGCAGCCGAGGACCCGGGCGCGCACGGCCGCACCTGGCACGTGCCGAGCAACGCGCCGCGCACCCAGGCGCAGGCCCTGGACGACGTGCTCGCCGCCGCAGGGCACCCGCCCGTCCTCCCCCGCTCGCTGCGCGGGCCGGCGCTCGCCGCCGTCGCCGCCGTCTCCCCCTTCATGCGCGAGGTGCGCCAGCTCGTCTACCAGTGGGAGCGCCCGTACGTCCTCGACGACTCCGCCGCCCGGGACCGCTGGGACCTCGAGCCCACCCCGTGGGACGAGGTCTGCCGCCGCACCGCGGGACTCTGATCTCCCGCCGACCATGCACCTGCGCACGTCCTGACGCCGAACTCGGTGCACGACTGCCTGTTCGGCAGCGAGGTGGCGGCGCGTAGCATCGATCAGATGGCCAGCACGTCGCCCCGGGGCACGGCGGAGGCCGACGTCGCGGACGGCGCCGGCACCACGGACGCGCCCCGTACCTTCACCGAGGCGATCCGCGCACGCGACGACGCCGAGCTGCTCGCGCTGCTGCGCGCGCGGCCGGACCTGGCCACCCCGTCGCCGTCCACGCTGCGCTCCCTGGCGGCCCGCGCGTCCAGCCGCACGGCCCTCGAGCGGGCGCTGGCGCACGCGGACGCGCGCACCCTGCAGGCGCTGGAGGCGGTGGTCGCGCTCGCCGGGAACGGCCCGGTGTCCCCCGACGACGTGCGGCGCGCGGTCGGCGCGGACGACGCCGCGACCGCCCGGAACGGTCACCGAGGACCCGACGACGGATCCGCCGTCGAGCGTTCGCTCGCCGACGCGCTGGCCGCGGCGCTCCTCTGGGACGCGGGCGAGCCCGGGCGCCCGGACCTGCGCCCTGCACCCGGGCTGGACGACGTCCTCGGCCCGCACCCCGCCGGCCTCGGCCCGGCCCGCCCCGACGAGCGCCGACGCCCGGCGGTCGGGGGACCCGGGGCCCCGGCGGACGGGGACGCGCGCGACGTCACCCTCCCCGACCTGCCCCGCGGCGGGCGCGAGGTGCTGGACGCGCTGACCTGGGGCCCGCCGATCGGCCTCGTCCCGGCGCCGGGCACGCCGGCGCGGGCCGCGGTGGACGCCCTGGTCGACGCGCGGCTGCTGCTGCGCACGGACGCCCGGCACGTGACGCTGCCGCGCGACGTCGGGCTGGCGCTGCGCGGCGGGCGCACGCACCGTTCCCCCGAGCTCGCGCCGCCCCGGCCGGACGGGCGCACCGTGCCGGAGCCCGCCGTCGACGCCGAGGCCGCGAGCGCCGCGCTGGAGCTGGTGCGCCGGGTGGACCTCCTGGTCGCCGCGTGGGACGACACGGCCCCGGCGGTGCTGCGCAGCGGCGGCCTCGGCGTGCGCGACCTGCGCCGCACGGCCCAGGCCCTCGGCGCGGACGAGGCGGACACGGCGTTCGTCGTCGAGGTGGCCGCCGCCGCGGGCGTGGTGGCCGACGACGGCGAGGCGCCGCCGTCGTACCGGCCCACGACCGTCGCCGACCGCTGGGAGGTGATGGACGACGCCGAGCGCTGGGCGCTGCTCGCCGCGGCGTGGGCGGGCTCGCGGCGCACGCCGTGGCTGGTGGGCTCGCGCGACGAGAAGGGCAGCCTGCGGGCGCCGCTGTCCCCCGACCTGCACCGCGGCTGGGTCCCGCGGCTGCGCCGTCAGGTGCTCCAGGTCCTGGCCGCGCGGCCCGGCACGGCGCTCGACGTCGACGCCGTCATGACGGTGCTGCGCTGGCACGCGCCGCGCACCGTGCCGCCGGAGCAGGCGGTCGCCGGCCTGCTGACGGAGGCCGCGCTGCTCGGCGCGACCGGCGCGGGGGCGCTGTCCGGCCCGGGCTCCGCCCTCCTCGCCCACCTGTCGGACGCACGGCCCGCCGGGGCGGACCGCGCGTCTGACGACGGCCTCGAGGGGGCGCTGCGCGCGGCGCTGCCTCCGGAGGTGGACGAGGTGCTGCTGCAGGGCGACCTCACCGGCATCGTGCCGGGCCGGCCGTCGCAGACCCTGGCCCTCCTGCTGGAGCGGTCGGCCGACGTCGAGTCGCGCGGGGCGGCGACGACGGTGCGCTTCTCGCCGTCGTCGGTGACGCGCGCGCTGGACCACGGCACGACGGCGGACGAGCTGCTCGACGCGCTGGCGCACCGCTCGCGGGTGCCGGTGCCGCAGCCGCTGGAGTACCTGGTGCGGGACACGGCGCGGCGGCACGAGTCGCTGCGGGTGGGGGCGGCCGGGTCGTACGTGCGCGCAGCCGACCCGACGGTCCTCGCCGGGCTCGCGGCGGACCCTCGGCTCGCGCACCTGGGCCTGGTGCGCCTCGCCCCGACGGTCCTGGCCGCGGCCGTCCCCGCCGCCGAGCTGCACGACGCGCTGCGCGCCCGCGGCCTGCTGTCCGCCGTCGAGGGCCCCGACGGCCACGTGCTCAGCGCGCGCCTGCGCCGCCCGCCGCGCCCGGACCGCACCCCGCGCGACCCGCGCCGCGGCCCCGCCGCCGAGCCGGAGGCGACGTCGGACGACGCCCGCGCTCACCTCGTCGCCCGCCTGCGTGCCGCCGACGCCGGCGACGAGACGGCGGTGGACCGGCTGGCCGCCACGCACCGCGCGGCGGGGACGCCGTCGGGAGGCGGCGCCGCGACCCCGCGGGAGCCCGCGAACGGCGGCCGGGGCGCCGCGACGAGCGGCCGACCCCGCACCACCGAGCCCGGCGACGCGCTCGCCACCCTGCACGACGCGCTGCGCGACGGACGCGTCGTGTGGATCGAGATGGTGGGCGCGTCGGGCACGATGGAGCGGCGCGCGCTCAAGCCGCTGCGGCTCGACGGCGGCCGGCTGCGCGCGCTGGACCCGGCGCGCGAGGCGGAGCTCACCGTCGCCGTGCACCGCATCGCCGGCGTGGAGCCGGTGGACGGCTGACCTCGCCCGACGGCCGCACGGAACAAGCGCGCCCGCCCACGGCGTTGAGACCCTGGATCCCCCCGATCCCCCCGGAAGGAGCCGCATGACCGACGGCCCGCTCATCGTGCAGAGCGACAAGTCCATCCTGCTGGAGGTGGACCACCCGCGCGCCGACGACGCGCGCCGCGCCATCGCGCCGTTCGCGGAGCTGGAGCGCGCGCCGGAGCACGTGCACACGTACCGGCTCACCAGTCTGGGGCTGTGGAACGCGCGCGCCGCGGGGCACGACGCGGAGCAGGTCGTGAACACCCTCATCGAGTACTCGCGCTACCCGGTGCCGCACGCGCTGCTCATCGACGTCGCGGAGACGATGGGGAGGTACGGGCGGCTGACGCTCGCCACCCACCCCACGCACGGGCTGGTCCTCGAGGCCAGCGACCGCGCGGTGCTCGCCGAGGTGCTCAAGTCCAGGCGTACCGCCGGCCTGGTGGGCGACCGCATCGACGACGAGACCGTCGTCGTGCACCCCTCCGAGCGCGGCCACCTCAAGCAGGTCCTGGTGAAGCTGGGCTGGCCCGCGGAGGACCTGGCCGGGTACGTCGACGGCGAGAAGCACGAGATCGCGCTCGCCTCCCCCACCCACCCGCGCACCCCGCACGAGGAGCCGAAGGCCTGGGAGATGCGCCCCTACCAGGCGCAGGCGGTGGACGGCTTCTGGCACGGCGGCTCCGGCGTCGTCGTGCTGCCCTGCGGCGCCGGCAAGACGATCGTCGGCGCGGGCGCGATGGCGAAGTCCGGCACCACGACGCTCATCCTCGTGACCAACACCGTCAGCGCCCGGCAGTGGCGCGACGAGCTGGTGCGCCGCACCACCCTCACCGAGGACGAGATCGGCGAGTACTCGGGCTCCCGCAAGGAGATCAAGCCCGTCACGATCGCGACCTACCAGGTGCTCACGACCAAGCGGAAGGGCGTGTACAGCCATCTCGAGCTGCTCGACGCCCGCGACTGGGGCCTCATCCTCTACGACGAGGTGCACCTGCTGCCCGCGCCGATCTTCCGCATGACGGCGGACCTGCAGGCGCGCCGCCGCCTCGGCCTCACCGCCACGCTGGTGCGCGAGGACGGCCGCGAGGACGAGGTGTTCAGCCTCATCGGGCCCAAGCGCTACGACGCCCCGTGGAAGGACATCGAGGCGCAGGGGTACATCGCGCCCGCCGACTGCGTCGAGGTGCGTCTCACGCTGCCCGAGCACGAGCGGATGGTGTACGCGACGGCCGAGCCGGAGGACAAGTACCGCCTCGCCGCGTGCGCGCCGGGCAAGAACCGCGTCGTGGAGCGGATCGTGGCGCAGCACCCGGACGACCAGGTGCTCGTCATCGGCCAGTACCTGGACCAGCTCGAGGAGCTCAGCGCGCACCTCGACGCGCCGCTCATCACCGGCGCGACGACGGTCCGCGAGCGGCAGAAGCTGTTCGCCGCCTTCCGGGAGGGCGAGATCAGCCGGCTCGTGGTGTCGAAGGTCGCGAACTTCTCCATCGACCTGCCGGAGGCGTCGGTCGCGATCCAGGTGTCCGGGTCGTTCGGGTCGCGGCAGGAGGAGGCGCAGCGGCTGGGGCGTGTCATGCGGCCCAAGGCCGACGGCCGGACGGCGCACTTCTACGCCGTCGTCGCCCGCGACACCGTGGACCAGGACTTCGCCGCCCACCGGCAGCGGTTCCTCGCCGAGCAGGGGTACGCGTACCGCATCGTCGACGCGGAGGACCTCGAGGCTCCCGACGCCGCGAGGTAGCCAGGGACGACTCGGCGTGCGGGCGTCCGCCCGCCGTCGGTGCCGCAATTGCGTCGGATGCCCGCGCGCGACACGATCGGGTCGTGAATCCCCGTGTCGTCCCCGCTGCGCCGCGCCGCGCCGCAGCGGCCGCCGGTGCGTGCGTGCTGGCCCTGCTGCTGGCCCTCGCCGGCGTCGCCGTCCTCGCGCCCAGCGCCTCCGCCGTCCCTCCCCTGACCCAGCTCGACAGCGAGATCACCGACCAGTCGGGGGTGCTCGACGACGGCGACGAGGCGCGGGTGCAGACCTCGCTCGACCAGCTCGCGGACGAGACGCCGTACCAGCTGTTCGTCGTCTACGTGGAGTCGTTCGACGGCACGGACGGCCGCGACTGGGCGAACCGCACCGCGACGGACGCGGGCCTCGGGGTGAACGACCTGCTGCTCGCCGTCGCCACCGAGGGCCGCGCGTACGGGCTGTCGGTGGACACCAACAACGGTCTCTCGGACGCGCAGCTCGACCAGGTGGAGCAGGTCGCCGAGGACCACCTGCGCGACGACGACTGGGCTGGCGCCGCGATCGCCGCCGCGGACACGATCCGCACCGGCGGCACGACGTCGTCCGGCGGCGGCTGGGGCGTGGCGGCCGCGGTGGGCGGCCTCGTCGTGGCCGGCGGGGTCGGAGGCTGGCTCTGGGTCCGGTCGCGCCGCAAGAACCAGGTCGCCGCCGCCCCGGCGGGGCCGGGCGACGTGTCGGCCGTGCCGACGGAGGAGCTCGAGCGTCGGGTGGGCGCCGCTCTCGTCGAGATCGACGACGCGGTCCGCACGTCCGAGCAGGAGCTCGGCTTCGCGCAGGCCGAGTTCGGGCTCGAGGCCACGCAGGACTTCTCCGCGGCTCTGGAGGCCGCGAAGGCCGACGTCGCGCAGGCCTTCCATCTGCGCCAGGAGCTCGACGACGACGCGCCGGACAGCGAGCCGCGCCGCCGCCAGCTGCTCGCCGGCATCCTCGAGCTGACCGAGCACGCGGGCACGTCGCTGGACGCGCAGACGGACGCCTTCGACGAGCTGCGCTCCCTCCAGCAGCGCGCCCCGGAGCTGCTGGACGAGACCGAGCAGCGCGCCGGCGAGATCGAGGCGCGCGTGCCCGTGGCGCGCGAGACGCTCGACGGGCTCGCGGCGTCGTACCCGACGTCGGCGCTGGCGTCGGTCCGCGGCAACCCGGACCAGGCGACCGCCCTCGTGGCGCACGCCCGCGACGCCGTCGCGGCGGGCCGCGCCGCGCTCACCGGCCGCACCCGCTCCGCCGCCGTCGCGCACCTGCGGGCGGCGCAGAACGCGCTCGGCCAGGCCGCGACGCTGCTCGACGCCGTCGACCAGGCGGGTGCGCAGCTCGCCACCGCCGGCGCCGACCTGGACAAGGGCCTCGCGTCGATCGGCCAGGACGTGACCGACGCCGCCCGCCTCGCGCCCGCCGGCGGCGCGGCCGACGGCCAGACGGACCGGGCGGCCGTGGCCGCGGCGCTCGCCGAGGCCGAGGCCGCGATGACCCAGGCGCGCGGCGCGCGCTCGGGCGGCGACCCCACCCCCGCCCTGCCCCGGCTTCCCACGGACAAGGCCGAGCTTGACACCACCCCCCCCCCAACCCCCCAGAAAGAAGAGGAAGAAAGCCGACGCCCCGCCCCCCCCCGC
>NZ_JBHJVM010000008.1:0-132048 GCF_042264825.1 Isoptericola sp. NPDC056134
GGGCCGCGGTGCTGCGGCCACGTCCCGGCCTCTCTATCTCGGCGAGTCTCTCTATCTCGCGGGATCAGCCCTGACCGAACTCCGAGTACGGGATCACGTCGTCCTCGGCGGGCGCCGTGACGTCGACCGGCTCGCCCCACTTGCTGAACGTGGACTCGACGACCATCTCCTGCCCCTCGACCTCCATCGTGATGTCGGCCTCCACGGGCAGGCCCCGTGGGTCCACCTTGTAGACCGCGGAGATCTCGCCGAGCTGGTCAGCGGTCGACGCGTCGATGCCCGCCGTGCCGTCCTTCACCTTGGACGGGTCGATCGTGGCCGTGTAGACCTGGGTCTCGACACCGTCGAGCGTCTCGGTACCGGTGTGCTCGAACGAGGTCACGGCGTCCGCCATCGCCTCTGCCTGCGAGGCCGCGTCCATGGACTCCATCGAGTCGATCGTGCCTGCGAGGGCCGGGTCCTCCGCCATGTCCTCAGCGGTCATCGACAGGTACTTGCCCTGGGTCATCTCCCCCATGGACAGGTAGATCGTGCCGTCGAGCAGCACGATGTCCATGTCCATGCCCATGACCGCCATGGACATCTGCATGGTCGTCTCGTCGAACGTCGGGCCGTAGGCCACGTCGGCCGACGTGGTGCTCTCGGTCATCCCCGCCGACTCGGCGAGCTCACCCGAGTACGTCAGCTCCATGTGCGCGCTCGACGCCTCTTCCTGCGCGGCCTGCATCTGCCCGGCCAGGTCCGTCATCGTCGAGACCGTCGCGATCTTCGCCGCCGGCTCCTCGGCGGCCTGCTCGCCGGCGGCGGGGGCCGCGGGCTCCTCGCTCCCGCAGGCGCTCAGGGCGAGGGCGACCAGGCCCGCCGATGCCAGGGCCACGGTCTTCTGGGGGACGCGCATGATGCTCCTTCTCAGGGAATCGTGAAGTTTCATTGCATCACGGGATGCACTGCACGGTCAGCGGGTCGGACCGCACCGTCGCGGATCGTTGTCGATCCGTGTCCCGCGCCGTCTCGGCCCTAGGACGCCCCCGGGGGGAACGCCGAAGGGCCCCTCACGCGCGTCGCGTGAGGGGCCCTTCCCGGGAGCAGAAGCCTCAGTGGGCGTGCTGACCGCGGCTGAACTCGAACACCCAGCCGACGAGCCCGATGACCCCGAGGATGAAGCCGATGTAGAGCACCCACCAGCCCACGGCAAGCCCGAGGAACGCGATCGCGGCGGCGGCGGCGATCACCAGCGGCCACCAGCTCCACGGCGAGTACACGCCCTGGTCGCCGGCGCCCTGCTCGATCTCGCCCTCCTCGTCGTCCTCCGGACGGGGGTCGATACGACGGGCGGTGAGCGCGAGGTAGGCGCCCACCATCGCGACGAGCGCACCCACCAGCGGGATGCCGAGGTAGCCGACCGGCTCCTGGAAGTGCGTGACGAAGCCGTAGATCACTCCGACGAGCACGAAGAACGGGGCGAGGAACAGGAAGAGCTTGATCTCGATCTTCACTTGCGGTTCTCCTCCTCGTCGTCGATCACGGTGGTGGTCGACTGGGCAGCCGACGACTGCGCGCTGTCGCGACGCTCCTCGACCAGCTGCTGGTGCCCGCGCCGGTCCGGGTCACCGTAGACCTGGACCAGAGGCCCGTGGCCCGGCGCCTGCTCCATCGCCGCGACCTCGGGGTGGTGCAGGTCGAAGGCCGGCGACTCCGAGCGGATGCGCGGCAGCGAGGTGAAGTTGTGCCGCGGCGGCGGGCAGCTGGTGGCCCACTCGAGGGAGCGGCCGTAGCCCCACGGGTCGTCGACGGTGACCTTCGGCGCGTTCCGCCAGGTCGTGTACACGTTCCACAGGAACGGCAGCGTGGAGGCCGCCAGGATGAACGCGCCGATGGTCGACACCTGGTTCTCCCAGGTGAAGCCCTCCTCGGGCATGTAGTCGGCGTACCGACGGGCCATGCCCTCGACGCCCAGCCAGTGCTGGATGAGGAACGTCATGTGGAAGCCGATGAACAGCAGCCAGAAGTGGATCTTGCCGAGCCGCTCGTTGAGCATCCGGCCCGTGAACTTCGGCCACCAGAAGTAGAAGCCGGCGAACATCGCGAACACCACGGTGCCGAAGACCACGTAGTGGAAGTGCGCCACCACGAAGTACGAGTCGGACAGGTGGAAGTCCAGGGCGGGGCTGGACAGGATGATGCCCGTCAGGCCGCCGAAGAGGAAGGTCACGAGGAAGCCGATCGACCACAGCATCGGTGTCTCGAACGTGAGCTTCCCGCGCCACATCGTGCCGATCCAGTTGAAGAACTTCACACCGGTCGGGATGGCGATCAGCATCGTCATGAAGGCGAAGAACGGCAGGAGCACCGCGCCTGTCACGTACATGTGGTGGGCCCACACCGTCACGGACAGCGCCGCGATCGCGATCGTCGCGTAGATCAGGCCCTTGTAGCCGAAGATCGGCTTGCGGCTGAAGACCGGGAAGATCTCCGACACGATGCCGAAGAACGGCAGCGCGATGATGTACACCTCGGGGTGGCCGAAGAACCAGAACAGGTGCTGCCAGAGGATCGCCCCGCCGTTCTCGGGGTTGAAGACCTGCGCCCCGAGACGACGGTCGGCGCCCAGCGCGAAGAGCGCGGAGGCCAGCGGCGGGAAGGCCATCAGCACGAGGAGGCTCGTGACGAGCGTGTTCCACGTGAAGATCGGCATCCGGAACATGGTCATGCCCGGCGCGCGCATCGTGATGATCGTGGTGATGAAGTTGACGGCACCGAGGATGGTGCCGAAGCCAGCCAGCGCGAGGCCGAACACCCAGAGGTCTCCGCCTAGCCCTGGACTGAACGTCGTGTTCGACAACGGTGCGTACGCGAACCAGCCGAACGACGCGGCGCCCTGCGGGGTGAAGAAGCCCGCCGCCGCGATGAGGCCACCGAAGAGGAACAGCCAGTACGCGAACATGTTGAGCCGCGGGAACGCGACGTCGGGCGCGCCGATCTGCAGGGGCATGATCACGTTGGCGAAGCCCGCGAACAGGGGTGTCGCGAACAGCAGCAGCATGATCGTGCCGTGCATCGTGAAGAGCTGGTTGTACTGCTCCTTGCTCTGCACCACCTGCAGGCCGGGCATGAACAGCTCGGCGCGGATGAGCAGGGCGAGGATGCCTCCCACCGCGAACCAGATGAACGACGTGATGAGGTACAGGTAGCCGATCGTCTTGTGGTCGGTGGAGGTGATCCACTTGACCACGGTGCGACCGAGGTTCTGGCGCTTCGGCGCGAGACCGGGGATGACCTCGACGTCGTGCGCGGGGGCAGTCGTGGCCGCCATCAGTTCTCGACCTCCGGGAGGGTGTCTTCCTGCGGGAAGTTCGCGTCGTGCTGCTGGCGGTTCAGGTCGAGCCCGAGCTCGCCGGTCTGGCCCGCGGCCTCGAGGTCGGCCATGTGGGCGTCGTACTCCGCCTGCGAGACGACCTTGACGTTGAAGAGCATCCCGGAGTGGAACTCGCCGCAGAGCTCGGCGCACTTGCCGGCGTACGTGCCCTCACGGGTCGGGGTGACCTGGAAGGTGTTGGTCCGGCCCGGGATCATGTCCTGCTTGTACAGGAAGGCGGGGATCCAGAACGAGTGGATGACGTCGCGGGAGTCCAGCGTGAACTCGACCGTCTGGTCGACCGGGAGGTACAGCGTCGGGACGTCCTTCGACGTGCCCGGGGCACCGTCGACCTCGTCGTCGATCGTCTGGCCGCCGACGTCGAGCAGGTGCTGCCCGGAGTCGTAGACGTCGGAGTCCAGGTAGTTGAAGTCCCAGCTCCACTGCTTGCCGATGACCTGGATGTTCACGTCCGGCTCGGCGCTGGTGTCCTGCACGGCCGACATGTCGCGGTCCGTGTAGAAGAACAGGACGAGGATCATGATCGTCGGCACGGCCGTGTACATGATCTCGAGCGGCATGTGGTAGCGCGTCTGGATCGGGAGCTGGTGGTCGTCCCGGCGCTTGCGGTACGCCGCGACGCACCACAGCATCAGGCCCCACGTGATCACACCGACGATCAGCGCCGCGATCCAGGAGCCGACCCAGAGGTTCGTGATTCGCTCGGTCTGGTTGGTCACCTCCCCGTCGGCGTAGCCGGGCAGGTATCCGCGCTTGACGGAGTCGCTGGCACAACCGGAGGCCAACACGGCGACGGCGCCGGCGATAGCCGTCGCGCGCAGGATGACCCGCCGGGTGCGGGTGGGGCTCTTCGAGTGCAAGGGAGGCCTTTCACGTCACGTCCTGCCCGACCGCCACGGCCCCTCTGGGCAACAGGCACGCGGACAGGACCTTCGTCCTCGATGAGGTGCAGCCTAGCGCGCCCGGAGCAGGTTCGACGCCGCAAAAGCACCCTCGGGGCGTGACTCTTTCCGCACGGGACGTCCACAACTCCTTCTTGCACACAGACCCCAGGAGAGTGTCAGATCGATCCTCGGGAGTGTCAGATCCTCCGGATCGTCCCGGACCCCGACCGACCGGACCTCGACGCCCCGAAGATGGCACGATCGTGCCCCGGGCGCGCAATCCGCGCCCGCCCGACGCGCCTCGACACGGCGTCGGGACGCACGTCAGCCCCCACGGAGCACGCCTGTGACCGACACCACCGAGCCGACCGGGAACCACTCCCCCGCGGCGCCGCCCACGGCGTCCGCCTCGCGGGTGCACCTGGACAACGGCGGCGGCGCCCCGCTGCACCCGCTCGCGCGGCAGGCCCTCCTGCAGGCGCTCGACGACGGCTGGGCCGACCCGCACCGTCTGCACACGGAGGGACGCAGGGCGGCGCGCCTCCTCGACGGCGCGCGGGAGGCGGTCGCCGCAGTCCTGGGGGCGCGTACGGAGGAGGTGCGCTTCACGGCCGGACACGCGTCCGCGCTGCGCGACGCCCTGGTGGGCACCGCGAAGGCCCGGCGCCGCGCGGGCGGGGACGTCGTCGTGGGCGGCACCGAGCGCGCGGCGGTGCTGCACGCGGCAGCCGCCGCCGCACAGGCCCAGGAGGGCGAGCGCGCGGTGGTCGGCGTCGACCGCCACGGTCGCGTCGACGCGGACGCCTTCGCGGACCGCGTCGCGCGCCCCGGCGTCGCGCTCGCGGCGCTCCAGCACGCCAACGGCGAGGTGGGCACGCGGCAGCCGCTGAGCACCGTGCACGAGGCCACCCGGGTCGCGGGGGTGCCGCTCCTCGTGGACGCGGGCGCATCGCTGGGCCACGACGTCGTGCCCGACGCCTGGGACCTCCTCGCCGCCCACCCGGCCGACTGGGGCGGGCCCGCCGGGGTGGGTGTGCTCGCTGTGCGTCAGCGCGTGCGGGCCGTCCCACCCGCGCCGGAGGACGCCGACCCCTGGGCGCCCGGCGGGGTGAGCGTGCCCGCCGCGTTCGCCGCCGCCGTGGCCCTGCAGGCCACGGAGGCCGACCGCGCCGCGCAGGACGAGCGGCGCCGGCTCCTCACGCAGCGCGTGCGGGAGGCGGCCGCAGCCGTCCCCGACGTCGAGGTGGTGGGCGAGCCGGACGACCGGCTCCCCCACGTCGTCACTTTCTCGTGCCTGTACGTCGACGGCGAGGCGCTCGTGACGGAGCTGGACCGGGCGGGCTTCGCCGTCGGCTCCGGCTCCGCCTGCACCGCGAGCACCCTGGAGCCGTCGCACGTGCTCGCGGCGATGGGGGTGCTCACGCACGGCAACGTGCGGATCGCCCTCGACCGGTCGACCACCGAGGACGACGTCGACCGCTTCCTGGCCGTCCTGCCGGGCGCCGTGCGGCGGGTGCGCGACGTGCTCGGGGTGGGCGGGCTGTGAGCGCCGGCGACGCCGTGGTCGTCGACGCCCGCGGCCTGCGCTGCCCGCTGCCCGTGATCCGGCTGGCCGCGGCGTCCCGCGACCTGCCCGCCGGGACGCTCGTGACCGTGCTGTCGACCGACCCGGCGGCCCGGCACGACGTGCCCGCCTGGGCCCGGATGCGGGGGCACGCGACCGTCGCCGAGGCGGAGGTGACCCCGGACGAGGAAGCAGACGGAGGCACCAGGCGCGTGTGGTCGCTCACCGTGCGGCTGGGCGCCGACTCCTGAGCCGCGACGACACCCGGCCCGCCACGACGACGGCCCGGCCACCCCGTGGGGGCGGCCGGGCCGTCGAGGTCGCTCAGCGGCTCAGCTGAAGGAACCGCCGCAGGCGCAGGAGCTGCCGGCGTTCGGGTTGTCGATCGTGAAGCCCTGCTTCTCGATGGTGTCCGCGAAGTCGATCTTCGCGCCCTCGAGGTAGGGCACGCTCATGCGGTCCACGACGACCTCGACGCCGTCGAAGTCGCGCAGGGCGTCGCCGTCGAGGAGACGCTCGTCGAAGTAGAGCTGGTAGATGAGGCCGGAACAGCCGCCGGGCTGGACGGCCACCCGCAGACGGAGGTCGTCGCGGCCCTCCTGCTCGAGCAGGCTGCGAACCTTGTCGGCGGCGACGTCGGACAGGTCCACGGCGTGCGTGGCGATCTCGGTGGTGTCGGTCATGCTTCCTCCAACAGGCGGACCGGTACGGCTGTTCCCGATCCTACGCGCGAATTCCGTGGGCGCGATGACGCGGGTCACAGGCGCGGCGCGGCAGCCGTCGAGGTCGTGGCGGTCATGCCCAGGACGGCGCCCAGGTCCGCGCCACGCGCGCGGTCGCCGGCACGGCGTCGGCCCCCGTCTCGTGCACGCCGCTCACCCCGGCCCCGGACCACTCGCGCCGCGACACCTCGCTGCGCCCGGCCAGCACCACGACCGGGACGGCGTGCGGGGCGGCGGCCGCCACGGCGGCGGGGACGCTCCCCTCGCGCAGGGTCGTGCCGTCCAGCACGGGGACGTGCACGACGACGAGGTCCGCCGCCGCGGCGGGGCCGGCGAGCGGCCCCTCCTCCGGCCCCGCGACGCTCGACAGCCCGAGGGCGTCCAGGGGGACGAACACGCCCGCGAGCGCGGTTCGGGCCTCCCCGGGCGGCATCGTGTCGGACGGGGTGCCGGGCAGGACGACGGCGGTCACGTCGCACGACGGCGCGGCCTCCCGCCACGCCGTCGCGAGCGCGGGGACCAGAGGGCCGGCGTCCTCGCCGACGCAGAGCAGCACCTGCATGCCGCGATCGTGGCACACCCGGCGGCGCCGCGGACGCTCGACGTCCCGGACGCGACGCCGGCGGAGACGCGGACGCACGGCGCGCCGCGCACGGGCGCTGTGGAAATATGGGCGCGTGACCACCCTGCTGAACGACACCGCGGGCACCTCGACCGGCACCACGGCCGGTTTCGCCGAGCCCGCACCCTCCGCGCTGCTGCTCCTCGGCCAGGGCCGCGACCTCGCCTCCGAGCGGGGCGTCGAGTGCACCGGGGCGCTGCCGTCGCCGTCGGACCCGGACCTGGTGGAGCGGGCCCGCGCCGCGCGGGCCGCCCTGGGCGAGCGCGCGTTCGTGCTCGGGCACCACTACCAGCGCGACGAGGTCATCGACTTCGCCGACGTCACCGGGGACTCCTTCAAGCTCGCGCGCGAGGCCGCCGCCCGCCCCGAGGCGGAGTTCGTCCTGTTCTGCGGCGTGCACTTCATGGCCGAGAGCGCCGACATCCTCACGTCGGACGCGCAGCAGGTCGTGCTGCCCGACCTCGCCGCGGGCTGCTCCATGGCGGACATGGCCGAGATCGGCCAGGTCGAGGAGGCGTGGGCGGTGCTGCAGGACGTCGGGATCGCCGACGACACCGTGCCCGTCACCTACATGAACTCGTCCGCCGCGATCAAGGCGTTCACCGGCCGCCACGGCGGCACCGTCTGCACGTCGTCGAACGCGCAGGTCGCGCTGCGCTGGGCGTTCGACCGGGTGGGCGGCGTGGAGGGCACCGGCAAGGTGCTGTTCCTGCCGGACCAGCACCTGGGCCGCAACACCGCCGTCCTCCAGCTCGGCCTGAGCCTGGACGACTGCGTGGTCTACGACCCGCGCAAGCCGCTCGGCGGCCTCACCGAGCAGCAGCTGCGCGACGCGCGCGTGATCCTGTGGCGGGGGCACTGCTCGGTGCACGGGCGCTTCTCCGCGCGCAACGTCGAGGACGTCCGGGCGAGGGTGCCCGGCGTGACGGTGATGGCCCACCCGGAGTGCAAGCACGAGGTGATCACCGCGGCGGACCAGGTGGGGTCCACCGAGTTCATCATCAAGGCCCTCGACGCCGCCGAGCCCGGCAGCTCCTGGGCGATCGGCACCGAGCTCAACCTGGTGCGCCGTCTCGCCAAGGCGCACCCTGACAAGCAGGTGCACTACCTGGACTCGACCGTGTGCTTCTGCTCGACCATGAACCGCATCGACCTCCCGCACCTGGTGTGGGCGATGGAGTCGCTGGTCGAGGGACGCGTGGTCAACCGGATCGTGGTCGACGCCGACGACGCCCACTGGGCCCGCGTAGCGCTCGACCAGATGCTGGCGCTGCCCGGGATCTGACATGACCGTGGGGCCGCGACGGCCCTGACGACGCAGGAGAAGGCATGAGCACCGACGGCGGGCTCCACATCGGCATCCTCGTGTTCGACGACGCGGAGGAGCTCGACGTCGTCGGGCCGTTCGAGGTCCTCGCGGCCTGGGAGCAGCACTCGAGCACCGAGTCGGGGCCGAAGCCGCACGTGAGCACCTTCTCGCGCGACGGCGACGGCGTGCGCCTCGCCAAGGGCCTGCGGCTCGTGCCCGCCCGCTCCGCGGACGACGTCGGCCCGCTGCACGTGCTGGTCTACCCGGGCGGCTGGGGCACCCGCGCCATGATGGCCGACCCGACCCACCTGGAGTGGCTGCGGCAGGTGCGCGTGCAGACGCCGGTCCTCGCGAGCGTGTGCACGGGCGCCCTGGTGCTCGCGGCGGCGGGACTGCTCGCCGGCCGGCCGGCGACGACGCACCGCGACCACTACGACGAGCTGGCGGAGATCGACCCGAGCGTCGTCGTGGACACCGAGGCGAGGTTCGTCGACGACGGGGACGTCGTGACCGCGGCCGGCGTCTCGGCCGGGATCGACATGGCCCTGCACCTGGTGGCCCGGCTCGAGTCGCCCGAGGTGGCGCGCGCGGTGCGCCGGGGGATCCAGTACGACCCCGCTCCCCCGGTCTGACCCGCGGGTCGTCCGCGCGCGCGGCCGGGCGAAAGGTATCTGATACCGCCGGTCGCCGATATAGCCTGCGCGGGTGACTCGAATGATCCAGCTCACCTGGGCGTCCCTGCGCCCCCGCAAGCCGGTGCCCGGCCAGGGCCTGCTCGACCCGTCCGTGACGCGCATGCGCGTGCACCCCGGCGACCTCGACCTGTACCTGCACGTCAACAACGGCTCGTACCTGCAGATGATGGACGTGGCACGGTCCAACTACATCGCCGACCTCGACGGCTTCGCCAAGATCGGCGACCGCAGGTGGTACCCGGTGGTCGCGGCGTCGACGATGACGTACAAGCGCTCCCTGAAGCTGGGCGACCGGTTCGAGATCACCACGCGCGTGCTCGGCTGGGACGAGCGCGTGATCTACATCGAGCAGGTCTTCACGTGCCGCGGCCAGCTCTACGGCCGCGGCTACGTGGCCGGCCGGTTCCTCGGCCCGGGGAACGCCCGGGTCCCCGCGCCGGACGTCGTCGCGCTCATGGGCCCGGAGGCTCCGGCGCAGAGCCCCGACCTGCCCGACGACGTCGCCGCCTGGGCCCGGGCGCTCGACGTCGCGCACCGGGACCCCGACCGGGCCTGACGCGCGTGGGCGGCAGCGCGCGCCGTCAGTGGAACGTCGTCGCGTAGTAGGTCTGCCGGTCCACGGTCTCGACCGTGACGTCCTGCGTGCGCTCGAGACGGCGGCGCAGGTTGTCGGCGAACCGCAGCGAGTCGTCGTTGAAGCGGGACACGTCGTACGCGCACACGACCCGGTGCTCGGCGAGGTGGGCGACCAGCGCGTCGATCATGTCCATGAAGGTGCGCGTGGCGCGCCGGCCGGGGTGCGCGAGGGTGAAGCCGATGTACCAGACCGCGCCGCGCGCCGCGTGCTCCGGGTAGCGGGCCGCGAAGAACTCCGGGCTCACCCACGGCACCGCGGCCAGGTCCGTCGCGAGCGTCGTCAGGCCGACCGACTCCCCGGCACGGTCGTGCGCGAGGAGCTTCAGCACGCGCGGGTCGGCCATCTCCTCGTCGAACTCCTCGCGGTGCAGCACGTGGCGGGCCGCGGCGCGCGTGCGCAGCGGCTCGAACGCCTCCAGGTAGAGGCGCCAGAAGTCCTCGGCGACCTCACCGGTCACGGTGTGCTCGAAGGTGACGTCAGCGCGCACGGCCCAGCTCCTCCCACCCGGCCCGACGGAACGTCGCCACGACGACGGCGCAGACGGGGAGCGTCTCGCAGGCCAGGCCGGTGATCCGCCGCCCCTCCTGGTGGTACGCGCCCCCGCGGATCGCGGACAGGTCGTCCAGGCTGTGCGTGAGGTCCGTCTCGACCTGCTCGTGCGACGGACCGTCGTGCTCGACGAAGAGCCCGGCGCCGCTGCCGTCGTCGCGCCGCGACCACGCGACCCCGGCCCAGGCCTCGTGGCCGGGCAGCGAGGCATGACCGGCGGCGTACACGCAGTACAGCGCGTCGCCGTGCTCACCCCGGAGCTGGTCGCGCCCGTCCACCTCCAGGACCCCGCTGCCCGGTGGCACGACGGAGCTCAGCCGCACGAGGTTGAAGTCACCCACCCCGGCGGCGACGAGGGCCGCGTCGAAGGCTGCGAGCGTCGTGCGGCCCGTCCCGGTGCCGGTGCTTACGCGGATGGTCAGGGGCTCGGTCATGTGGTCCTCGGGGTCGGGCGGTCGGCGGACCCGTCGACGGTACGTCCCGCGGCGGCGTCCAGGAGGTCCAGGACGGGGCGCAGGACCGCGTCCGGCGCCTCCCGCCCCTTGGTGAGGAAGACGGTACTGCCCAGGCGGAGGTCCTCCCGCTCGGCCGGACCGACCTCGGCGCCCGAGTAGACGACGAGCGGGGTCCGGTGCAGGCGGCCGCTGCGTCGCAGGTCCGCCACGAGGTCGTGCCCGGTGCCGTCGGGCAGGCGCAGGTCGAGCAGCACCAGGTGCGGCTCCCCGCCGTCGTCGAGGGCGGCGCGCGCCTCGGCCAGGCCACGGGCCGGCGTCACGACCAGGCCCGCGCTCTCCAGGACGGTTGTCAGGACGGCCCGGAGGTCGTCGTCGTCCTCGACCACGAGGACGCGCTCGTGGTGCGGGCGCAGCAGGACGACCTCGCGGACGGTCGCCGCGAGGCGGGCGGGGTCGACGGGCTTGACGAGCCAGCCGTCCGCGAGCGCGGCTGCCTCCCGGGCGTCCGACGGGGCGGTGCCCGACACGACGACCACCGGCAGCTCGGCGGTGGCCGCCGAGAGACGCAGCTGCCGGAGCACCTCGGCGCCGTCCGTCCCGGGCATCGCCAGGTCCAGCACGATCGCGTCGGGGGCCTCCGCCTCGACGGCCTCGAGCGCCGCGCGCCCGTCGGTCACCCCGATGACGACGTACCCGCGGGCCTCCAGCACGGCGCGCAGCACGTCGACCACGTACGGGTCGTCGTCGACGACGACGACCCGGGTGCCCGTCGCGACGGCCGCCCCCACGAGCGACGGCTCGGACGCCGCCGTCGACGCGGCGTCGGACGCCGCCCTCGGCGCCCCGGTGCGGGACTGTGCGGGCTCGACCACGCGCGGCAGGGTCAGCCGGAAGCTGGAGCCGTGCCCGTCCCCGTCGCTCTCGGCCCACATCCGCCCGCCGTGCCGCTCGACGATGCTGCGGGCGATGGCCAGGCCCAGCCCCGTGCCGCCGCGCTCGCGCGCGTCCGAGGCGTCCACCTGCTCGAAGCGGCGGAAGACGGTCTCGAGCTTGTCCGGCGGGATCCCCCGCCCCTCGTCGTCGACGCGCACCTCGACGAGGTCCCCCACCGGCCGGGCGGACACCCGCACGGTGCTGCCTCGCGGCGAGAACTTCACGGCGTTGCTGAGCAGGTTGGTCAGGGTCTGGACGATGCGCTCGCCGTCGACGCGCACCAGCTCGGGGCCGTCGTCCGGCGACAGGGTCACCCCGGCGTCGTCGGCCTGGATCGAGACCTGCTCCACCGCGGCGGCGACGAGGCCGTCGAGCCGGTGCTCGGCGAGCTCGAGCTGTGTCGTCCCCGCGTCCATGCGCTCGACGTCGAGGATGTCGTCCACGAGCCGGCCCAGCCGCTCGCTGCTCGTGAGGGCGATGTGCACCATGCGGGCGGCCTGGTCGGAGGACCGGTCGAGCACCCCGCTGTCGAGCAGCCCCAGCGCGCCGCGGATCGAGGTGAGCGGGGTGCGCAGCTCGTGGCTCACGACGGAGACGAACTCGTCCTTGATGCGCTCCACCTCGCGCCGCTCGGAGATGTCGCGGAACACGACGACGGCGCCGCTGATCGCGTCGTCCGTGCGCAGAGGGCTGGCGGCGACCTCGACCGGGACGTCCTTGCCGTCGGGCCGGCGGTAGACGTCCTGCTCCGCGGTCGCGGTGAGCCCGTCGCGCACGGCCTCGGTGATGTAGCAGCCCGCCGCCGGGTACGGGGTGCCGTCCTCGGCCGGCGCGTGGAAGGTCTCGTGCGCGTCGCGTCCCACCAGGTCGGCCGCCGCCACGCCCAGCGTCCGGGCACCGGCGTCGTTGACGAAGGTGACGCGCCCGCTCGAGTCGACGCCGTAGATCCCGTCGGCGACGGACTCGAGGGTGCGCTCCCGCTCGCTCGCCAACGCGCGGAGCTGCGCGGTGCGTTCCTCGACGCGCCGCTCCAGCCCGTGGCGCAGCGACTCGTTGTCGACGACGACGAGGATCTGGCGGACCGCGACCGCGACCAGCACGGCCGCCCAGAGCGCGTTCGCCACCCAGGGGAACTCGTCGTTCGCCTGCCCCACGCGCACGAGCGCCGCCGTGAGGAAGAGCCCGAAGGTGATGACGGTGCCGAGGACGGGCGAGCCGTCGGTCCGCTGGCTGGTCACGGGGCTGCCCGATGCCGCCGGGTGCCGGGCGGCGACCGCGATGGCGAGATAGCCGCCCACCCACCCGACGTCGACAGGGCTGCCGAACGTGAAGCCCCCCTCGGCCGTGAGGAGCGCGAACGCGACGTCGGCCACGGCGTAGAGGACGAACCCGATGCCGACGAGGCCCAGGGGCACCCGTTCGGCCGCGGGCGACCGGGTGAGGACGAGGACGGCCAGCGTCGCCAGGAGCGCGTCCACGACCGGCAGCGCGTACGCGGTGAGCGCCGGCTCGGCCTCGAAGCCGCCGGTGCCCGCCAGGGCGACGCTGAAGACCGCGATGTACAGGACCGAGCCTCCGACGACCACGCTGTCGAGCAGCATGCGGACCAGCTCGTGACCGCGCGGTCGCACGGTCGGGAACAGCGCCATCCCCACCACGCCGAGCAGGAGCGCCGCGATGTAGGCCGTGTCGCCGGTCTCCGGGTCGCCCACCAGACCCGCGTACACGTTGCCGAGGAGGCCGACCGCGCCGCCCAGGGACAGCAGTCCCCACGCACGGCGTCGACGCCCCGTCGAGCGCGCCGCGCGCCAGCCGCAGCTCAGCGCCGCGACCACGCCGGCCGCTGCGATGGCGCCGCGAGAGATCGCAGCCTGCGCGGCCTGGTCCAGGGGGCCCGCCAGGAGCACGACCAGGGCCAGCACCAGCACCGCCGCGACCCAGCACCAGCGCACGAACCTCGCGTGCGCCCGCGCCGTCGCCTGTCGCGAGTCCCCCATGGGCCCGAGGGTAGGAGAGGTTCGCGCGCTCCGCTCCCGATGCCGACGCCCGGAGCGACGAAAGGCGTCCTCGCGTGTCGGGGGGTACCGTCGTGCGGAATCGGAGAAGGGCACTGACAGGAGGCGCAGCACGTGGCGACGGGGGGCCGACGCGTGGTGGTCATCGACGACGATCCGTCGATCAGGGAGGTGGCAGCCGTCGCGCTGTCCGCCGTCGGGGGGCACGAGGTGCACACGGCCGGCGACGGCACGGAAGGCCTGGACGTGGCGCGGCGCGTGCGCCCGGACGTGATCCTCCTGGACGTCATGATGCCCGTGCACGACGGGCCGACCGTCCTCGGCCGGCTGCGTGCCGTCCCCGAGCTGCGCGAGGTACCGGTGGTGTTCCTCACCGCGAAGGTCGGTAGCCAGGACATCTCGCGGCTCGACGGCCTGGGTGCGACCGGCGTGCTGACGAAGCCCTTCGACCCGCTGAAGCTGTCCTCCGACCTCGCTGACGTGCTGGGTTGGGACGCGTGACCGGCTCGCCCGGCACGCCGCACGGCCGACCGAGGACCGGGTCGGACGGCGGGAGCGCACCGGGCCCTGTCGGCGACGGGCTCGACGACGCGGGTCTCGACGACGCGATCGCCGCCCTCGGGCGGCGCGCGCGCGAACGCAACCGGGGACGGGCACGGCGGCTCACCGAGCTCCTCGCGACGGCCGAGACCCGGGACGACCCCGTGGTCCGCGAGGAGGCCGTACGGCTCTGCCACACGATGGCGGGCTCGGCCGCGACGTTCGGCGAGGTAGGGCTCTCCGAGGCGGCCGGGCGGCTCGAGGCGGCCCTGAGCACGGGCGTCGACGCCGACGTCCCGGTCGCTCTCGACGTCCTCCGCGCGGCGGCCGGGGTGAGCTGAGGCTGCGGCGCGTCAGCCGGCCGCGTCGGTCACCAGGGCGCGCGCCTCGTCCGCCGCGGACCTGACGGCCGCGTCCCCCGCCCCGCGGCCGCCGGCGAGCTCGTCGAGCTCGGCGACGAGCTCGACCGCCGCGGCGGGGTCCCCGGCGCGCACCGCGAGCTCGGCGAGGTAGGCCAGCGCGGGCGCGAGCTCGCCGGCGGGCGAGGAACCGTCCGCCGCCCGGGCGCGGCGGACGGCGCCGCCCAGGAGCTTGCGGGCCTGGGCGACGTCGCCGTGCGAGTCCCCGACGACGACGGCGTTCTCCAGCGCTCGCGCCAGCGGGCCGCCGCCTCCCGTCGTCCAGGTGGTCGTGCCGCCCTCCCCCGCGACGACCGGCGCGTCGGGCAGCCGGGTGACCCGCACCCAGTTGCCGGCCGGGTCGATCAGGCTGAACCCGCTGAGCCCCCCGTTGTTCGCCCTCTTCCGCGGCCGGGTCACCCGGGGCGCACCGGACAAGGGCAACCGACCGAACAGCGTGCGCAGACCGGCGGCGAACGACTCGTAGACCGGCGCGGTGTCGGGCACCGCCACGACGCACGTCGAGTGGCTCTGCTCCGGGTCCCAGCCCGGCATCCCGTAGTACTGCAGCTGGAGGCCACCCCGACCGAAGGCCACGATCGGGTTGGGCCGGCGCTGCCGGTAGGTGACCTCCAGGCCGAGCGCCGTCCAGAAGGCGACCAGCTCGTCGAGGTCGGCCTCGTCACCGCCGCAGGGCAGCAGCGGCACCATGATCGCCGCGGCGAGCGCGTCCTCGAAGCCGTCCTCGGAGCCGTCCTCGGAGCCCGGGGGCGTCGCGTCGTCCCGCGTCATCTCGCGGTCCCTCAGCCCTCGAGGTCCGCGACCCGGCGCAGGAGGAGCGCCTCGGCCAGCACGACCTTGCGCAGCTCGCCCAGGTGCACCGACTCGTCGGCGCCGTGCGCGCGGGAGTCCGGGTCCTCGACGCCGGTGACGAGCACGGCGGCCTCGGGGAAGAACTCCAGCAGGTCGGCGATGAACGGGATGGAGCCGCCGACGCCGATGTCCACCGGGTCCGTGCCCCAGGCCGCCGCGAAGGCCGCCCGCGCGGCGCGCATCGCCGCCGAGTCGTCCGCGGCGTGGAAGGCCCGCCCCTGCTCGCCCGGCCGCCACGTGACCCGTGCGCCGAACGGCGCGTGCGTCTCGAGGTGGGCGCGCAGCGCGTCCTCCGCCGCCTGCGGCTCCTGCCCCGGCGGGATGCGCAGCGACAGCTTCGCGGCCGCGCGGGGCGCGATCGTGTTGGACGCGTGCGCGAGGCTCGTGGCGTCGATGCCGATCACCGAGAGCGCCGGCTTGGACCACAGCCGGCCGGCGATGGTGCCCTCGCCCGCGAGCGCGACGCCGTCGAGCACCGAGGAGTCGGCACGGAATGCCGCCTCGTCGTAGTCGACCTCCGGCTCCGGGGCGCTGACCAGGCCCGCCACCGCGACGCTGCCGGCGTCGTCGTGCAGGGTGGAGATCAGGCGGGCGAGGAGCGTGTTCGCGTCGAGCACGGGGCCGCCGAACATGCCCGAGTGCACCGCGTGGCCCAGCGCCTCGACCTCGACGACGCCGTCGACCAGGCCGCGCAGCGAGGTGGTGAGCGCGGGCACGCCCACCTTCCAGTTCGTGGAGTCGGCGACCACGATGACGTCCGCCGCGAGCAGCTCGCGGTGGTCGGCGAGGAACTGGCGGAAGCTCGGGGACCCCGACTCCTCCTCGCCCTCGACGAACACGGTGATCCCGACGGGCAGGTCGCCGCCGCCCTCCTCCGCGAGGGCGGCCAGGGCGCGCAGCGCGCCGACGTGCGCGACCAGCCCCGCCTTGTCGTCCGCGGCGCCGCGGCCGTACAGCCGCTCGCCCACCTGGACCGGCTCGAACGGGTCGGTCGCCCACGCGGCGGCGTCGCCGGGCGGCTGGACGTCGTGGTGCGCGTACAGCAGCACGGTCGGGGCGCCCTCGGGCGCGGGACGGCGCGCGACGACGGCGGGCGCCCCGGGCGTCCCGTCGGGGCGGGCCGAGCGCAGGATCCGCACGTCGGGCAGCCCCGCGTCGCGCAGCAGCGCGGCGACGGCGTCGGCGCTCGCCGCGACGTGCGCCTGGTCGAAGGCCGCGGCCGAGACGCTCGGGATGCGCACGAGACGCTCGAGGTCGGCCTGCAGGGCGGGGAACTGCCGCTCGACGTGCGCGCGCAGGGTGGTGGCGTCGTCGAGGTGCTGGGCGTTGCCGGGGGTGTCTGTCACGCGGCTCACGCTACCTGCGCGCTCGACTACTCTGGGAGCGTGTTCTCCCGCAACAAGCCCGACGCGACGCCGTCGTCCCCCGGCTCCACCGACCCCGTCGACGCGGCCGCCGAGATCGAGAAGGCCGGCACGCCCGGCGGCAAGGGCCGCCCCACGCCCAAGCGCAGCGTGTCCGAGGCCGCGAACAAGCGCCCTCTGGTGCCCGACGACCGCAAGGCCGCGACCAAGGCGGCGCGGGAGAAGGCGCGCGAGCAGCGCAACCTCGAGTACAAGGCGATGCAGACCGGCGACGAGCGCCACCTGCCCCCGCGCGACAAGGGCCCGCTGAAGCGGTACGTGCGCGACTACGTCGACGCGCGCTGGAACCTCGGCGAGTTCTTCCTGCCCGTCGCCTTCGCCTTCATCGTCCTGAACTTCATCTTCATGCAGAACGTGACGATGGCGGCGGTCGTGCTGATGCTGCTGTACGCCGTCGTGCTGCTCACCATCGCCGACGCGTTCCTGCTGTGGCGAGGACTGCGGAAGCGACTGCGGGCGAAGTTCGGCGAGGTGCCGAAGGGCACGATGATGTACGCCGTCATGCGCGCGTTCCAGATCCGCCGCTCGCGCCTGCCCAAGCCGTCGTCGAAGAAGCACGGCGTCTGGCCGGAGTGACCCAGCGCCGCGCCTAGGGTGGGTGCATGGTCAACTACCGGTACCTCGGCAACAGCGGTCTGAAGATCTCCGAGATCACCTACGGCAACTGGCTCACCCACGGTTCGCAGGTCGAGAACGACGTCGCCACGCAGTGCGTGCGCGCCGCGCTCGACGCGGGCATCACGACGTTCGACACCGCGGACGTCTACGCGAACACGAAGGCCGAGCAGGTGCTCGGCGACGCGCTCGCGGGCGAGCGTCGCGAGTCGCTCGAGATCTTCACCAAGGTGTACTGGCCGACCGGACCGGGCGGCCCCAACGACACGGGCCTGTCGCGCAAGCACGTCATGGAGTCGATCAACGGCTCTCTGAACCGCCTCGGCACGGACTACGTCGACCTCTACCAGGCGCACCGCTACGACACCGAGACGCCGCTCGAGGAGACGATGCAGGCGTTCGCCGACATCGTCCGCCAGGGCAAGGCCCTGTACATCGGCGTCTCCGAGTGGACGGCGGACCAGATCCGCGCCGGCGCGGCCCTGGCGAAGGAGCTGGGTTTCCAGCTCATCTCCTCCCAGCCGCAGTACTCCATGCTGTGGCGGGTCATCGAGGACGAGGTCGTGCCCGCCTCGCAGGAGTGCGGGCTGTCGCAGATCGTCTGGTCGCCGATGGCGCAGGGCGTGCTGTCCGGGAAGTACGTGCCCGGGCAGCCGCTGCCGGCCGGGTCGCGCGCGACCGACGAGAAGGGCGGCGCGTCGAGCATCCGCCGCTTCCTCGACGACGACGTGCTCACGCGCGTGCAGGGCCTGCGCCCCGTCGCCGACGAGCTGGGCCTCTCGATGGCGCAGCTCGCCGTCGCGTGGGTGCTGCAGAACGACAACGTCGCGGCGGCCCTCGTCGGCGCGTCCCGGCCCGAGCAGGTCGCGGAGAACGTCAAGGCCTCGGGCGTGACGATCCCGGCCGAGCTCCTGGCGACGATCGACGACGTCCTGGGCGACGTCGTCGTCCGAGACCCGGCCAAGACCGCCGAGAACGCACCGCAGACCCGCGTGGCCTGACCGGCCCGCGGTCCCCGGCGGGACCGACGTCGCGGTGGGTCCTCGTCCTGAGACGCGACGACGACCCACCGCGACGTCGACGCTACGGTGCCGTCGTGCCCTCCCCGACCGTCCGCCCCGCCCGCGCCGCCGACGCCGACGCCCTGTGGCCGCTGGCCCGCGATTTCACGACCAGCTTCCGGCCCCGGCGGGACGCCTTCGACCGCACGCTCGCCGCGCTCCTCGCCCGGGACGACACCCTGCTCGCCGTCGCCACGGACCCGGCGGGCGACGACGTCCCGCGCGGCTATCTCCTCGCGAGCACGCACCTCACCTTCCTCGCGAACGGCCCGGTCTGCTGGGTCGAAGAGGTCATGGTCGCCCCGGCGCACCGCGGCCGCGGGCTCGGCGCCGCGCTCATGGCCCACGCCGAGCGGTGGGCGACGGTGCGCGGCGCGGCCTACGTCTCCCTGGCGAGCCGGCGCGCGGGCGGCTTCTACGAGACCCTCGGCTACGACGCCTCCGCCACCTTCTACCGCCGCACCCTGCCGTCCGGCGGACGAACCGTCGCGCCCTGACGGCCGACGGCGCGAACGATCGCGTGCCGGACGCTGTGCCGGTCAGTGGTCGCGGTGCTCCCGGGCGACGGTGTCGAGCGCGCGGGCGATCTCGCGCGCGCGCCGCGCGACGTCGGCGTCGGCGTCGGCGTCGGTGGGCCGATGGCTCGTCGCGCCGGCGGAGCGGACGGCGGGCGCGCCGGCTCCCGTGAGGCCCGCCGGCACCAGCCACCGCCAGCGCACGGTCGCCTGCACCACGGGGCCGACGCCCAGCGCGAAGGCCACCGTGGCCCAGCCGAACGTCCCGCCGAGCAGGATTCCTGCGAGCACGACGACGACCTCGATGGCGGTGCGCACCAGCCGCACCGACCCGCCGGTGCGCTGCACGAGTCCGGTCATGAGCCCGTCGCGCGGGCCCGGGCCGAGCCGCACGCCGATGTAGGCGGCGGTCGCCACGCCGTTGAGGACGATGCCGCCGACGGCGAGCGCCACGCGGGCGACCGGGCCCGGGTCGGGCACGAGCCACGCCGTGGCCGCGAGGCAGGGCCCGATCGCCAGGCTGATGACGGCCACGTTCGCCACCGTGCCGATGCCGGGCCGCTGGCGCAGCGGGACCCAGGCGAGCAGCACGAGCACGGACGTCAGCGCGACGACCGTGCCGAACCCCAGGCCCGTGCTGCGCACCAGGCCCTGGTGCAGCACGTCCCACGGCATGCCGCCCTGGCCCGCGTGCAGCATCATCGCCATCGACCACGTGAAGCCCAGCAGCCCGAGGACGAGCTGCGTCCCGCGGCGGACGGGCCCCCAGGGCACCGCCGGGGCCACGGCGGGCACGGCGGCGTCGTCGGGCGCGGTGGTCCCCGCGGTCACGGGCGGCGCCGCGGACGTGGCCCGAGGCGCTCCGGGGCGCGGGCTGCGCGCCGTCTGCCGGCGGAGAGGGCCGCGCGGCAGGCGGCGCGCGGGTCGGCGGGACGGACGGCGGACAGGGCGGGCGGTCGTGCTCATGCTCCCACCCTCCGCGCCAATGGCCTTGCAATCCATATCCATTGGGGCGACAGTGGCCCCGTGACCGTCGTCTCCCCACCTTCTGCCACGTCCACGCCGCCCGCCGTCCGGCAGCTCTCCCCTGCCGCCACCGCGCGTCTGCTCGGCGACTGGCGCGCGGGAGGGCCGGCCTATCTCGCACTGTCGGACGCCCTGCGCGCCGCGGTGCTCTCCGGCAGCCTGCCGCCGCTCACCCGGGTACCCAGCGAGCGTGAGCTGGCGACGGCGCTGCGGGTCTCGCGCACGACGACGTCCGGCGCCTACGCCCGCCTGCGCGAGCTCGGCTTCCTCGCGAGCCGCGTCGGCTCCGGCACCGTCACGACACTCCCCCGCGGGGCCGGCGCGACGCGCGGGGGCGTGCCGGTCGCGGCGGGCGACGCCCCCACGGACCCGCACGGCGACACACCCCCCGAGGCCCCCGTCGACCTGGCTCAGGCGACCCCGTCGGCCACCTCCGCCCTGCACGACGCCTACACCGCGGCCCTCGAGGTGCTGCCCGGGTACCTGGCCACCGGCGGCTACGCCCACCTCGGCGTCGAGGCGCTGCGGTCGGCGATCGCCGACCGCTACACGGCACGCGGCGTGCCGACCACGCCGGACCAGATCCTGGTCACCACGGGCGCCCAGCAGGCGATCTCCGTGCTCACCGCCGCGTTCGTCGGGCGCGGCGAGACCACGGTCGTCGAGTCGCCCACGTACTTCCACGCCCTGGAACCCACGCGACGGTTCGGCGGACGGGTCGTCGGCGTCCCCGTCGGCGACGTCGAGACGCTCGCGTCGGCGGTGCGTCGCACCCGCCCCCGGCTCGTCTACCTCGTGCCGGACTTCCACAACCCCACCGGCACGACGATGTCGGCCGAGGCGCGGGCGGCGGTGCGCGACCTCGCGCACCGCACGGGCACGACCGCCGTCGGCGACGAGACCCTGACCGACCTGGCCCTCGACCCCGGCGCGCAGGTACCGGAGCCGTTCGCGGGCGACGGCACCTCCCCGCACGTCGTGACGATCGGCTCCGCGTCGAAGTCGTTCTGGGGCGGGGTGCGCGTCGGCTGGGTCCGCGCCGAGCCCCAGGTGGTGCGCCGGCTGGCGCGCGTGCGCGAGTCGGCCGACATCGCCACCCCGGTGCTCGAGCAGCTCGCCGTCGTGGAGCTGCTGCGCCGTGCCGACGCGATCCTGCCCGGCCGCGTCGCCGAGCTGCGGGCGCGCCGCGACCTGCTCGTCGACCTGGTCCGCGACGCCCTGCCGGACTGGCGCGTACGCGTGCCGGCGGGCGGGCTCTGCCTCTGGGTCGACCTGGGTCGACCGCTCGCGCAGGCGCTCGCGGCCGCCGCGGTGCACCACGGCGTCCTCGTCACGCCCGGGCCCGCGTTCACCCCGGACCGCTCGTCGCGCGACCGCGTGCGTCTCACGTTCACGCGCGAGCCCGACCAGCTCGCGACCGCCGTCCCGCGGCTCGCCCGGGCCTGGGCGCAGGTGGCACCGGGCAGCTGATGCTGATGGCGCGACCCCCGCGGTGGTGCCGTCAGACCGACGGCAGCACCACACCGGGGGTCGCCTGCGCCCCGTCGTGCAGCAGGCGGGCGAGGGTCGCTCCGCCGGCAGCCAGCTCCCGCCAGTGCTCGCCGAGCCACTGCTCGGCGTCGTACTGCGTGGTGAAGACCGGGCTCGGGACGCTCAGCACGCGCCCCTCGGCGTCGTCCAGCGCCCACTCCCAGTGCGCCCGGATCACGCGGCGCTCCCGGTGGAGCCGTTGCCACGGTCGATGCTGCCGGCCGCGACGGACCCGCGGGTGCGCGTCAGGGCGCGGTTGACCCGCGCCGGCCAGAACGGGCCGGAGTAGATGAACGACGTGTACCCCTGGGTCAGGTCGGCGCCGGCGCGCAGGTACGCGCGCACGTCGTCGGCGCTCGAGATCCCGCCGACGCCGATGATCGCCGGGTCGGGCCCGAGGCGCTCGCGCAGCCGGGCGACGACCTGCAGCCCGCGCTCCAGGAGCGGCGGGCCGGACAGGCCGCCGGGGCCGCGGTCGTGCCCGATGGTCGTGTTCACGGCGACGACGCCGTCCAGGCCGAGCTCGGTGACGAGCCCCGCCACGGCGTCGACGTCCGCGTCCGCGAGGTCGGGGGCGATCTTCACCAGGAGCGGTACCCGGCGGGTGCCCGCGGCGGCGGTGGCCTCGTCGGCCGCGGCCCGGGCCGCGGTGAGGATGGGGCGCAGCTCGGCGGTGGTCTGCAGGTCGCGCAGGCCGGGGGTGTTCGGGGACGACACGTTCACCACGAGGTAGTCGGCCCACGGGGCGAGCTCGCGGGCGCACGCGGCGTAGTCGTCGGCCGCGGCCTCCGCGGGCGTCGTCTTGTTCTTGCCGATGTTCGCGCCGACGACGACGGCCCGGCCCGCGGGCGTAGCCCGCAGCTCGCGGAGCCGCGCGGCCGCGGCGGGGGCGCCGTCGTTGTTGAAGCCCATGCGGTTGCGGATGCCCCGCACGTCGAGCTCGCGCCACATGCGCGGCGCCTCGTTGCCGGGCTGCGGGCGCGGGGTGACCGTGCCGATCTCCACGAAGCCGAACCCGAGCATGGTCAGGCCCCGGATCGCACGGGCGTTCTTGTCGAACCCGCCCGCCAGCCCGAAGGGCGCGGGCACGGTGCGGCCGAGCACCTCGATGCTGCCCGGTCCGCCGCTGCCCCGGCCCAGGTACGGCGCGAGGGCGCCCTGGACGACGTCCCGCAGGACGGGGACGCGTCCGGCGAGCGAGATGGCACCGAACGCGAGCTCGTGCGCCCGTTCGGGGTCCATCCGGCGGAAGACGCCGTTGAACAGCAGGGTGTACGGGCTCATCGGACCTCCGGGTCGGGGGCTGCGGGCTCGGTGGGCTCGGGCGTGGCCGGTGCCGCCGCTGCGCCGTCGTCACCGCTCGTACCGCGCGGGCGGGTGCGCCACAGCCACCACAGCCCCACGAACGGCAGCACGAGCGGCACGTAACCGTAGCCCTGGCCGAAGCCGGACCACACGGTCGTCTCGCCGAAGACGTCGGGCGAGACGGCCGAGGCCGCCCCGACCGCGAGGACGCCTACGGCCTCGAAGCCGACGGTCACCCAGGCGACGACGCGCCAGCGGGGCCCGCCCTTGGCGAGGGCGACGGTGGCCAGCACGTACACGACGGCGGACAGCGTGGACAGGGAGTAGGCGACGGGCGCCTCGGAGAACTTGGTGGCCAGCTCGTACGACGACCGGCCGATCGCGGCGAAGGCGAGGATGCCGTAGACGGTGACGAGCAGCCGGCCGAAGCCGGAGCCGGTTCGGCGCGCGCCCGCGGCGGGTGCGGGGTCGGTGCCGCTCATGCCGCCCCCCAGATCTGCCACAGGCGCCAGTCGAGGAAGCCCACGGTGAGAGCGGCCACCGCCAGGACGACCGACGACCACTTGGTGCGCTCCGCGAACGCCCAGATGGCGGCCACCGGCAGCACGACGAGGGCCGTGGCGACGTACCCCCAGAACAGCGGACCGTCGACCGGGTGGTCGCGGGTGACCATGAGGACGCCGGCCACCACCGCCTGCACGACGACGAGCGCCTCGACCACGGCGGCGCCGATCAGCTGCTTGAGGATCACGGCGCGGTCCTGGACGACGAACCACAACGCCCACCCGGCGAGCGCGGCGCACGCCAGCAGGACGACGATGAGCAGGGGAAGGACCACGCCCGCAGACTACCGGCCGTCGGCCGCCCGACGGCGGCCGCGGGACGGCGATAGCATCGGCGCGTGGCAGACCTCACCCTCACCGGCAAGAATCCCAGCTCTCTCAAGGTCGACGTCCTCGTCGTCGGCACCTGCTCCACCTCGGACGGCGTCGCCGTCGTCGCGGACCAGCTCCCCGAGGCGTTCGTGCGCCAGATCGAGACCCTCGCGCCCCGCCTCGGCGTCACCGGCGCCCGCGACGAGGTGCGGCGCGTGCCCGCCGGCGACGGCGTGTCGGCCAGCGTCGTCGTCCTCGCCGGGCTCGGCGAGCGCGCGGCCGACGGCACCTTCCCGCACGAGGTGCTGCGGTCCGCCGCCGGCGCCGCCACCCGCGAGCTCGCCGGCACCGACACGGCCGCCCTCGCGCTGCCCGCGGTGGACGAGGACGAGCTCGGGGCCGTCGTCGAGGGGGCGCTGCTCGGCGCGTACTCCTACACGCGGTACCGCACGGGCAAGGACACCAAGGGCGCCGTCGGCAGCATCCAGGTCGTGACGACGTTCGCGCGCTCGGGCCGGGCCAAGGCCGCGGTCGCGCGCGCCGAGGTGCTCGCCGCGGCGGTGCACGGCACGCGCGACCTGGTCAACGACGCCCCCAACGAGCTGTTCCCGGCCGCCTTCGCCGACGCCGCCAAGGCCGCGGCCAAGGGCGTCAAGGGCCTCAGGATCACGGTGCTCGACGACAAGCAGCTCGCCGCGGGCGGGTACGGCGGGCTCGTGGGCGTCGGCCAGGGCTCGTCGCGCGGGCCGCGCCTCGTCAAGCTCTCGTACACGCCGGCCAAGGCCACCGAGAAGGTCGCCATCGTCGGCAAGGGCATCACGTTCGACACGGGCGGCATCTCGCTCAAGCCGCCGGCCAGCATGCCGACGATGAAGTCCGACATGGCCGGCGCCGCCGCGGTGCTGCACACGGTCCTGGCGGCCGCGCGCCTCGGCCTGCCGGTCGCCGTCACCGGGTACCTCTGCCTCGCGGAGAACATGCCGGGCGGCAACGCCCAGCGTCCCGCCGACGTCATCACGATCCGCGGCGGCAAGACCGTCGAGGTCACGAACACCGACGCCGAGGGCCGCCTCGTCATGGCGGACGGCCTGGTCGCCGCCGTCGAGGACGGGCACGACGTCGTCCTGGACATCGCGACCCTCACCGGCGCGCAGATGGTCGCGCTCGGCAACCGCACCTCCGGCGTCATGGGCACCGACGCGGTGCGCGACGAGGTCAAGGCCGCCGCCGACGTCGCGGGCGAGGCGTTCTGGCCGATGCCGATGCCGGCGGAGCTCAAGGCCGGTCTGAGGTCGACCGTCGCGGACATGGTCAACTCCGCCCCCAGCCGCTGGGGCGGCATGCTCTTCGCCGCGCACTTCCTCGCCGAGTTCGTCGGCGACACCCCGTGGGCGCACCTCGACATCGCCGGCCCGTCGTACAACGAGGGCTCGTCGTTCGGGTACACCCCCGCGGGCGGCACGGGCGTCGGCGTGCGCACGATGCTCGCCTTCCTCGAGGGTCGCGCCGGCGCCTGACGCGCCCCACGACCCGGCCGGACGACGACGGCGCCCGGCCGCCCCACGGGGTGGCCGGCCGCCGTCGTCCGCTCGTCAGGGGGCGACGGCCACGGCCCAGCGGAACGCGTTCGCGAGGCGGTACCCGCCGCCGGGGACCCGGAACGGCGACGCCGCGGCCACGACGACCGGCGCGAGCGCGGCCGTCGTGGCCTCGTCCTCGCCGAGCAGGACGCCGCGCACCAGGCGGTCGTCGTCGGGCGCGGTCCACGGCACGTCGACGATCCCCGCCCCCACGACGTCGAACCCCGCGCCGACGAGGGCGGACTCCAGCCCGCCCGCAGCGCGCAGCGGGCCGTCGGGCGGCACCTCCTCCTCGTACGCCTCCGCGACGGCGCGCTCGACGACGTCGAGGTCGTTGCGCGCCCCCTCGGCCCAGTTCGCGATCCCCACCCGGCCGCCCGGGACCAGCACGCGGGCGACCTCGGCCAGGGCGTCGTCGACGGCGTCGGCGAACTGGAGCGCGTTGACGGCGAGGACCGCGTCGAAGGTGCCGTCCTCGAACGGCAGGTGCTCGACGTCGCCGTCCCGGACCGTCGCACCGGGGTTCCGCTCGCGGGCCGTCCGCGCCATCGCCGGGGCGGGGTCGACACCTGCGGCGACGACGCCGGCGCGCACCAGGTGCCCGACCAGCTCGCCCGTGCCGCACCCGACGTCGAGGACACGCGTCCCCTTCCCGACCTGCGCGGCCGTCAGCAGCGACGGCCAGACCGGTGCCGCGAACGAGCCCCACAGCTCGGCCCACCCGGCGGCCACCGCCGACCAGCGCTCATCGCCCCCGCCGTCCATGACTCCCGGGTCTCCTCCGTCACCCACGCGCCGCGGCTCAGGCCTTGCGGCGCTGCGCCGACGTCCAGTCCCGCATGCGTTGCGGGTATCCGGTGAAGCGCACGTTGTAGACCGGGACGCCCAGCGACCGCGCCACCTCGAACCCCGTGCGCTCGTCCGGCACGCGGCGTCGCGTCCACTCGCCCGTGGTCGCCACGAGGAGGACGGTGGTGGGCGTCTGCGCGTTCGGCGGCTCCACGTACGCCTCCACCCCTACCCGGGTGCGCACGAACTCCTGCAGGTACGCGATCGTCTCGCCCCGCGATCCCGACGACGACGGTGCGCCGGGGGCCGGCGACGACGACCTGCCCAGCAGGCGTCCCAGCGAGGTCCTGAGCGACATGGCGCGAGACTACCGCCGTCGTGGGCATCGTGGTCGGGAGGCCGCCCGGAGGTGTCCTGGAGGTCATGCGGCGGTCAGGTGTACCCAGCGTCACACCAACCCGGACCCCCGAACGATTGGGGCGACCCCCGTGGAGGTGACAAGATGGCAGGCAGTGACCAGAACGCGGCAACCCCAGATGTCGCGGGCCGGCAAACCGGCTCGCCTCGGCTCGTCGCCTGACCCACTGATCGAAGGAGACTCCACAGGTCATGTCTGAGAACGTGCAGCTCCCTGCACTCGGCGAGTCCGTCACCGAGGGCACCGTCACCCGATGGCTCAAGGCCGTCGGCGACACCGTCGCCGTCGACGAGCCCCTGCTGGAGGTCTCGACCGACAAGGTCGACACGGAGATCCCCTCGCCGGTCGCCGGCGTGCTCGAGCAGATCCTCGTCGAGGAGGACGAGACCGTCGAGGTCGGCGCCACCCTCGCCGTCGTCGGCGACGGCTCCGGTGCCGGTGGCGGCGACGCGGCCCCGGCCGCCGAGGCCCCCGCCGCCGAGGCCGAGGCGCCCGCGGAGCCCGAGCAGCCCGCCGCCCCGGCCGAGCCCGCCCCGGCCCCCGAGACCCCCGCACCCGCCGCCGAGGCCCCTGCTGCCGAGGCACCCGCCGCCGGTGGCGGCGAGGGCACCGAGGTGACGCTGCCCGCCCTGGGCGAGTCCGTCACCGAGGGCACCGTGACCCGCTGGCTCAAGGCCGTCGGCGACTCGGTCGAGGTCGACGAGCCCCTGCTCGAGGTGTCGACCGACAAGGTCGACACCGAGATCCCGTCCCCCGTGGCCGGGACGGTGCAGAAGCTCCTGGTGGACGAGGACGAGACGGTCGAGGTCGGCGCCGTGCTCGCGGTCGTCGGCTCCGGCGCGGCCCCCGCTGCCGAGAAGCCCGCCGAGCCCTCCCCGGCCAAGGCCCCCGAGCCCGTCGGTGCGCCCTCGAAGCCCGAGGAGCCCGCCCCCGCGCCCGAGAAGCCGGCCGAGGAGAAGCCTGCCGCCGTGGAGAAGCCCGCTCCGACCCCGCAGGAGCCGGCCCAGCCGGAGCCCGCCGCCGAGAAGCCGGCGCCGTCCGCCCCGGGCAAGGGTTCCTACCTCACGCCGCTGGTGCGCAAGCTCGCCGCGGAGAAGGGCGTGGACGTCTCGAGCCTCCAGGGCACGGGCGTCGGCGGCCGTATCCGCAAGGAGGACGTGCTCGCCGCCGCCGAGAAGGCCGCCGCCCCGGCTCCGGCCGCCGCCGCGCCTGCCGGCGCCCCGGCCGCCAAGGCTCCGGCCACGCTGCCGGTCTCCCCGCTGCGCGGTACGACCGAGAAGATGTCCCGCCTGCGCAAGATCGTCGCCGAGCGCATGGTCGAGGCCCTGCACACGCAGGCCCAGCTCACGACCGTGGTCGAGGTGGACGTCACCAAGGTCGCCAAGCTGCGCGCGAAGGCCAAGGAGTCGTTCAAGGCCCGCGAGGGTGCGAACCTCACCTACCTGCCGTTCTACACGCTGGCCGCGGTCGAGGCTCTCAAGGCGTTCCCCAAGATCAACGCCTCGATCGACCAGGACAAGGGCGAGATCACCTACCACCCCGCGGAGAACGTCGGCATCGCCGTCGACACCGAGCGCGGCCTGGTGGTCCCGGTCATCAAGAACGCCGGCGACCTGAACCTGGCGGGCATCGCCCGCCAGATCGGCGACCTGGGCGCCCGCACGCGCGCCAACAAGGTCGGCCCGGACGAGCTCTCCGGCGCCACGTTCACGATCACGAACACCGGCTCGGGCGGTGCGCTCATCGACACGCCGATCGTCCCCGGGGGCCAGGTCGCGATCCTCGGCACCGGCACGATCACCAAGAAGCCGGCCGTCGTGACGGGTCCGGACGGCGAGGAGACCATCGCCATCCGCCAGTTCGCGTACCTGTTCCTCTCCTACGACCACCGCCTGGTCGACGGTGCGGACGCCGCGCGCTTCCTCACCGCCATCAAGGCACGCATCGAGGAGGGCGCGTTCGAGGCCGAGGTCGGTCTCTGACCTCGCCCCGTCCCTGACCGACGGAGGGCGTCCCGGCTGCGGCCGGGACGCCCTTCGTCGTCCCACGGGAGACGCGGCTCAGGAGACCTCGGTGACCCGCCAGCCGTCCGGCGTCCAGGCGAGCCGCAACGTCGCGGTGCGCACGTCCGTCGCGGGCACGGCGGTGACGGTGCCGTCGGCGGCCACCTGCTCGTGCGCCGTCACGGCATAGCGCACCACGACGTCCGCCGAGTCGTCCGCCGAGCCGCCGGCTCCGGTCCCTTCCGGACGGGCGTCCTCCACCCGCGCCTCGGCTCCGCGCACCCGGGTGCCTGCCTGCGCGGCGTCCTCGAGCAGGGCGGCGTCCGCAACGTGCGCCGGCGACCCGGGCACGTCCACCGTCCCCCACCGCGACGGGTCCGCGTCCGGGTCCGCGATCAGGGAGACCCGCCGACGGGTGAGCTCCGCGGCCGCGGCGCCGGGGTCGGCCCGGTCCCGCGTGGGGTCCTGTGTCGTGCTGCGGTCGGTCTCCGGGATGTCGTCGCCGACCGGCATCGGCGCGGCCGCCGGTGACGCGCCGACCGACGCGACGCCGGTCGCGCCCGACCTGTCCGCGCCGTCGTCGGGCGACCGGACCTGGACCGCGACCGCCGACAGGACCGCCACCGTGGCCACCGCGCCGGCCAGGCCGAGCACGCGTCGCGCGGTCCCGGCGCGGCGCGGGGCGGTCGCGCGCCGCGCGGACCTGCTCGCCGGGCGGCCGGCACTGCTCCCGTCGGCGCGCCGGACCGCCCGCCTCCGGGACGCGCGGGCGGGCGCCTCCTCCGCCGCCGCCGGCACGGCGGACCGCCGGCCCAGCGCCGCGGCCGCCAGCGCCGCGGGCTCCGGGAGCCGCACCGGTTCGGCGGCGACGACCGCGTCCGCCTGGGCCGCGAGGGTGCCCGCCTCCGGACGCACCCTCGCGTCGGGTGCCGCCGCCGGGGCCAGCACGGCGCGCAGCGCGGCCGCGTCGTCGTCGCTGCGGTCGCGGAGCAGGTCGGCGACGAGCGTCGCGAGCGCGTGCACGTCCGCCGCTTCCGCCTCGGCGGGGTCGCTCACGACCGCTCCGGCACCGCCGGGACCGACGACGTCGCCCGCGTCGGCCCGCGGGCGCAGGAGCGCTCCGCCTCCGGGGTCGAGCACCACGTCGTGCGCGCCCACGCTCCCCTGCCGCAGCCCTGCGCTGTGCAGTGCGGCGAGCCCGCGCGCCACGGCGACGAGGACACCCGCCGCCTCCCGCGACGTCAGGCGCCCGCGGACGGCGAGCACGGTGGGCAGGTCGGTCGCGGCGCCGCCGCGCCGCACGGCCAGGGTCCCGTCGTCGCGCACGTCGACGGCCACCACGGGCTCGACGCACGGGTGCCGGAGCGCCGAGAGCGCGCGCACCCGCCCCAGGAGGGCGTCGCGGGCGCCGGCGTCGGTCGGGATCGGCAGCGTCTGGGTGGCCACGGAGCCATCGAACACCTTCGCGGCCGCCCGGCGTCGCCGTCATCCACAGGCCGCGTCAGAGGGTGAGGCGACGCCCCTCGCGCGCCGACACCCGGGCGGCGTCCAGCACCTCGGCGGTGCGCACGGCGTCGGCCGGGTCGACGGGCGCGGGCTCGTCCCCGTGCAGCCACGGCCCCAGCGCCCGGTAGAAGTCGGCGTGGCCGCCCGGTGCCGCGGGCACGGCGCGCCGGTCGCGGCCGCGTGCGAGCCAGCCCACCGAGCCCTCGGGCGCGTCGTCGTCGAGCGCCTCGAGCGGGGAGGCGTCCTGCTCGAAGGTCGTCACCAGGTAGGCGCCCGCCGACCCGAGCACGCGGGTCCGGGGGCCGGGCGCCCCCACGACGGACCCCGCCCAGAGCCGGGACACGACGGCGTGCGGGCTCGCCGCGCGGCCGCCGCCGGCCTCGTGCTCCAGGACGAGGAAGACGTCGTCCTCGGTGGGCGTGGTGAGCCTGCGGGTCTGCGCCCAGACGGACCGGACGCGGCCGAACAGCTGGGTCGCCGAGTCCACCAGGTGCGGGCCGAGGTCGAGCAGCAGCCCTCCGCCGACCGGGTCGTTCTCCTTCCACCGCTGCCGCGGGACCGGCCGCCAGCGCTCCCATCGACGCTCGAACGTGTGCACGTCGCCGAGCTCCCCGGAATCGATCAGGCTCGCCAGGGTGAGCTGCTCGGGGTCCCAGCGCCGGTTCTGGAAGACCGTGAACGGCGTGCCGGTGGCGGCCGCCTCCTCGACGACGGCGCGCGCCTGGTGCGCGTCCAGGCCGATCGGCTTGTCGAGCACGAACGGGATCTCCGCGCGGGCGAGGGCGGCGGCCTGCTCCGCGTGCAGGGTCGTGGGGCTCGCGACCACGACGAGGTCGTAGGCACGGCGGGCGGCGATCAGCTCGTCGAGGTCCGACACCAACCGGGCTCCCGGCCAGTCCCCCGCGGCCTGGTTGCGCCGGCCGGGGTCGCGCGTCACGACCGCCGTCACCGGCAGCCCGGCCTCCGCCGCGAGGCGGGCGTGGATCTCCCGGCCCGCTCCCCCGTACCCGACGATCGCCAGGCGCGGCGGCGGTGCCGCCGTCACGCCGTCGGTCGCGCCCGCCTCTGCCGCCTCGTCCGTGACCATGGCGTCCATCGTGCCCGACGCCGCGCCCCTCGCCCCGGCACCGCCCCGGCGAGCCACGCCGCCGGCGGGTGGTGACCATCCGGCACCTCCCGTAGACCAGGGGTGGGTCGGCACGCGACCCGCGGGCGAGCCGGAGGGAGCCACGACGATGGCGACACGACTGAACCAGCCGGGTCTGGACCAGGCCCGGGCCCTGGTGCGCGAGGGTCGGGTGGTGCGCGACGAGCGCGACGACTGGAGCGAGCACGTTCCGAGCACGGACGCCGAGAACCGCTTCGTCGACCGCGAGGGCTGGACCGAGTTCCGGCACTGGCACCTCGGCGTGGACGACGACGAGAACCCCGAGTCGAAGCAGGCGGTGTCGTTCCCCTACGGCGACCTGTCGAAGGTCCACCGGTGCGCCGTGGTGTCGCTGGAGAGCCGGGCCGGGCAGTACGACCACGGTGACATCCGCGACGCTGCCCGCGCCCTGCTGGAGCTCATCGACTCGACGGCGTGACGACGCGCTCCGGCGCGCGCGTGCCGCGGCCCAGGCGCGACGGCCACCAGACCCGGTCGCCGACGTCGTGCACGAGCGCCGGGACGAGCAGGCTGCGCACGACGAGCGTGTCCACGAGCACGCCGAACGCGACGATGACGGCGAGCTGGGCGAGGAACAGCAGCGGGATGACGCCCAGGGCCGCGAACGTCGCGGCGAGCACCACGCCAGCCGACGTGATGACCGAGCCGGTGACGGCCAGCCCGCGCAGCACCCCTCGTCGCGTGCCGACCCGCAGGCTCTCCTCGCGCACGCGCGTCATGAGGAAGATCGAGTAGTCGACCCCCAGCGCCACGAGGAAGCAGAACGCGTACAGCGGCACAGCCGGGTCCGCGCCCGGGAAGTCGAGCACGTGGTTGAACACGACCGCCGAGACGCCGAGGGCGAACCCGAACGACAGCACGTTCGCGGCCATGAGCAGCACGGCGGCGAGGACCGACCGGAGCAGCAGCACGAGGATCAGGAGGATCACGGCGAGCACGACGGGCACGATCACGCGCAGGTCGTGCTGGCCGGCGAGCTGCGTGTCCAGACGCTCCGCGGCCGCGCCGCCCACCAGCGCGTCCGGGCTGACGTCGTGCACCGCCGTGCGCAGGTCGGCCACCGCCTCGACGGCCGCCTGGCTGTCGGACGGCGCCTCCGTGGTGACGTCGACGCGCACCTGCCCGTCGACGACCAGCGGGTCGCCCTCGGCCGGCATCCCCGGCGCGGTGGCCGGCTGGTCGGTGACGACGGTCGCCGCCGTGATCCCGTCGGAGCCCTCGGCCGCCTCCACGACGGCGTCGGCGTCCGCCTCGGGGGCGATGACGATCGCGGGCTGCGCGGACACGCCCTCGAAGTGGCGGGTGAGCACCTCCTCGCCGTCCACGGAGTCGACCTGTGTGAGGAACACCTCCGAGTCGCCCGTGCCGTTCGCGTCGAGCGTCGGGACGAACGCCGCCCCGGCCGCGAGGACGACGGCGGTGACGACCCACACGACGCGGTCGTGCCGCCCCACGAAGCCGGCGACGCGCGACCACACGCCGTGCCCGGCGACCTCCACGTGCGTGTCGTCGGCCGTGTCACCAGCCGTGTCACCGGCCGTGCCACCGGTCGTGTCACCGCCCGGGTCACCGACCGTGTCACCGGTCGGGTCGACCGGCTCCGGGGCGTCGGGCGCGTCGGAGTGCCTGCCGACCGCGTGCGGCACCCGGGGCCAGAACACCCACCGGGCCCGCCGTCCGCCGACGAGGAGCATCGCCGGCAGCAGGGTCGTCGCCGACAGGAACGCGGCGACGATGCCGATGGCGGCGACCGGGCCCAGGCTGCGGTTCGACGAGAGGTCGGACAGCAGGAGGCACAGCAGCCCGACGATCACCGTGCCCGCGCTGGCCGCGATCGGCTCGATCGAGGCACGGACGGCCCGGCGCATCGCGGTGTACGGGGAGCTGGTGGCCCGCAGCTCCTCGCGGTACCGGGCCACCAGGAGCAGGGCGTAGTCGACGGAGGCGCCCACCACGAGGATCGACAGGATGCCCTGCGACTGGCCGTTCAGCGTCAGCACGTCGTTCGCGGCGAGGTGGTAGACCGCCAGTCCCGCGAGGCACAGGGCCAGGACCGCCGTGAGGATCACGACGAACGGCAGGAACGGCGAGCGGTAGACGAGCGCGAGGATCACCAGGACGGCGCCGAGGGCCACGAGCAGCAGCACGGTGTCGATCGCACCGAAGGCGCTCACCAGGTCCGCGACGAAGCCCGCGGGTCCGGTCACCCAGGCGTCGAGACCTGTACCGGCGAGGCCGCCGTCGGAGGCGTCCGCGGCGACCAGCGCCCGGAGGGCCGCGACCGCGAGCTCGGAGCCGCTCGTCTCGTCGGCGCCGAGGTCCTCGGAGGCCTGCGCGGCGTCGAGCGAGACGACGACGAGCGCGGCCTGCCCGTCCTCGGACGGCACCACGACGGGGTCGGCGATGCTGAGGTCTCCCACCGTGCGCGGCTCGTCGCCCGACGTCCCCTCGAGCGGGGCGTCGGCGATCGAGTCCGCGAACGCCTGGACGTCGGCGAGCTGCTCCCTCGTCAGCTCGGATCCGTCCGAGGTCTCGGCCACGACCAGGGCGGGCAGCGTCTCGGAGTCGGTGAACTCCTCGGCCAGGGCGGCGGCCTGCGTGGACTCGGCGCTCGCGGGCAGGAAGGCCGCGTCGTCGTTGGTCTGGACGCTGCTCAGGCTGCCCTGGGCCTGCCCCCCGAACGCGCCGATCGCGAGCCAGACCCCGATCGCTGCCAGAATGACGAGGCCCCGCAGCAGACCTCGACCCCGATTGCCCCGCGCCCGATTACTCAGCATGCTGAGTATTCTGAGGGCGGACCAGGGAGGAAGCAAGTGCAGCACGACGAAGCGCGTGACGCCGCGGCAGCGCCCGGCACCGCACCCCACGCGTGGCCCGACCCGGTCGACCCCACCAGCGACGACCCGGGCCAGTGGCCCACCGGCCGGCTGCTGTTCACCGTCGTGCGCCGCATCGAGCACGACTGGAACGCCCACCTCGCCGGCTGGAACCTCAACCACGCGGGCTTCCCCGTGCTGCTGCACCTGTTCGCCGGGCCCAGGACGCAGCGCGAGCTCGCGACGCTCAACGGCGTCACCGAGCAGACGATGAGCCGCATCGTGGCGAGGCTGGAGCGCGCCGGCTACGTCACCCGCGGCGCGGACCCCCGCGACCGGCGCCGCCGCGCCGTCGCGGTCACCGACACCGGCCGCCGCGCAGCTGCCGAGGCCGGCCGGCTGCAGCCGGCGGAGGACCTCACCGCCCGCGGGCTCGCCGACGACGACGTGGGCCGGCTGCGTGAGATCCTCGTCACCCTCGTGCGGGCGCAGCGCGACGCCGACGACTGACCGCACGGCAAAGGACTAGCCTCGGCCGGGTGGACGTGATGACGCTGCCCGGACTGACCGACTACCACGAGGCGTGGGAGCTCCAGCGCCGCGTGCACGCCGACGTCGTCGCCGGCGACCGCCCCGACACGCTGATCGTCGTGGAGCACCCCGACGTCTACACGGCCGGGCGGCGCACCCACCGCGACGAGCGCCCCACCGACGGCACACCCGTCGTCGACGTCGACCGCGGCGGCAAGATCACCTGGCACGGCCCCGGGCAGCAGGTGGTCTACCCGATCCTGCGGCTCGCCGAGCCCATCGACGTCGTCGCGTACGTCCGGGCGCTCGAGGAGGCCGTCATGGAGGTGTGCGCCGGGTTCGGTCTCGCGACGATCCGGGTCGAGGACCGGACCGGCGTCTGGTTCGCCGCCGACGGCGACCGCCTCGAGCGCAAGGTCTGCGCCATCGGCGTCCGCACCGCCAAGGGCGTGACGATGCACGGCATCGCGCTCAACTGCGACCCCGACCTGAGCCGGTTCGACAGCATCGTGCCGTGCGGCATCACCGACGCCGACGTCACCTCGCTGACCATCGAGACCGGTCGGCACGTCACGCTCGACGACGTCCGCGCGCCGCTCGTCGACGCCCTCGCCCGCCACCTCGACCCGCTGCGCGCCGCACCCACGTCGGCCGTCGCCGCGCCGGGTGTTGCTGAGGTCACGTCCACACGGTGAGCAGGTCGCGGCGCCGGGACGCGCCGCTCACGTACTCTGACGAGGTCCGGCGGTCAGGGTCCGCACAGGCCAGTCACGCCGGACGTCCACCTGCTCGACGACGACCGGGAGACACCCGTGACGATCGCACCCGAGGGCCGCCGCATGCTGCGCATCGAGGCCCGCAACGCCGCCACCCCCATCGAGAAGAAGCCCGAGTGGATCAAGACGAAGGCCACGATGGGCCCCGAATACCGGGAGCTCAAGGGCCTGGTCAAGGGCGAGGGCCTGCACACGGTGTGCGAGGAGGCGGGCTGTCCCAACATCTTCGAGTGCTGGGAGGACCGCGAGGCCACGTTCCTCATCGGCGGTGACCAGTGCACCCGACGCTGCGACTTCTGCCAGATCGACACGGGCAAGCCGGCCGACTTCGACGCGGACGAGCCGCGCCGCGTCGCCGAGTCCGTGCGGACGATGGGCCTGAAGTACTCGACGATCACCGGGGTCGCGCGCGACGACCTCGCCGACGGCGGCGCCTGGCTGTACGCCGAGACCGTGCGGCAGATCCACGCGCTCAACCCGGGCACGGGCGTCGAGCTCCTCATCCCCGACTTCAACGCGATCCCCGAGCTGCTCGACGTCGTCAACGAGTCGCGGCCCGAGGTCATGGCGCACAACGTCGAGACCGTGCCGCGCATCTTCAAGCAGATCCGCCCCGCGTTCCGCTACGAGCGCTCGCTGTCCGTGCTCACCCGGGCGCGCGAGGCCGGCCTGGTCACCAAGTCGAACCTCATCCTCGGCATGGGCGAGACGATCGACGAGGCCCGCGACGCGCTGCAGGACCTGCACGACGCCGGCTGCGACCTCGTGACGATCACGCAGTACCTGCGCCCGTCGCTGCGCCACCACCCGGTGGACCGCTGGGTGCGCCCGGAGGAGTTCGTCGAGCTCTCCGAGGCGGCCGAGGAGATGGGCTTCCTGGGCGTCATGGCCGGGCCGCTGGTGCGCTCCTCGTACCGCGCCGGCCGCCTGTGGGGTCAGGCGATGACGCGCCGCGGCCTGCCCATCCCGCAGTCGCTGGCGCACCTCGCGGAGCCGACGACGTCGCGCCAGGAGGCCGCGAGCCTCCTTGCCCCGCGAGCCCACTAGACTTGACGACCATGGCCCGCACCAAGTCCGACGCCGGCGCGCCCGCTGACGCCACCGGCAAGCAGAAGAAGCCCAAGAAGCAGCGCTGGTACCACCAGGTGTGGGCCGCGTACCAGATGACGCGCAAGCAGGACCCCACGGTGACGTGGCTGCTCCTCGGCGTGTTCGTCGGGATCCTCGCGGTCGTCGCCGCGATCGTGCTGCTGCTCGACCTGCCGACCGGCTTCCAGATCCTGTACATCGTCGTCCTCGGCCTCCCGTTCGCGGCGCTGGGCGCGATGTTCGTCCTGACCCGCAAGGCCGAGAAGGCCGCATACACCCAGATCGAGGGCCAGCCCGGCGCCGCCCGTGCGGCGCTCGGCACCGTCCGCGGCGGGTGGGAGTTCGCGGACGAGCCGGTCGCGATCAACCCGCGCACCCAGGACTTCGTGTTCCGCGGCGTCGGGCGACCGGGGGTCGTCCTCGTCTCCGAGGGCCCGTCGCACCGGGTGCAGCGCCTGCTCGAGGACGAGCGCCGCAAGACGGCGCGCGTGCTGCCGAACGTGCCGATCACCCTCATCCAGGTCGGCAACGAGGAGGGGCAGGTCCCGCTGCCCAAGGTCGCCAAGAAGGTGCAGAAGCTCAAGCGGAGCCTCACCAAGCCCGAGGCGGAGCAGGTCAAGAAGCGCCTCAAGGCGCTCGGCGGCGCGCGCCTGCCGATCCCCAAGGGCGTCGACCCGATGCGGGCGCGCCCGGACCGCAAGGGGCTCAAGGGCCGCTGACCGGCGCCGCTCCCACGAGATCGACCCACCCGCCGCGAGAACGACCCACCGAGGGTCGACGTCGCGACGGGTGGGTCGATCTCGTTGCGCCCGGTGTGGTCGTGGCGGCGTCAGCGGCGGACGAGGACGGTGCCGGCAGCACGGTCGTGCAGGCCGCGCCCGTCGCGGTCCCACACGACGGCGGGGATCACGAGGCACAGCAGCAGGGTGCGCACCGCACCGCGCGCGAAGCCCGGCGCGACGCCGTCGGGGGCGCCCAGGGTGCGCACCTGCATGCCCAGGAGGCGGTGGCCGAGGGTGAAGCCGACGGTGCTGACCAGCAGCAGGTTCTCGAGGGCGAAGACACCGAGGGTGACCCACGAGTTCAGCTCGGCGAACGACACCGGGCTCGTCACCAGGTAGGCGATCAGCGTCGCCACCGCCCAGTCGACGACGAGGGCCACGGCCCGACGTCCGAGCCGCGCGAGCGACCCGGGGCCGGCGTCGGGGAGGCCCAGGCGTCCGCCGCTACCGGCCGCGTCCCGACGCCCGCCCTCGAGCCACGACCCGACGTCTTCTCTCGAGATGTCCTCCGGCGATGCCATGCGTCAAGGCTACGCGGCGCCGGGAGCGCGACCGCCGTAACGTGTTGGAAACAATCGCGCCATGCCGGAGAAACGCCGTCACCCTACGGTCGTGGACGTCGAGCGGCGAGCACAGGCCCGTCGCGCCCGTCCTTCGGAACCGTCCGGCGGCACCGACCGAACGGCACCATCCACGCAAGGAGTGCATGCATGTTCACGAACGCCGAGGAGGCCATCGCCTTCACCCGTCGCGAGGGGGTGGAGTTCATCGACGTCCGCTTCATCGACCTGCCGGGCGTGATGCAGCACTTCAACATCCCCGTGGAGCAGTTCTCGGAGGACTCCTTCACCGAGGGCCTCATGTTCGACGGTTCGTCGATCCGCGGCTTCCAGGCGATCCACGAGTCGGACATGAAGCTCGTGCCGGACGTCACCACGGCGTACCTGGACCCGTTCCGCAAGCGCAAGACGCTCATCGTCAACTTCTCCATCGTGGACCCGTTCACGGACGAGCCGTACTCGCGCGACCCGCGCACGATCGCCGCCAAGGCCGAGGCGTACCTGAAGTCGACCGGCATCGCGGACACCGCGTTCTTCGCGCCCGAGGCCGAGTTCTACGTCTTCGACGACGTCCGCTTCTCGACGAACCAGCACGAGAGCTTCTACAGCGTCGACTCCGTCGAGGCCGCGTGGAACACCGGGCGCGAGGAGGAGGGCGGCAACCTCGGGTACAAGACCCGCTACAAGGGCGGCTACTTCCCCGTCTCCCCCAACGACCAGTTCGCCGACCTGCGCGACGAGATGTGCGCGGTCCTGGCCGAGGTCGGGCTCGACGTCGAGCGCGCGCACCACGAGGTGGGCACCGCCGGCCAGCAGGAGATCAACTACCGGTTCAACACCCTGCTGCACTCGGCCGACGACCTGATGAAGTTCAAGTACGTCATCAAGAACGTCGCCTGGCAGCACGGCAAGACCGTCACCTTCATGCCGAAGCCGATCTTCGGCGACAACGGCTCGGGCATGCACTCGCACCAGTCGCTGTGGCTGAACGGCGAGCCGCTGTTCTACGACGAGAAGGGCTACGGCGGCCTGTCCGACACGGCCCGCTGGTACATCGGCGGCCTGCTCAAGCACGCCCCGTCGCTGCTGGCCTTCACCAACCCATCGGTGAACTCCTACCGCCGCCTGGTGCCCGGCTACGAGGCCCCGGTCAACCTGGTCTACTCGGCCCGCAACCGCTCCGCGTGCATCCGCATCCCGGTGACCGGCTCCTCGCCGAAGGCCAAGCGCGTCGAGTTCCGCGTGCCGGACCCGACGGCCAACCCGTACCTCGCGTTCGCCGCGCAGCTCCTCGCGGGCATCGACGGCATCAAGAACCGCATCGAGCCGCCGGCGCCGATCGACAAGGACCTGTACGAGCTGCCCCCCGAGGAGCACGCGCAGATCGCCCAGGTGCCCGCGTCCCTCGAGGAGGCCCTCGACAACCTCGAGCGCGACCACGAGTTCCTCACGCAGGGCGACGTCTTCTCCGAGGACCTCATCGCCACCTGGATCGACTACAAGCGCAGCAACGAGATCGACCCGATCCGCCTGCGCCCGCACCCGCACGAGTTCGAGCTCTACTACGACATCTGATCGGCGGCCCTGCGAGGGCCCGCTGACGTCGCCCGGACGGCGGCCCACCCTTCGGGGCGGGCCGCCGTTCGGCGTCACCGGAGACGCGGACGGGTGCAGGTCCGGGCCGTCCGCTGCCGTCAGGGCATATGCCCGATCGGTGGTACCCGCCCGTCCGTCGGCCGGTCCCGCCCGCAGCGGGCGCAGAGCAGGTACTGGGAGTCCTCGTTCTGGCGCCGCTGCCACTTGTGCATGCCGAGCATGCAACGCACGTCCTTCATGACGTGCTCCCCTCGCCGACGCGGACGTGGCGACGGCCGCCACGGGTCGCAAGTCCCAGGCTAGGCCGCGGTCGGCCGGCTCGACAGCCGCGCGACGGCTCCTGCGCGATGCCCCCTACCGCCGGGTGACCGCACCCGCCCACAGCCAGACGAAGCCCTCCCGACCATGGGAGTCGATGTAGCGCACGTGCACCTGCGCGTCGGTCCAGGCGGTCGCCTCGCCGTCGACGAGCTGCTCGCCCGACTGGCGCGACGTGATCCAGGCCCGCACGGGGATCCCGCGCTCGGGGCGCGTGACGTGCGCGCCGTCGCGCGACCGCCCCGGCGCGCCCTCCGCCGCGTCGCGCAGCGGCACCCTGTCGACCGCGCCCGACGACCCGCCGGCCTCGTCCCGTCGCCTGCTTCCCACGCGAGCAGGATAGCCCTGATTCGAACATGTGTTCTTCCCGCGGCGCGGTGCCATCTACTCCGCCTGCTCCACCTCCCGGGTCGCGGCCGCGAGCGCGGCGTCGCCGGGCACGTAGCCGTCGACGTGCCGCTCGGGCACGCCGTCGTAGGCGCTGAGCGGCCGGATGAGCGCGTTCGAGGCGAGCGGCTCCTGGACGTGCGCCGTCCAGCCCGCGATGCGCGAGGCGACGAATCTCGGGGTGAGCAGCTCCGTGTCGAAGCCGATGAGGTGGTAGGCCGGGCCGGACGGGTCGTACCGCACCGAGAAGGACATGCACCGGGTGGCCAGGATGATCCCGCTGCTGCACGGTCGCGACGAGCGAGCTCGGCGCCAGACCTGGCGGCGTCCAGGGTCGCCGCGGAGGAGGTGACCTCCCGCTCGTGAGCCCGTCGCCCGCCCTGGGGAACCCGAGGCGGACGGCGGCTCAGGCCTGCGGCTCGTCGGTGGCCGCCGCCTCGCCCTCGGCACCGTGCTCGGCACCGTGCTCGGCACCGTGCTCGGACCCGTGCTCGGACCCGTGCTTCTTCCCAAAGGGCAGCACGTGCATGACGGCGACGACGACGGCGCCCACGATCACGCCGACCAGGGCGGAGAAGAACGTGTTGACCAGCCAGCCGAGGAACCCGCCGATGCCGGGCACGGCGTGCGCGACGGCCTCCTCGAGGTGGTGCACGAACTCGTAGGGCGCGTGCCACCCGAGCTCGTCGGTGCCGGTCAGCAGGATGTGACCGCCGACCCACAGCATCGCGACGGTCCCCACGACGGAGATCACCGCGAGCACCTTGGGCATCCCGGTCACGAGGGCACGTCCGACGCGCTGGCTGCCCCGGGAGTCGCGGCCCGCGAGCGCCAGGCCCATGTCGTCCATCCGGACGATGAGGCCGACGACGCCGTAGACGATCACGGTGATGGCGAGCGCGACGACCAGCAGGATGACCAGCCGCGAGAAGAACGGCTCGTGCGCCACCTCGTTAAGGGCGATGACCATGATCTCGGCGGACAGGATGAGGTCGGTGCGCACGGCGCCGGCGACGAGGCTCTTCTCCGCGTCCGGTCCCACCGTCGCGGCAGGCTTGTCGTGCCCCTCGTGACCGCGCAGGCGCCCCCAGATCTTCTCGGCGCCCTCGAAGGCCAGGTACGTGCCGCCCAGCATGAGGATCGGGGTGAGCAGCCACGGCGCCCACTGGCTGAGGATCAGCGCCACCGGGAGGATGTAGAACACCTTGTTCCGGATCGAGCCCCAGGCGATCTTCTTGACGATGGGGATCTCGCGGTTCGCGGCGACGCCGTGCACGTACTGCGGCGTCACGGCCGTGTCGTCGACGACGACGCCCGCGGCCTTCGCCGTCGCCTTCGCGGCGGCGGCCCCGACGTCGTCGAGCGAGGCGGCGGCGAGCTTGGCGATCGCCGCGACGTCGTCGAGCAGCCCGAGCAGTCCGGCGCTCACGCCACCGCTCCCGAGGGTCGGCGGCGAGCGGTCGGCGCGCCCGCGGGCGACGGCGATGACATCAGCATGGACATATCGTGCCGCATGCCGCGGCGCAGGGGGACCCGCGCTCGGCAGCGCATCACTCCTCGCCGTAGAAGACGCGCTCCACGACCGTGCGGGCGCGTCGGGCGGTGCGGAGGTAGAGCTCCTCGAGCTCTCCCCCGGTGCCCACGTCGCCGAGCAGGGCGGCGACGCCGGCCAGGTCGCGCGAGTCGTGCGGCAGCCGGTCGGTCTGCGCTCCCGTGGTGCGCCCGGACCAGAGCACGACGGCGGACCGCACGCGCGAGGCGAGCACCCACGCGTCGCGCAGCTGAGCGGCGTCCTCGGGGTCCAGGAGGCCCGCCGCGGTCGCGGCGTCGAGCGCCGCGACCGTGCCGGTCGTGCGCAGTGCCGGCACCTCGCCCGCGTGCTGCAGCTGGAGCAGCTGCGCCGTCCACTCGACGTCCGCGACGCCGCCGCGCCCGAGCTTGAGGTGGCGCGCCGGGTCCGCGCCCCGGGGCAGCCGCTCCGCCTCGACCCGCGCCTTGATCCGCCGCACCTCCCGCAGGCGGGCGTCGTCGAGCCCGCCGGCGGGATAGCGCAGCGGGTCCACGAGCGCCTCGAACCGGGAACCCAGCGAGCCCTCTCCGCCGGCGTCGCCCGCCACCGGCCGGGCACGCAGCAGCGCCTGGGCCTCCCACACGCTCGACCACCGCCCGTAGTACTCGGCGTACGAGTCGAGGGTGCGCACGAGGGGCCCCTGCCGGCCCTCCGGGCGCAGGTCCGCGTCCACCGGCAGGGTCGGCTCCGGGCCGACCTCCGACAGCAGCGCGCGCAGGCGCGTCGCGGCGCGCGTGGCGAAGTCCTGCGCGAGCTGCGGCGCGGCGCCCGGCACCGGCTCGTGCACGAACATCACGTCGGCGTCCGAGCCGTACCCCATCTCGCGTCCGCCGAGCCGCCCCATCGCGACGACGAGCAACCGGGTGGGGTTCGCCTCCGACGACTCGCCCAGCCCGAGCTCGGTGCGCGCCGCGTGCTCGGCGGCGCGCAGGCCACCGGCCAGGACCATGTCCGCGGCGTCCGAGACCGCGGCCGCGGCGTCCACGGGCGGCAGCAGGCCGAGGACCTCGGCGGCCCCGGTCCGGGCCAGCTCGCGACGGCGCAGGGCCCGCAGCCGCTGGGCGGCGGACGTCGGCTCGTCGGCCCGCGTGAGGATGGCGTCCGCCTCCGCGGCCAGCCGCTGCGGGCCACGGGGCTCGAGGCCCGACGTGTCCGCGAGCCAGCGCACCGACTCGGGCGACCGTGCCAGGGCGTCGGCGAGGTACGTCGACGAGGCCAGCAGCCGGCTCAGGTGATAGGCGGCGTTCTCGGAGTCGCGCAGCAGCCGCAGGTACCAGGGCGTGGCGCCCAGCTCGTCGGACAGCTTGCGGAACGCCAGCAGCCCGCCGTCCGGGTCGGCGCCCTCGGCGAACCAGCCGAGCAGCACCGGCAGCAGCTGCCGCTGCAGCGCCGCCCGGCGCGACGTGCCCGACGTCAGCGCCACGACGTGCCGCATCGCGCCCTCGGGGTCGCGGTAGCCGACGGCGGCGAACCGCTCGCGCGCGACGTCCGGGGACAGCGACAGCTCGGCGTCCGACAACTGCGCCGAGGCCGGCAGCAGCGGCCGGTAGAAGACCTCCTCGTGCAGGGCGCGCACCTCGCGACGCGTCGCCCGCCACCGCTCCAGCAGTCCCTTCGCGCCCTCGGCGCGCATGCCGAGCGACCGCGCGAGGCGGCGCAGGTCCCCCTCCGCGGTGGGCAGCAGGTGCGTCCGTCGCAGCCGGAACAGCTGCACGCGGTGCTCCAGCGCGCGCAGGAACCGGTAGCAGACCGCCATCCGCGCGGCGTGCTCGCGCCCGACGTACCCGCCGGCGGCCAGGGCGGCGAGCGCGGACAGCGTGTGGGGCGAGCGGATCTTCGGGTCTGCGCGACCGTGCACGAGCTGCAGCAGCTGCACGGTGAACTCGACGTCGCGCAGGCCGCCCTTGCCCAGCTTGATCTGCCGGTCCGCCTCGGCGGCGGGGACGTGCTGCTCGACGCGGCGGCGCATCGCCCGGGCGTCCTCGACGAAGTGCTCGCGATGGACGGCCGACCAGATGAACGGGTCGACGGCCGCCCGGTAGTCGCGGCCCAACCCCGCGTCGCCGGCCACGGGGCGCGCCTTGAGCAGGGCCTGGAACTCCCACGTCTCCGCCCAGCGCTCGTAGTACGCGAGATGGCTCGCCAGCGTGCGTACCAGGGGCCCTTGCGCGCCCTCGGGCCGCAGCGCGGCGTCGACCGGCCACAGGGCGGGCTCCGCGGAGGTGGCTGAGCACACGCGCTGCAGCCCGGACGCGAGACGGGTGCCGACGGCGAGCGCCGTCTCCTCGTCGAGGACGCCGCCGTCCGGCAGCTCGCCCGGCTCGCACACGTACACGACGTCGACGTCGGAGACGTAGTTCAGCTCGCGGCCGCCGGTCTTGCCCATGCCCAGGACGGCGAGCCGCACGCCCGCGCCGTGGTCGTCCAGCTCGGCCCGCGCGACGGCGAGCGCGGCCTCCAGGGCGGCCGACGCCAGGTCGGCGAGCGCCGCCCCGACGACGGGCATGCGGGTCAGCGGCTCGCTCGCGGTGAGGTCGTCGGCGGCCAGCGCCAGCAGCCGGGCGCGGTAGGCCCGGCGCAGCGCGTCCGTGGTGGTGGCCGCGCCCGCGTCCGGCCAGCCGACGCCCGGACCGGCATCCGGGTCGGCCGCGACCGGCATCGCGGCGGCCGGGTCGGCGCCCACGGCGCGCAGCAGCGCGGCGCGCACCTCGGCCGGGCCCGCCACGGTGCGCGGGCCGGGGTCGCCGCCGTCCTCTCCCTCGCCGTCGCCGTCGCCGTCGCCGTCGCCGTCGATGTCGATGTCGTCCGTGTCGAGCGCCGCCCCGTCGGGCACCGCGAGGACGTCGAGCAGCTCGGGACGGCGCACGACCTCGTCGCCCAGGGCCGACGACGCCCCCAGCACGGCCAGGAGTCGGGTGCGCGCCCGCGGCGGGGCGCCCTCGTCGAGCAGCGCCCCGAGCCGCTCGCGGGCATCGGGGTGCTCCGCGAGCCGCACCAGCTGCAGGAGCGCGAGGTCCGGGTCGGCGCAGGTCCCGACCGCCGCCAGGAGCGCGTCCGCACGACCGGGCTCCGCGAGGGCCTCCTGCAGCGCCGGGTCGGACCAGAGCGACGCCGACCTGGTGAGGTCAGCGAAGCCCGCGTGCAGCAGCCGGCTCGTGAGGGTCGGCGGGCGGGCGGTCACAGGTTCTGCAGGAACCGGCGCAGCTCGTAGGGCGTGACCTGCGCGCGGTAGGCGTCCCACTCCTGCCGCTTGTTGCGCAGGACGAAGTCGTAGACGTGCTCCCCGAGCGTCTCCGCCACCAGCTCGGAACGCTCCATGAGCTCGATCGCCTCGTCGAGCGACTGCGGCAGCGGGGCGATGCCGAGGGCACGCCGCTCGCGGTCCGTCAGCTCCCAGACGTCGTCCCCCGTGGCCTCCGGCAGCTCGTAGCCGTGCTCGATGCCCTTGAGACCGGCAGCGAGCAGCACCGCGAACGCGAGGTACGGGTTCGCCGCCGAGTCGAGCGCCCGGTACTCCACGCGGGCGGAGTTGCCCTTGCCCGGCTTGTACATGGGCACGCGCACGAGGGCGGACCGGTTGTTGTGGCCCCAGCAGATGTAGCTGGGCGCCTCGGCGCCGCCCCACAGCCGCTTGTACGAGTTGACGTACTGGTTGGTCACGGCCGTGATCTCGGCGGCGTGCACCAGCAGGCCGGCGATGAACTGCCGGGCCGTCTTCGAGAGCTCGAACTGGGCGCCCGGCTCGTGGAAGGCGTTCTGGTCGTCCTCGAACAGCGACAGGTGCGTGTGCATCCCCGAGCCCGGCTGGTCGGCCATCGGCTTGGGCATGAACGACGCGAACACGCCCTGCTCGAGCGCGACCTCCTTGACCACCGTGCGGAAGGTCATGAGGTTGTCCGCCGTGGTCAGCGCGTCGGCGTACCGCAGGTCGATCTCGTTCTGGCCCGGCCCGGCCTCGTGGTGGGAGAACTCCACCGAGATGCCCATCGACTCGAGCATCGTGATCGCGGCGCGGCGGAAGTCGTGCGTGCTGCCGCGGGCCAGGTGGTCGAAGTAGCCCCCGTTGTCGACCGGGACCAGCGGGTCCTCCGGCGCCGCGAGCTGGTTGAACAGGTAGAACTCGACCTCGGGGTGCGTGTAGAAGGTGAAGCCCCGGTCGCTGGCCTTGGCGAGCTGCCGCTTGAGCACGTTGCGCGAGTCCGCGAGGGAGGGCTCGCCGTCCGGCGTGAGGATGTCGCAGAACATGCGGCCCGTGCCGTGCCGCTCGCCGCGCCAGGGCAGCACCTGGAACGTCGTGGGGTCGGGCTTGGCGATCATGTCCGCCTCGTAGACCCGCGTCAGCCCCTCGATGGAGCTGCCGTCGAAGCCGATGCCCTCCGTGAACGCCTGCTCGAGCTCGGCCGGGGCGACCGCCACCGACTTCAGCACCCCGAGCACGTCGGTGAACCAGAGCCGGATGAAGCGGATGTCGCGCTCCTCGACCGTGCGGAGCACGAACTCCTGCTGCCTGTCCATGAGCCCATCCTGCCCGAGAAGTGTTAACGGGGTATGTCCTGGCACCTCCCCTGCGCGCGCCGGGCCCCGACCTGGACGGATACCCGGTACCGCGCGTCGGAGGCATAGGCTGGCCGCCATGTCCAACCCTGGTCACGACGCCGCCGCCGACGTCGCCGCAGCCCCCTCGCCCGCCGCCGACCTCACGCGCCGCCGCCGCGTCCGGGTCCACCACCTGGCCGAGGCAAAGGAGCGCGGGGAGAAGCTCACGATGCTCACGGCCTACGACGCCGTGACGGCACGGATCTTCGACGCCGCGGGTCTCGACCTGCTGCTCGTCGGCGACTCGATCGGCAACACCATGCACGGGCACGCGACCACGCTGCCGGTCACCCTCGACGACATGATCCCGCCGGCCCGCGCCGTCGCCCGGGCCGCCGAGCACGCGCTCGTCGTCGTCGACCTGCCGTTCGGCACCTACGAGGCCGGGCCGGAGCAGGCCCTCGCCTCCGCGGTGCGGGTCATGAAGGAGACCGGCGCCGCCGCGATCAAGCTCGAGGGCGGCCGCCGGTCGGCGGCCCAGATCCGCGCGCTCACCGACGCCGGCATCCCCGTCGTCGGCCACCTCGGCTTCACGCCGCAGTCGGAGAACATCCTCGGCGGCCCGCGGGTCCAGGGCCGGGGCGACGACGCCGCGGAGGCGCTGTGCGAGGACGCGCTCGCCGTGCAGGAGGCCGGGGCGGTCGCCGTCGTGCTGGAGATGGTGCCGGTGGAGGTCGCCGCGCGCGCCACCGAGATCCTGCGCATCCCGACCATCGGCATCGGCGCGGGCCCGCGCGTCGACGGGCAGGTGCTGGTCTGGACCGACATGGCCGGGATGACGGACTGGTCGCCGCGGTTCGCGCGCCGGTTCGCCGAGGTCGGCAACCTGCTGCGCCAGGCGGCGCAGGACTACGCCGCCGAGGTGCGCGGGGGCACGTTCCCCGACGCCGCCCACTCCTTCGAGCGCTAGCCCGGCATCAGGCGGCGCCGGGGTCGCCCGTCAGGGCGAGCATCGCCGCCGCGACCCGGCCGGCGGCGGCGTCGGGGACCGCCGTCGAGGCCTCCTCGAGGATCAGCAGCCTCGCTCCCGGGATCTCGCGGGCGAGCACCTCCCCGTTCCCGACCGGGAAGAACGGGTCGCGGCGGCCGTGCACCACGAGCGTCGGGACCGCGACGTCGCCGAGCCGCTCGCGCCAGCGAGGCGTGCAGTCGAGGGCGGCGAAGACCATGCCCTGCTGGTTGGCCGCGTGCACCGCCGGCGCCGTCCCCAGCGTGCGGTCCCAGACCCGACCGGCGACCACGCGCGCCGCGGCAGGGTCGTCGCCGAGGATCTCGGCGCCTCGGGCGGCGTGCTCGGCCACGGCGTCCCGGTCGGACCAGTCCGGCTCCGCCAGCGCGAACAGCCGCCCCATCGCCCCGCCGTCGTGGTCGGGCAGGTCGTCGTCGACCGGGCCCGGCGCGACCGGGCGGGTGCCGACCAGGGTCAGCGCCGCGAACGCCTCCGGGTGGTCGAGCGCGGCGACCTGGGCGACCATCCCACCCACGCCGATGCCCGCCAGGTGCGCGGGCCGGTCGTCGAGCTCCCGGGCGAGCGCCGCGGCGTCGGTCGCGAGGTCGCGCAGCGTGTAGGCCGGCGCCACGGGGTCCGCGGTCGTGGACGCCCCGGCGTCGCGCAGGTCGTACCGCACCACGTGGCGTCCGCCGCGGGCGAGCGCCGCGCAGAGCGCGTCGGGCCAGGAGAGCATCGTCGTCCCGCCCGCGCAGAGCACCAGAGGGGCCGCCTCGTCGCCGAAGTGCGCCACGCCGTGCGTGACGCCGTTCGCCTCGATCGTCGTCGTCATGCGGGGCCGACCCCGGTCGGGGCGGGGACTCATCGGTGCGCCGCGCGGGGCTCCGCCGTTAGTCCTTCCCGCGCCAGTCGGCGTCCTCGCCCTCCCACTCGTCGTTGCGTCGCTGGGCCGAGTCCAGGGCGTTGCGGGCCGCCTCGCGCGAGGGGTAGGGGCCCATGCGGTGGCTCCAGCTGGAGCGGTCGCGGCTCTCCTCGACCTCACCGGTCTTGGTGTTGTACCAGTACTGCGCCGGGCTTGTGTCGCTCATAGGACGATCCTGCATCAAGATGGGGCCCATGGTGGAGGCAGCGCAGCCGGTCGCGTTCGGCATCGACATCGGCGGGTCGGGCATCAAGGGGGCGCCGGTCGACCTGGCGACGGGTGAGTTCGCGGACGAGCGGCGCCGCATCCCGACCCCGGAGAGGTCCACCCCGGACGCCGTGGCCGGCGTGCTCGCCGAGCTCGTCGACTCGTTCGAGCTGCCGCCCCACGTGCCGGTCGGCGTCGCCTTCCCCGCCCCGATGGACCACGGCGTCGTCCGGTTCATCGCCAACCTGCACAAGTCGTGGAAGGGCGTCGACCTGCCCGCGCTGGCCAGCGAGGCCACGGGCCGGCACGTGACCGCCGTCAACGACGCCGACGCCGCCGGCGTCGGCGAGCAGCGGTACGGCGCCGCCCAGGGGCGCGACGGCGTCGTCCTCGTGGTCACGCTCGGCACCGGCATCGGCTCGGCGCTGCTCGTGGACGGCGTGCTCGTGCCGAACACGGAGCTGGGCCACCTCGAGATCGACGGGCACGACGCCGAGTCGCGGGCCGCCGAGTCCGCCCGCGAGCGCCACGACCTGTCGTGGCACGAGTGGGCCGCGCGGCTGCAGCGCTACTTCGAGACGGTCGAGATGCTCCTCGCGCCCGAGCTCATCGTCGTCGGCGGCGGCGTGAGCAAGCACCACGAGAAGTTCCTGCCCCTGCTGAACCTGCGGGCGCCGATCATCCCCGCCACCCTGCGCAACCGCGCGGGGATCGTCGGCGCCGCCGCGCTCGCCGCCAGCGGTCGCGACCACTGACGCGCTGCTGACGCTCCGTCGTCCCCCCTCAGCCGGCGAGGCTGTGCGGCGCGGCGGGGGTCGGTGCCGTCGGGGTCACGGGACGGTCGAGGACGGTCGCGTCCGGGGGGACGTCGAGATCGAGCATCCGCAGCACGTCGAGGACCGCGGCCGGCGGCCGGTGCAGCGACACCCGCAGGCCCTCGTCCCGGCCGATCCGGCAGAGCTGGACGAGGAAGGCGACGCCGGCGGAGTCGATGAACGTCACCCGCGACGTGTCGACGACGACGGGGAGGTCGCGCTCGAACGCCCTCGCGAGCGCCGCGCTCGCCTCGTTGCGCAGGGCGATGTCGATCTCGCCCCACATGTCCACCACGCTCACGTCGGTCCGCTCCACCAGGGCGATCCCCCCGGCCTGCGCCTCGTCGGTGAAAGTCACTGCCACACCTTCGTCCCACGTCCTGCGTCCCTGCGCGCCGCTGTCTCGAGCGCTGCGATCCGGACTCGCGACCTCGTCGTCGCGACGCCCGCCACGCTACACCTCTCCCAACCCGGAACGGAACCTCGGCATAGGAACTCTTTACGCACTGTTCACAGACGCGGAACCCTCGGGTCGGCCCCCGCCCCGCCTGCAGCGGGCTACGGACCCCGAGCGTGCCATGACCTCCGCCTCCACGCTCGGCACGCCCGGGTACGGCACCATGACGGGGTGCGTGCGACATCGCGGGACGACGGCGTCTGGTTCACCCTGCGGGACGACGCCTCGAAAGCAGCGCAGGAGGCCGCGATCCGGGCGGCGCTGAGCGCGCAGCGAGACCGTCTGGAGCGGGTGGAGATCGACGTTCTCTCGGACGATGAGTGGCCCGGCGAGGCGTGCGCCGCCGTCCGCGTCGCGGAGGCCCGCCTCGCCGCGCAGCGACGGCGCAGCACGTCGCTCACCCTCGACCCCCGGTCCGACGAAGACCTCGGCCTCGCGATGGCCCTCGCACCGCACAGCATCGGCGGTTCGGCGACCGACGACACCGGCGCGCTCGTCTGGGACGCCAACGACACCGGGACGAGCGCGGCGTTCCGGCTCGCCTCGTCCGAGGTGGCGGCGGTGCGCGCCGCCGTGGAGCGAGCCGGCGGGGGGCGCGACGACGTGGTCACGCTCGTGAGCCACCACCTGGGACGCCGGAGGCTCGGCTATGACGTCGTGGGCGCCACGGCACCGGGCGAGGAGGCGTGGCGGCCACCCAGCCGCTGGCGGGCGTACGAACGCACGGTCCGGCTGGGCGCAGGACCGGAGCTGTGGGAGGAGGTGTCGACGTCAGTCGTGTCGTGGGAGGTCAAGGCCCGCAGCGGGTTCAGGGTCGATCCGCCCCTGCACGGCCTGCCACCCCGGGCCGGGGACCGCTGCTGGCTCGTCGCACGGGCCGGTCCGTTCCGGCTGCGCGAACCGGTGCAGGTGATCGAGACCGTGTCGTCCGACCGCCGCGCCGCGCTCGCGTACGGCACCCTCGACGGTCACCCCGTCACGGGCGAGGAGGCCTTCATCGTCCACCGCGAGGACGACGGGACCGTGATCCTGACACTGCGCTCGCTCACCCGGCCCGGCCGAGGGTTGTGGCGGGTGCTCTTCCCCGCGATCCTCGTGGCCCAGCGGCTCTACCGCCGTCGGTACCTGCGCGCGCTCGTTCCGACCGCGCCGGGTGCCGGGCAGCAGGACTCTGCGGACGGGTGAAGTTTCGCGCCCGGCCGCGCCGCTGTGGGAGCGCTTCCCTATCGTGTGCTCCGGGCCGGCACCGACGCACGCCTCCTGACGATCCGGGCAGCGGACACGCCTGCCCGACACCGACCGCGACCGGCTGCACGCGGATCCTCTGGCGACCATCGACTCCCTGAGAGGCCATGCCATGAGCGACACGACCGGAACCACCGCGCCCGACACCGTCGTCCTCGTCCACGGACTGTGGATGACACCCCGCAGCTGGGAGGGCTGGGTCCAGCACTACCAGCAGAAGGGCCTGACCGTCGTGACGCCCGCCTACCCCGGGTTCGAGATCGAGGTCGAGGCCCTCCGTGAGAACCCCGAGGTCATCGCCGACCTCACCGTCCCCGAGACCGTCGAGCACCTCGCCGGCATCATCACCGCCCTGGACCGGCCGCCGATCATCATGGGCCACTCCTTCGGGGGCGCCCTGACCCAGATCCTCCTGGCCCGGGGCCTCGGCGCCGCCGGGGTGGTCATCGACTCCGCCCCGACCGAGGGCGTGCGGGTCAACCCGCCGTCACAGGCGAGGTCGCTCTTCCCCGCGCTCAAGAACCCCGCGAACCGGCACCGTGCCGTCGGGTTCACCCCCGAGGAGTTCCACTACGCGTTCACCAACACCCTCTCGGAGGAGGAGTCCCGGGCGGTGTGGGAGCGCTACGCGATCCCGGCCCCGGGGCGCTGGGTGTGGGACTACGGCCTCATCGCCAACTTCAAGCCCGGCCACCAGGAGACCTGGGTGGACTTCGGCACCGACCGCGCGCCGCTCCTGTTCATCGGGGGCGAGCTCGACCACATCATGCCGCCGTCGGTGAACCGGTCGAACGCCAAGCACTGGGAGAAGTCGCCGGCCGTCACCGAGTACTACGAGTTCGCGGGCCGGGACCACTGGACCTGCGCCGCGCCGGGCTGGGAAGAGGTCGCCGACCACGCCCTCGCCTGGGCCCTCGAGCACGCGCAGGGGGCCGAGCGGGCCACGGCCTGACGCCCGACGCGCGGGCGGACGCGCCGGGCCCCCCGGCGTGTCAGGGCCGCTTGGTAGAACCGTGAGGTCGGCTCCCGACGGCGGAGCCGGCCTCGCGACGACCAGGAGCCCCCATGCCCCATCCGTCCAGCGACGTCCAGGCGTTCGAGTGTCGCGCCACCGACGCCGACCTCGACGACCTGCGCGCGCGGCTCGCCGCGGCACGGCTGCCGGAGCCCGAGACGGTCCGCCGCCCCGCGCCCGACCCGCGCCGGTGGGACCAGGGGGTCCCCCTCGCCGACCTCGTGGACGTCGTCGACCACTGGCGCACCGGGTACGACTGGCGGGCGTTCGAGAGTCGCCTCGAGGAGATCGGCCAGTTCCGCACGACCGTCGACGGCCTGGGCATCCACTTCCTGCACCGCCGGTCCCCGCGCGCGGACGCCACGCCGCTGATCCTGACCCACGGCTGGCCCGGCAGCGTCGCCGAGTTCGTCGACGTGGTGGACGAGCTGGCCGCCCCGCCGGACGCGGGCGCGCCGGCGTTCCACGTCGTCGTCCCGTCACTGCCCGGCTTCGGCTACAGCGACAGGCCGGCCGTCGCCGGATGGGGCGTCGAGAAGACCGCGGCCGCGTGGGTGGAGCTGATGGGACGGCTCGGCTACGACGAGTTCCTCGCCCACGGCGGCGACTGGGGCGGCAACGTCACCGCGGTCCTCGGCGGGAGGTTCCCCGCGCACGTGCTCGGCATCCACACCACGCTGGCCCTCCCACCGCCCGGGATGACGACGGACGGTCTGACGGGCGAGGAGCTCCGGCACGCCGAGGAGACCCGTGACTTCTGGCTCCACCACCGGGCGTACGCGACGCAGCAGGCGACCCGGCCGCAGACCATCGGCTACTCGCTCGTCGACTCGCCGGTCGGCCTGCTCGCCTGGCTGCTCGACAAGTTCGCCGAGTGGTCCGACACCGAGGACAGCCCGTTCGAGACGATCTTCCGGGACAGGATCCTCGACGACGTCACCCTGTACTGGCTGACCCGGACCGGCGCCTCGGCGGCCCGCATCTACGCCGAGAGCCCCGGCTCCCTGGACCCCGACCTGCGGGTGGACGTCCCCTGCGCCATGACCATGTACCCCGGCGACATCGAGTCGCGCACCCCGCACGCCTGGGCCGAGCAGCGCTACCGGCGCATCGTCCGGTGGACCGAGCCCGAGCACGGCGGGCACTTCCCGTCGCTGGAGGTCCCCGACTACTTCGTCAAGGACCTGCAGGACGGCCTCGCGGCGGTGCTGGCCGCGAGCAGATGAGGGCGGACGAGCCGGTCTGTACGCCGGGTTCTGTTCCCCGTGCCCGGTTACCCCGGCACGGGCGACGGTCATCCATCTAGGCCCTGCGTTGCCGCAGGGCTCGAGCGGTCTACCCGGGAGCATCGGGCGGGCAACCCTCGAACGCTCCCTGTCTGACCTTGCTCCAGGTGGGGTTTACCGAGCCACGACCGTCACCGGCCGCGCTGGTGGTCTCTTACACCACCGTTTCACCCTTACCGCCACCGGTCGCCCGGCGACGGCGGTCTGCTTTCTGTGGCACTGTCCCGCGGGTCACCCCGGGTGGCCGTTAGCCACCACCTCGCCCTTCGGAGCCCGGACGTTCCTCGGCGACGGCGCCCGAGGGCACCGCCGACGCGACCGTCCGACCGACTCGTCCGCGTCGCACAGTCTATGCGCGGCCGAGCCGGTCGGACGCCCACGTCGGTACGGTCACACGTCGACCTTGTAGCTCAGGGACAGCTCGTCGCCCGACCGGCCGCGGATACCCCAGCTCTCGGCGGGCGACTCGATCACGACGAGCTCGACGTCGTCGGTCGCGACGCGCAGCGCGGGAGCGACGTCGTCGTAGACGCGGCGGATCAGCTCCCGCTTGGCCTCGCGCGTGCGGCCGATGAAGGCGACGATCTCGATCAACAGGTAGTCGTCGGAGCGCGGCGCGACGAGGTCGCCGTCGTCGAGCAGCAGGAACCGGTGGAACCGCTTGTCCTCGGGGATCTTCCAGGCCCCGACCAGCGCCGCGTGCAGCGCGTCGGAGACCTCCGCGCGCCGCTGACCCCACACCCGTCGGTTGCCGTAGATCTTCACCTGGACCACGCCCGACGACGCTAGCGGTGACCGACAGCACTGTCACCAGGGGGTCCGCGCGTCGAGACCCGACCGTAGGGTGTCCGGGTGCTGATCTGCCTCCCGCCCTCCGAGGGCAAGACGCCCGCACCCGACGGCGCCTCCCCCGTCGACCTCGCCGGGCTCACGGGGGCCGGGCAGCTCACCGGTCAGCGGCTGGCCGTGCTCGACGCGCTCGCCGCGGCGAGCGCGCGGCCGGACGCGACCGAGGTGCTCGGCGTCGGCGCGTCGCTCGGCGCCGAGGTCGCCCGCAACACCGAGCTCGTGGCCGCGCCGACGGCGCCCGCCGCCCGCGTCTACACCGGCGTCCTCTACGCCGCGGCCGGCCTCGCAGACCTGCCCGGCGCCGCTGCCCGCCGCGCCGCCGACGACGTCCGCGTCTTCTCCGGCCTGTGGGGCGCCGTCTCCCCCGCCGACAGGATCCCCGCGTACCGCCTCTCCATGGGCGTCGACCTGCCCGGCGTCGGCAAGCTCGCCACCGCATGGCGGCCGCACCTGTCCGCGGTCCTCGACGCCCGCGCCGCGGGTGACGTCGTCGTCGACTGCCGCTCGGCCGCGTACCTCGCCGCGTGGAAGCCGGCCACCACCGGTGACTCCGCCGCGGACTGGGTGACCGTCCGCGTGGTGCGCGAGACGGACGGGAAGCGCGCCGTCGTGTCGCACAACGCCAAGCACACGCGCGGCGTGCTCGCGGGCCACCTGCTGCGCCGCTCCGGCCCCGCGCCCACCACCGCCGCGGAGCTGCTCGACGCCGCCCGCGAGCTCGACGGCCAGGTCATCGGGACGGAGGTCGGGACGGGTCTGTCGTACCGGATGGTCGAGGCGACGCTGCACGACGCCGCCACCCGCCGCGGGCCGCGCACCCTCGAGGTCGTCATCGCCTGACGGGCGGGACACCCCACACCCGGCGCACACCGGCCGCATGGCCTACGACGAGGTGCTCGCCGCCCGCGTCCGCGACGCCGTCGCCGAGCGCGCCGACGTCGTCGAGCGGCGGATGTTCGGCGGCGTCGCGTTCATGGTGAACACCCACATGGCCGTCGGAGTGGGCGGCGACGAGCTCATGGTGCATGTCGGCACGGACGGCTACGACGCCGCGCTGGCGGACGGCGGGCACGAGCTGCGCATGGGCGAACGCGTCATGCGCGGCATGGTCGGGGCGCCGGCGTCGGTCACCTCCGACGACGACGCGCTGCACGCGTGGGTGGCCCGCGGCGTCGACCTCGCGCTCGCGCTCCCGCCCAAGCCACCCAAGCGCTAGCCGCGTCAGACGTCGGTCGGGAAGCCCGCCGTGGTGACCTCCGCGAGCGCGGGCTCGCCGTCGTCCCCGAGGCCGAAGCGCAGCACGGTCAGCGAGCACGGCGGCACGCGCAGCAGCCGCCACGACGACGCCGGCGCGCCGAGCGACCGCCCGGCCAGGGCGCGGATCGTCACGGTGTGCGCGACGACGACGCTCGCCGCGCCCGGCTCCGTCGCGGCGACGACGTCGCGCAGCCCGGCCCACGCCCGCTCGCCCACGTCGGCGTACGACTCGCCGCCGGGCGCCCGGTCGGTGCCCGTCGTCGACCAGGCGGCGAACTCGTCGGGCCAGCCGTCGGCGATCGCGTCGGGCGTGAGGCCCTCCCAGTCGCCGAACACGCACTCGGCGAACCGGTCGTCCGGGCGCACGTGCTGGCCGGTGCGGCGCCCGACCGCCGCGGCGGTCTCGAGCGTGCGCACCAGGGGCGAGGCGACGAGGGCGCCGGCGCGCGGCAGGTCCGGCCACAGGTCCTTGCCGAGCCGGAAGACGGCGTCCGCGGCGCGCGCCGCCTGCACACGGCCCCGCGAGGTCAGCGGCGGCCCGGGGACGCCGCCGCCCGAGTAGGCGCGCGCCTCGGTCAGCTCGGTCACGCCGTGCCGCACGAGCACGACGGTGCGCAGGTCCGCGCCAGCCGCCGGGCTCGCTCCGGACGGCCGGGCCATCAGGCCGCGGCGCCGTCGTCCGCCGGGCGCACGAGGATGCGGCCGCACTCCTCGCAGCGCACGACCTGCTCGGGCGCCGCCGCCTTGGCGGCGGCGAGGTCACGCGGGTTGAGGTCGAGGCGGCAGCCCTCGCACCGGCCCCCGCGCAGCGCCGCGGCGCCGACGCCGCCGAGCTGGGCGCGCAGCTTGTCGTACAGGGCGAGGAGGCCGGCGTCGAGCCCGGCCGCGGTCGCCTCCCGCTCCGCCTTGACCTTCGACCCGGTCGCGTTGATCTCGGCCCAGGCCTCGTCGCGCTCGGCGGTCGCCTTCGCCTTCGCCGCCTCGAGCTCGGCGTGCGCCGACTCCACCTCGGCCAGCGAGCCCTGGTGCGCCTCCAGGCGCTCCATGACCTCGATCTCCGCGTCCTCGAGCACCGACTGGCGGCGGGCGAGCGACTCGAGCTCGCTCACCAGGGCCTGGGAGTCCTTCGCCGACAGGGCGCCGGAGTCCAGCTTCTGCTGGTCCCGCTCGGCGCGCGTGCGCACCTGGGCGACGTCGGACTCCGCCTTGGCGAGCTCGCGCTCCAGGTCGGCCACGGCCGTGCGCGAGTCGACGAGCGAGGTGTGCAGGTCGCCGATGCGGCCGTCGAGCTCCGCGATGGTCGCCAGCGCCGGGTGGTTGCGGCGCTGGTGGACGAGCTGCTGCAGCCGGGTGTCGAGGGCCTGGACCTCGAGCAGTCGGCGCTGGTCCTCGGGGGGTGCAGTGGCCACGGGCGGGTCCTCTCGCAGTGATTCAGCTGGTGGGGCGGTCGGTCGCGCGCACGCTGCTCGCCACCCGCGCGGTCCACGGGTCGGTGCCGATCGTGCTCACCCTCGTGGTCACCGTACCTTCTCCGGAACCGTCCCCGGTCCCGCCTCCGGCCCGCTCCCCGAGCCGCGCGACGACGTCCTCGGCGGCGTACGCGAGCCACGGCCACTCGCTCGCGAAGTGGGCCACGTCCACGAGGAACGGCGTCGCCGCCCCGGTGGAGGTCCGGGACTCGAAGTCGGCCCGCTCCCGCAGCTCCGACGCGGGGTGGTGGCGCAGGTCCGCGGTCACGTACACGTCGACGGCGGCGGCGCGGACGGCGTCGAACAGCGAGTCCCCGGAGCCGCCCACCACGGCGGCGGTCGCGACCGGGGCGTCGAGGTCGCCGGCGACGCGCACGCCCTGCGCCGTCGCCGGCAGCACGGCCGCGACGTGCTCGGCGAACGCGCCCAGCGTCGTGGGCTCGGCGAGCCGGCCGACGCGCCCGATCCCCCGGACCGCACCGGCATCGACGCCGTCGGGCCCCACGACCAGCGGGCTGCGGTCGGTGATGCCGACGAGATCGGCGAGCGCGTCCGCGACGCCGCGCGGGGCGGCGTCGGCGTTGGTGTGCGCCACGTACAGGCCGCAGCCCGCGCGCAGGAGCCGGTGCACCACGTCGCCCTTGAACGTCGTCGCCGCGACCGAGTGCACGGGCCGCAGGAACAGCGGGTGGTGCGTGACGAGCAGGTCCGCGCCCCAGGCGACCGCCTCGTCGATCACTGCGGCCACCGGGTCGACGGCGAACAGGATCTTGCGCACCGGCGCCGCGGGGTCCCCCACCACCAGGCCGACGGCGTCCCAGCCCTCCGCCGTCGACGGCGGGTACAGGTCCTCGAGGGCGGCGACGACGTCGTGCAGCCTCGGCGGATTCTCCGGAGTGCGCGGTGCCGCGGTGTCTGTGGTCCCGATGGTCATGGCACCGACCCTAGAGCCGGGGCCGGTCACTTGGCGTCGGCGTAGGAATCGACCGCCGCGACGGTGAGCGGGAAGTCGACCGGGAAGTCCCCGAACAGCAGGCGGCCCGCCTCCTCGGCGGCGGCGCGCACCTCGGCGGCGACCACATCGGCGAGCTCGCGCGGAGCGTGCACCACCACCTCGTCGTGCAGGAAGAACGCGAGGTGCGGGCGGTCGGCGAACGGGGCGGGCGCCAGGCCCGGCCGCGCGCCGTCCGCGACCCCGAGCGCCCAGAGCCGACGACGGATCGACGCGAGCCAGCACAGCGCCCACTCCGCCGCGGTGCCCTGCACCACGAAGTTGCGGGTGAACCGCCCCCACGACCGGGTGGCGGACCGGGCGCGGGCCGCGGCGTCGGCCCCCGCGTCGTCGGCGAACGCGCCCGCCTGCGCCTCGTCCCACGCGGAGCCCGGGGCCGGGGACGACCGGCCGAGCCACGTCGTCACGACGCCCCCGCGCTCCCCCGTGCGGGCGGCCTCCTCCACCAGCGCGATCGCCCGCGGGTACTCCCGCCCCAACCGCGGCAGCACCTGGGCGCTCGCCCCGGTGGTGCCCCCGTACATCGCGCCGAGCATGCCCACCTTGGCCAGCTCCCGGGTGGGCACCGCCCCGGACGCGACGATGCCGGCGTAGAGGTCGCCGGCGCGGCCCGCCGTCGCCATGGCCTCGTCACCCGCCATGCCCGCCAGGACGCGCGGCTCGAGCTGCGCGACGTCCGCCACGACGAGGCACCAGCCCGGGTCGGCGACCACCGCCCGTCGCACGCCCTTCGGCAGCTGCAGCGCCCCGCCACCGGTGGACGCCCAGCGGCCGGTCACCACGCCGCCCACCACGTACTCGGTGCGGAACCGGCCGTCGGTCACCCACTCGTCGAGCCAGTGCCAGCCGTTCGCCGTGAGCAGGCGGTAGAGGTTCTTGTACTCCAGCAGCGGAGCGACGACGGGGTGGTCGAGCTTTTCCAGCTCCCACTTGCGCAGGCTGCGCGTCCCGACGCCGGCGTACTGCATCGCCTTGAGCAGGTCAGGGTGCGAGTCGGGGTTGAGCGACGGCGGAGCGTCGAGGGCCGTGCGGATCTGTCGCGCGAGCTCCTCGAGCCGCGCGGGACGCTGCCCCTCGGGCGGCCGGGGACCGAGCGCGTCGGTGAGGATCGCGTCGTGCACGTCCGCGCGCCACGGCAGCCCGGCGTGGTGCATCTCGGCCCCGACCAGCGCACCCGCCGACTCCCCCGCCGCGAGCAGCCGCAGCCGCCCGGGCGCCGACGAGCCGCGCACCGCGTCCTCCTGGCGCCGCAGCTCCGCCACCGGGTCGACCGCCCCGGCGCCCTGCGGGGCCGGGGCGGACCGCTCCGGCGCCGCGAGGTCGAAGAGCGCCTCGCCCTGCGGCACGCGGCGGGCGCCCACCGGCGGCGCCGCGCCCGCCGGCGTCGGGGTCATCGCGTCCCACGCGCCGACCCCCGCCGCCGAGAGCTCCGAGCCCGCGGTGGCCGTGGAGTGCCGCAGGATGCGGTGCACGAGCCGCAGGTCGTGCGACCGCTCCACGCGGACGCCCGCCCGCAGCAGGCCGGGGTACCAGCGGTTCGTGTCGTCCCACGTCCAGCGCGGCACGGCCGCACTGCCGTGCACCCCGCCCTCCGCATCGGCCACGAGCGCGGGGAGGTCCGCGGCGGGCACGGCGCGCTGCGTACCGTCGTGCAGGCGGACCGTGCCGCCGGGCTCTCGGGTCAGGACGACGTGCACGCCGCCATCCTGCCGTGCGCCACCGACGCACGATCGACGCGCCGCACCCGCGCCGCTCGCCGCGCGACGAGACCGTCGATATGGTGCGCTGGCCGGGGTCGGCGCACCCGGCCGCCCACCCGCGCCCCAGGAGGATCGCATGACGACCGAGCAGCCCGTCGAGAGCGTCGAGACCGTCGACGTCGTGGTGATCGGCACCGGCCCGGGCGGGGAGGACGCGACCGGCCGGCTGGCCCGCGCGGGGCTCGACGTCGTGGCCGTCGAGGCGCGCCTCGTCGGCGGCGAGTGCCCGTACTTCGGCTGCATCCCGACGAAGATGATGGTGCGCGCGTCGGACGCGCTCGCCGAGGCCCGCCGCGCGGCCACGCTGGCCGGGCGGGTCGACGTCGCGCCGGACTGGGCGCCCGTCGCGGCGCGCGTGCGCGACGAGGCGACCGCCGACTGGGACGACACCGCCGCCGTCGAGCGCCTGGAGAAGGCGGGCGCCCGCGTCGTGCGCGGCCGCGGCCGCCTGGTGGGTTCGGGCGAGGTCGCCGTGGCGACCGCGGACGGCGAGCGCCGCTTCCGCGCGACGCGCGGCGTCCTGCTCAACCCCGGCACCGAGCCCGCGGTGCCGCCGGTCGACGGCCTGGCCGACACCCCCTACTGGACCAACCGCGACGCCGTGCGCGCCACGGAGGCGCCGGCGTCGCTCACCGTGCTGGGCGGCGGCGCCATCGGCTGCGAGCTGGCGCAGGTCTTCGCCCGGTTCGGCACGGCCGTCGAGGTGGTCGAGGCGGGCCCACGCCTGCTGGCGCTCGACGAGCCCGAGGCGAGCGCGCTCCTCGCCGGCCGCTTCGCCGCCGAGGGCATCGGCGTGCGTACGGACGCGAAGGTCTCGTCGGTCTCGCACGACGGCGGCGGGTTCACCCTGACCCTCGGCGACGGCACGCAGCTGGTCTCCGAGCGGTTGCTGGTCGCCGCGGGCCGGCGCACCGACCTGAAGGCGCTGGGCGTCGCGACCGTCGGCATCGACGACTCGGGCCGCACGATCCCCGTCGACGACCGGATGCGCGCGGCGGACGGCGTCTGGGTCATCGGGGACGTCACGGGCAAGGGGGCGTTCACGCACGTGTCGATGTACCAGGCGCGCATCGCCGCCGCGGACATCCTCGCGGCCGGGGGCGGCGGAGACCGCGACGACGACGAGCGGGCCGACTACCGCGCCGTCCCGCACGTGACGTTCACCGACCCGGAGATCGGCGGCGTCGGGCTCACGGAGGCCGCCGCCCGCGACGCCGGGCTGACGGTGCGCACCGGCCTCACCGACCTCGCGGCGTCGTCGCGAGGGTTCGTGCACGGGCCCGGCAACGAGGGCCTCATCAAGCTGGTCGAGGACGCGCACGCCGGTGTGCTCGTCGGCGCGACGGCCGCCGGACCGGCCGGCGGCGAGATCCTCGCCGTCCTCACGCTCGCCGTGCAGGCGCGGGTGCCGGTCAGCGAGCTGCGGCACCTGATCTACGCCTACCCCACGTTCCACCGCGCGATCGAGAGCGCGCTGGCGGACCTCCAGGAGGCGTGACCGGGCACACTGCAGCACGCGTGGCCACCACTTATCCTGTGATGGCCCATGACTGAAATGACCGAGTTCGCCGCCCCGATGCCCTCCCGCCCAGGCCTCCGCCTCGACGCCCCGCACTCGCCGCGGTGCCCGGCATGACGCCGAAGGACCCGGCCGACGAGCCGGCGGGCGGGCACGTCGTGCTCGGCGGGAAGTACGTGCTGGGGGACATCCTCGGCACGGGTGGCACGTACACCGTGTACGAGGCCTCGCGCCTGCCCGGCGAGTCCGACGAGACGGGCGACGCGACGGGCGACGAGACCCCGCTCCTCGTCAAGGTGCTCCACCCGCACCTGGTCGACGACGAGGCGGCGCGCGCCAGCCTCGCCCGCGAGGTGGCGGCGTCTGACCTGATGGACCATCCGGGCGTCTCGAAGGTCCTCGACACCGGGGAGGACGAGGTCGCGGGCGCGAACGTCCCCTGGCTGCTCATGCGACGCCTGCCAGGCACTCCCCTGTCGGAGCTGGCGGCCGGCACCGGCATGCCCTGGCCCGAGGCGCTCACCGTGGTGGCCGGGCTGCTGGACGGCCTCGCGGCCGTCCACGAGGCCGGGCTGGTGCACCGCGACGTCGGCCCGCGCAACGTGGTGGTCGACCGGCACGACGACGGCAGCATGACCGTCGGTCTGCTGGACCTGGGCCTCACCGCGCCCGGCGGAGGCGACGGTGACGGCGAGCGCGTCGCCGGCTCGGCGTCGTACATGTCCCCCGAGCAGGCGCAGGGTCGGCCGCTCGACGGCCGCAGCGACCTGTACTCGGTCGGGGCGCTCGCCTACTTCGCGCTCACGGGCCATCCCCCGTACGAGCGTGCCCGGCCGGGCGACGTCCTGCTCGCCCACGTCGGGGCGCCCGTGCCCGCGCCGTCGGCCCGCCGCCCCGCCGTGCCGTCCGCCGTGGACCGGTTCGTCGCCCGCGCGATGGCGAAGAGCCCGGCCCGGCGGTTCCCGACCGCGGGCGCGATGGGCCAGACCGTCGCCACGCTGCTCGGCGGAGCGCCGCCGGCGTGGGCCGCGCCCGCCACGGCAGGGCCGGAGACCCCCGACGGCGACCAGACCATGACGATGGGCCAGATCGTCGCCGAGGACCCGCACCGGACCGCGGCGATCGGCGCCGCCGGCCTCGCGGCCGCCGCGGCGGCGGGCGCCGAGGCGGAGCTCCAGCGCACCCGGATGCTCGGTGCCGTCGACGCGACCGAGGCTCTGACACCGGACGACGGTGCGCCGACGGAGCCCCTCGCGACCTCCGGCGACGAGCCGACCGAGGTGCTGGGCGACCCGCCGCCCGAGCCGCCCGCGGACACCCCCGTCGGCGGGGTGCCCGCGGCCGAGGAGCCCGAGCCGTCCCGCCGGCGTCGGATCCTCCTGATCGTCCTGGCCGCGATCCTGGTCGCTGCCCTCGGCGCGGGGGCGTTCTGGCTCTTCGGCGACACCGACGGCAGCGGCCCGGTCTCGCCGGTCACCCCCAGCCCGTCGCCGTCGTCCACCCCGTCTCCGACGCGCAGCACGACCGCCCCCACGACACAGGCGCCGGCCGAGCCGACGTCGCGCCCCGAACGGACGTCGACACCCACCCCGACCAGCACCCCCACGCCCAGCGAGACGCCGTCGGAGACCCCGACGCCGACCGAGACCCCCACGTCGACCCCGACGCCGACGGACGAGCCCACACCGACGGACGAGCCGACCGACGAACCCACCTCGTCGCCGACACCCACCGACGAGCCGACGGAGCCGGACCCGGAACCGACGGACGAGGAGACGACTCCTCCGGCCGAGCCCGAGCCCAGCGGCGGACCCGACGACAGTGCCGGGGGCACCGGCTCGACCCCGGCCTCCTGACCGGCCCACGCCCGGCGCCCACGGCGCGATGGTTCACAGGAACCGCATAGCCACGCGCTCAACGCGTCCCAGGCGCGCTCCCTAGCCTGCGGATCACCCGTCGCCTGCCCGGCGGCACCGATCCAGGGAGTCGAGGGTGTTGCTCCAGCGCTCACGGTCGTCCGCGACCCCACCATCGTCGGGAAGCCCCGCCGACCCGCCCGCGCCCGACGAGACCGCGTCGGGAGCCGGCGGCCACGACGACGGCAGCCCCGACGACCCCGGGAACGGCGGCCCGGCGACGCGCCGCGGTCGCGTCGCCCTGCGGCTGCGCGGGCGACGCCCCGGACGCCGCGCGATCCTCGTCGGCGCGGTCGCCGTCGTCGTGGTGGCCGCGCTCGTCGTCTGGTTCACCGTGCTGCGCCCCCGCGCGGCCGAGCCGGCGACGGCGGCCGCTCAGACGACCACCGCCCAGGCGAGCACCGCGACGTTCGAGCAGGCCGTCACGACCACCGGCACCCTGACCCCGAGCGTGCAGGAGGACGTCTCCTTCGAGGCCTCCGGCACGGTGCAGAGCGTCGAGGTCGCCGAGGGCGACACGGTGACGAAGGGCCAGACCCTCGCGACCATCGACACGCTCCAGCTCGACGCCGCCCTCGCCCAGGCGAAGGCCGACCTGGCCCAGGCCGAGGCGGACCTCGCCGACGCCCGCGACGCCGACGACGGCTCCGACGCCGCCGAGGCGGCCGTCGAGGCGCGCGAGAGCGCGGTCGCCGTCGCGCAGCAGTCGGCCGACGACGCCGACGCCGCGATGTCGGACGCGACCCTCAAGGCGCCCGCGGCGGGGGTCGTGACGTCGGTCGGCGTCGCCGTTGGCGACACGGTCGGCACGTCGTCAGGCAGCGGCTCGACCTCCGACCAGGGCGGCGGGTCGTCGGTGCCGAGCGCGTCGGGCGGCTCCGGCGGCGGCGCGTCGTCGGGCACGTCGGGGTCCTCGGACACCGCGGACACCGCGGAGTTCACGATCGTCGGCACCGACGCGTGGACGGTCGACGTGAGCGTCGGCGAGGCGGACGTCGCGTCGATCGCGAAGGGCGACCAGGTCGAGATGACCTCGGACGACCTGACCGACACCGTCTTCGGCACGGTGAGCGAGATCGGCCGGCTGCCGTCGACGTCGCAGGGCGCGGTGGCCTACCCGGTCACGGTCGCGGTGACCGGTGACCCGGAGGACCTGCACGACGGCGTGAGCGTGGACGTCTCGATCGTCACCGAGCGCCGCAGCGACGTGCTGTCCGTCCCGGCGGCCGCCGTGAGCACCGGCGACGACGGCGCCTCGACCGTCACGCTCGTCGGCGACGACGGCTCGACCACCGAGCAGGCCGTCGAGACGGGCGACACGTCCGGCCAGCTCGTCGAGATCACCTCCGGGCTGTCCGAGGGCGACACCGTCCAGTACACGACGTTCACCCCCGGCGCCGGGCGCGGCCAGGGCGGCGGACAGGGCGACCTGCCCGAGGGCTTCGACCCGTCGCAGCTGCGCGGCGGCGGCCAGGGCGGTCTCCCCGAGGGCTTCGACCCGTCGCAGATGGGCGGCCCCGGCGGCGGCCGGGGAGGGAACTCGTGACCGCGCCGACCACGGCAGCCGCCGTCGGCCTCGCAGCGTCCGCGCCCACCGCCGGCCCGGTCATCGACCTGCGCGACGCGCGCAAGACGTACCGCACGGGCGACCTGGAGTTCGAGGCCCTGCGCGGCGTCGACCTGCGCATCGAGCGGGGCGAGTACGTGGCGATCGTGGGCCCGTCCGGCTCCGGCAAGTCGACGCTCATGAACGTGCTGGGCTGCCTCGACACGCTCACCGCCGGCACCTACCGGATCGCGGGCGACGACGTGGACGACATGGACGAGACCGACCTCGCGAGCGTGCGCAACGAGCAGATCGGCTTCGTGTTCCAGCAGTTCAACCTGCTGCCCTCCTTGTCGGCGCTGCGCAACGTGGAGCTGCCGCTCGTCTATCGCGGCGTCGCCCCCGTGGAGCGGCGCGCTCGGGCCGCGCAGGCGCTGGAGCGCGTCGGGCTCGGCGACCGCACCGCGAACCGGCCCGGCCAGCTGTCGGGAGGCCAGCAGCAGCGCGTCGCGGTCGCCCGTGCCCTGGTGGGCGAGCCCGCGCTGGTCCTCGCGGACGAGCCGACGGGCAACCTCGACTCGCGCTCCACGGCCGACGTGCTCGACCTGTTCGACGCGCTGCACGCCCACGGCCGCACCATCGTGCTCATCACGCACGAGCACGAGGTCGCCGAGCGCTCGCGCCGCGTCGTGCGGGTGCTCGACGGGCTGATCACGTCCGACGCCCCGAGCGGCCGGGCGGTGGCGCCATGAGCTGGGCGGAGACCCTCGCCACCGCGTGGCACGCGATCCGCGCGCACACCATGCGCTCGCTGCTGACCGTGCTCGGCATCCTCATCGGCATCGCGGCGGTCATCCTCACGGTCGGCCTGGGTCTCGGCACCCAGAAGGACGTGTCCGAGGACATCAGCTCGCTGGGGTCGAACCTGCTCATCGTCACGCCCGGGTCGTCCACGGACTCCTCCGGGGTCCGCGGCGGCTTCGGCTCCGCCTCCACGCTCACCGTGGCGGACGCCGAGGCCCTCGGCTCGGACGTCGCGGTCCCGGACGTCGCCGCGGTCACCGCGGAGAAGGAGTCGTCGCAGTCCGTGGAAGCCGGCGACACCAACTGGACCACGACCGTCACCGGCGTCACCGGCGACTGGCTGGGCGTACGCTCCCGCGAGCTCGCGTCGGGAGAATTCGTCGACGCCGGCTCCACCGACGAGGTCGTGCTCGGCCCCGAGACGGCGACGGAGCTGTTCGGCTCCACCCGCGTCGTGGGGCGGACCGTGAGCATCGCCGGGACGACGTTCGACGTCGTCGGCGTCCTCGAGGCCGCCGGGTCGAGCGCGTCGACCAACCTCGACGACACGGCCGTCGTGTCGATGACCGCCATGACGTCCGGCATCACCGGCGGTACGGACACGTCGGTCAGCACGATCTACCTCAAGGCGACCGACACCGACGCCGTCTCCGCCGCGTACCAGGAGGCGCAGTCGCTCCTCCTCGCGCTGCACGGCGCGACGAGCGCGGACGCCGCCGACTTCACGATCGACTCGCAGGACTCGCTCGTGTCCACGGCGACGTCCGTCTACCGCACCCTCACCGTCCTGCTCGCCGGCGTGGCGGGCCTGTCCCTCCTGGTGGGAGGCATCGGCGTCATGAACATCATGCTCGTGTCCGTCAGCGAGCGGACCCGCGAGATCGGGCTGCGCAAGGCCCTCGGCGCTCCGCCCGGGGCGATCCGGCGGCAGTTCCTCACGGAGGCGTCGATCCTCGGCGTCACCGGCGGCCTGGTCGGCGCCGGCCTCGGCGTCCTCGCCGCCGTGACCCTGCCCGGCGTGCTCGGCTCGTCGATCGTCGTGTCCCCCGTCGCGGTGGCCGGCTCGCTCGCCGTCGCGCTCGCCATCGGGCTGGTGTTCGGCGTCTACCCCGCCGTCCGTGCCGCCCGCCTCGCCCCCATCGACGCGCTCCGCAGCGAGTAGCCGTGCCCCGCGACCAGCCACGAGCGGCGACCGGCCGCGCCCTTCCCCCACGTCCCGGAGAACCCCATGAACACCCGTCCCGCACCCTCCCGCACTCCCCTGGCCCGCACCGCCGCCCCCGCCCCCGCCCGACGCCCGCGCGCCGCGCTCGCCTCGTTCGGCATGGTCGGCGTCGTCGGCCTCGCGCTCGCGCTCGCCGGGTGCTCGTCCTCGGACGCCGCCACGTCCGACGGCACTCCCGCGGCCGAGGGCCAGCAGCAGGGCCAGCAGCAGGGGCGGGGAGCGCCCGACGGCGGCGGCCGCGCCCCCGGCGTCTCGGGCGAGGTCGCCGCCGTCGACGGCACGACGGCCCAGGTGCAGGGCGACGACTCCCAGACCGCCGTCACGTGGACGGACGACACCACGATCACGGTCACCGTCGACGGCTCGCTCGACGACGTGACCGTGGGCTCGTGCGTCGTCGCGACGACGGGCGGGATGCCCGGCGGGGGCGACGCGGCCGACGACTCGGGCTCCGCCGACGAGGGCTCCGCGGCGTCGTCCGTCGCGGTGAGCGAGCCGGTGGACGGCGAGTGCACCGGCGGCTTCGGGGGCGGCCTCCCCGGCGGCGGCGGTGGCGGCGAGCGCCCGGAGGGCGCTCCGTCCGACATGCCGACCGACATGCCGTCGGGGATGCCGACCGACATGCCGTCCGGGGGTCCGGGCGGACAGGGCGGCTTCGGCGGCATCACCACCGGGAAGGTCACGGCGCTCGACCGGTCCACCCTCACGGTGACCACCACCTCTCGCGACGGCGAGTCGGCCGAGGAGACCGTCACCGTCGACGACGCCACCGCCTACACCGTGCAGCAGGGCGGCTCGGCCGACGACGTCAGCGTCGGGCAGTGCGTCACGGCGCAGGGCGAGGAGGACGACGGCGGCGCGCTGACCGCGACGAGCCTCACCGTTTCCTCCCCCGGCGACGACGGCTGCTCCACCGGGTTCGGCGGCCGCGGCGGCTTCCCCGGCCGCTCGGGCGGTGACGGCGATGCGTGACGCGGCCGTGCGCCGGCGCCGCGCGACGCGACGCCGGCTCGTCGCGGCGGGCGTCGTGGTGGTGGTGCTCGGCGCCGGAGGCACGGCGTTCGCGCTGCGGCCCGCCGACACCCGCTACCGCACGGTGGAGGCCACGACCGGTGACGTCGCGCAGCACGTAGCCGTCAGCGCCACGGTCGCTTCGGCGAGCCGCGCGGACACGACGTTCGGCGCGTCCGGCACCGTCGCGTCGGTGCAGGTGGCCGCGGGCGACGAGGTCGAGGCGGGCGACACGCTCGCCACGCTGGACGCGGACGAGCTGCAGGAGGCCGTCGACGACGCCTCCGGGTCGCTCGCGGACGCGAAGCAGACGCTCGCCGACGACCTGGAGGCGCAGGCCTCCGGGACCGCCAGCACGTCGGGCAGCACGACGTCCACCCCCTCGTCCGACGCGGCCGGCTCGGGCGACGTGCAGCCGAGCTCGGCGGCCACCGGCACCTCGACCGGCACCGGCACCGCGACGGTGCAGCTCGTCAGCGCGACGAGCACGACGTCTCGCGTCACGGCGGGCGCGGCGGCGTCCCCCGCCACCGCCGGCGACACCGCCGCCCTCGAGCAGGCGGTCACGGACGCGCGCGCGGCGCTCGCCGCCGCCCAGGAGGACGTGCAGTCGGCCCAGGACGCGCTGCTCGACGGCTACGAGTCCGTGGAGGACGCGCTCCTCGACGGCGCGACGGCGCTCAGCGCCTCGGGCGACGCCGTCAGCGCGGCGACGGGTGACGACAGTGCGTGCGCGGCCGTCCTCGCCGCAACCGACGCCGCAGGCGACGGGGCGGGCGACGGGGCCGGCGACGGGGCCGGCGACGGGGCCACGGACGACGACTTCGCCGCCTGCGTGGACGCGATCGTCTCCGCCCAGGAGGCGCTCGTCGCCACCGACACCGCCCAGCAGGCGACAGGACAGGCCGAGAAGGCGCTCACGGACCTCGTGGCCGACCTGGAGGACGCCGTGACGACGCTGGGCGAGAAGGCAGACGCGCTCGACGACGCGGTCCAGGCCCTCGAGGACGCCGACACGTCCGGCTCCGGTGGCGGGGCCACCGGCGGCGACACCCCCGCGGGCCAGGCGCCCGAGGCGGAGTCCGGCACCGGCGACACCCCGCAGGGCGACGCGCCGAGCGGCACCGACGACGGCTCGACGCCCTCGGGGTCCGCCGGCTCGGGTGACCTGCCGAGCGGGTCCGGCGGATCCGGCACCTCAGGCATGGGCGGCGCGCCGTCGGGCGGTACCTCGGGCACGGACGGCGGGTCCGGCACCGGCGCGCTCGGCGGCGCCGCGGCGACGTCGGGCACGGTCACGGCCGAGCGCATCCTCGCCGACCGCGCCGCGGTGACGGTCGCGCAGAGCGAGGTCGACATCGCGGAGGCGGCAGCCGCGGCGGGCACCCTCACGGCTCCTGTCTCCGGCACGGTCGCGCAGGTCGACGCCTCGAGGGGCGCGAGCGTCAGCGCGGGCGACGCGGCCGTGACGATCCTCGGCAGCGGCGGCCACGTCCTGTCCACGACGCTCGACCTTGCCGAGGTCGGGTCGGTCGAGGTGGGGCAGCCCGTCACCGCGACGGTTCCGGCGACCGGCGGCGAGTACACCGGCTCGGTGAGCAGCGTGGGGATCCTCGACTCCTCCGAGACGTCGACCCCTGCGTACGCGGCGACGATCGCGCTCGACCCGTCGGACGACAGCCCGTCCGACGACGGCTCGAAGGACGCCGACGCGGAGGGCGACCTGCCCGAGGGCGCCTCGGCGTCGGCGACGATCGAGGTCGCGACCGTGGACGACGTGCTCGTCGTGCCGACGTCGGCCGTGAGCGCGGACGGCTCCGCGCGGACGGTGCGCGTGCTCGACGGAGACGCCGTCCGCACCGTCACGGTCACGACCGGCGCCGTCGGTCCTGAGCGCACCGAGATCACCGACGGGCTCGCCGCCGGCGACGAGGTCGTGCTGGCCGACCTCGACCAGCAGCTCGTGCAGGACGACGACGAGGAGGGATCGGGCGGGCTCGGCGGGCTCGGCGGCTCCGACGAGCAGACCGGGCCGCAGAGCGGCTTCCCGGGCGGCGGGTTCCCCGAGGGCTTCCAGCCGCCCTCGGGTGGCTCACGCTGAGCGCGGGGCGGCGTCCCCCGTGCGCCCACGCGGCAGGCGGACGGTGAACGTCGTCCCCGTCGCACCCGGCAGACGTTCGCCGGCCGTGGCGGACCGGACCGCGATCGTGCCACCGTGGGCGGTGACGATCGCGTCGGCGATCGCGAGGCCGAGGCCGGTCGAGCCCCCGGCCCGGTGGCGCGACGCGTCCCCCCTCGTGAAGCGGCGGAACAGCGCCGGCCGCAGGTCGGGCGTGATGCCCGGCCCGTCGTCGGCCACCTCGATCTCGACGGCGTCCGGCCGGTCCACCAGCCGCACCGCCACGCGCGTCCCCGCGGGCGTGTGCGTGCGGGCGTTCGCGAGCAGGTTCGCCAGCACCTGACGCAGGCTCGCCTCGTCGCCGGTCACGACCAGCGCGTCCTCGCCCGGCTCGGCGTCGTCCCGGGCGACGCCGCCGTCCTCGCCGCCGTCGCCCGGCAGCGCCAGCGCCCACTCGTGGGCGGGACTCGCGGCGTGCGCGTCCATCACCGCGTCGACGGCGAGCGACGCCACGTCGACCGGCTCCAGGTCGAGCGGCCGGCCCGCGTCGAGCCGGGCGAGGAGCAGCAGGTCCTCCACGAGGCCGGTCATGCGCACCGCCTCGGACTCGATCCGGTCGAGCGAGCGCGCCGTGGCGCCGTCCTGCTCGTCGGGGGCGCGGCGCACGAGCTCGGCGTAGCCGCGGATGGTCGCGAGCGGTGTGCGCAGCTCGTGGCTCGCGTCCGCGACGAACCGGCGTACCTGCTGCTCCGACTCGTGCCGCACCTGCAGCGAGACCTCGACGTGGTCGAGCATCCGGTTGAGCGCGGCGCCCACCTGCCCTACTTCCATCCGCTCGTCCGTGAGCTTCTCGGGCACGCGCGGGATGCCGGCGACCGCGCCCCGGGAGAGCTCGAGCTCGGACACCCGGACCGCGGCCTCGGCGACGTCGTCGAGGGGACGCAGCGAGCGCCGCACGAGCCACGCTCCCCCGACGACCGCGGCCGCCAGGCCCGCCGCCCCGAGCGCCACCTGCACGAGGACGTAGCCCTGCAGGGTCGCGGCGACGGTCGCGGTGCTGGCGGCGACGACCGCGTCCTCGCCGTCCTCGCCGGTCCGGTGCACCGCCCGGAACGCGCCGAGGTGCGGCACGTCGACGGCGTGCGCCCGGCCGTCCGCGGGCACCGCCTGGAGGGCAGCGACCTGCGCGTCGTCGAGGGTCGTGCGCTCCAGCGCGTCCGACACGTGGTCGGCGAGCTCCAGCTCGCCGTCCACGGAGCGCACGACGGCGCTGCCCGGGCCGAAGCCCGCGGGGAAGTCCGACGGGTCGTCGGTCAGGGCGGGCGGCGGGGCGGCGTCCTGGCCATCGGCGCCGTCCGCACCGTTCGCACCGTCCGCGCCGTCGACGCCGGGCGGCCGGGGCCCCGGGCCCTCGACGAGGCGCAGGCTCGCCTGCTCCAGCCGCTGGTCGGCCTGCGCGACGAGCTGGGAGCGCAGCACCGCCGTCGAGACCGTCGCGAGGCCGACCGTCACGACGACGACCACCGCGGCGAGCACGACCACGAGGCGCCGTCTCAGCGTGACGGGCCTCCGACCCGCCCGCCCACGACGGTCACCCACGGACGCCACCCTCGTCCGGGGCCGCCGCCGGCCTGAGCACGTACCCCACCCCGCGGAGCGTGTGGATCATCGGCTCCCGCCCCTTGTCGATCTTGCGGCGCAGGTAGGAGACGTACAGCTCGACGATGCTGGACTGGCCGCCGAAGTCGTAGTTCCACACGCGGTCGAGGATCTGGGCCTTCGACAGCACCCGGCGCGGGTTGCGCATGAAGAACCGCAGCAGCTCGAACTCCGTCACCGTGAGGTGCAGCTCCACGCCCCCGCGCCGCACCTCGTGGGCGTCCTCGTCGAGCTCCAGGTCGCCGACGACGAGCACCCCGTCCTCGGACCGCGTCACCGCGCCCGCGCGGCGCAGCAGCCCGCGCACCCGGGCGACGACCTCCTCCAGGCTGAACGGCTTCGTCACGTAGTCGTCGCCGCCCACCGTGAGGCCCGCGACCCGGTCCTCGACGGCGTCGCGCGCGGTGAGGAACAGCACGGGCATCCGGGCACCCTGCGCGCGCAGCCGTCGCAGCACCGTGAACCCGTCCATGTCCGGGAGCATCACGTCGAGCACGACGAGGTCGGGGACGGTCTCCCGCGCCAGGCGGAGCGCCGACGCGCCGTCGGGCGCGGCGGCGACGTCCATCCCCTCGAGCCGGAGGGCGGTCGTGAGGAGCTCGGCGAGGTTGAGCTCGTCGTCCACCACGAGCGCGCGGACCGGCGCCCCGTCCGGTCGGGCGAGGAGCGGCTGGTCGGGGCGCCCGACGGTCGTGAAGGAGGGCACGGAGGACGACGTCATGGCGCCAGCCTGCGGCCCCGACCCCCGCGCTCCCTGTGCCGAACCTGTGAACCGCCTATGTCTTCGCCCGCGAACCCGCAGATTACAGCCAGCACATAAGTTGCCCCGCCAGCCTGCAGGCTCCTGATTGTTCACCTGCCGGACGGCCGTGGTTCACCCGCGGACGCACCGGCACCGGCGAGAGGAGCTTCCCGTGCGACGTCGGTCCCGACGTACCGAACCCCGTGCGACGCCGAGCGACACCGAGCCGGACCGCCCGGCAGGGTCCGCGAGCTCGGCACGCACCGCCACCGCGAGCCGGCTGCACGCGTTCAACCGGTTCGAGATCAAGTACCTCGTGCCGCAGCACCAGGCCGAGGAGCTCCGCACCGAGCTGCGCCGGCACATGGACGACGACGCGTACTCCGGCGACCGGGGCTACCCGATCACCAGCGTGTACTACGACACCGACCGGCTGAAGTTCTACTGGGAGAAGATCGAGGGCCTGAAGTTCCGGCGCAAGCTGCGCGTGCGGCACTACGGCACGGCCGACGACCTGACGCCGGACTCGAGGGTCTTCGTCGAGATCAAGCAGCGCGTCAACCGCGTCACGCAGAAGCGCCGGGTCGTGCTGCCGTACCGGGACGCGCTGCGGCTCTGCTCGCCCGAGGGCTACGAGCCCGTGGGCGAGGTCGGCGCCCGGGAGCGTGCGTTCCTCGCGGAGGTCGCCACGCTCGTCGGCGAGCTCGACCTGCGCCCGACGGTGACCACCGGGTACCACCGCGAGGCGTGGGTGGGCCGGGAGGCCGACCTCGGCCTGCGCGTCACCCTCGACCACCGCCTGCGCGGGCGGGACCGCGACTTCCACCTCGCGTCCGAGGCCCCCAACCGGCTCGTGCTGCCCGCCCGCCTGTCCGTGCTCGAGGTCAAGGCCAACGAGCGCGTTCCCGCGTGGGTCACCGACCTCACCGCGCGGATGAGCCTCGACGTCGTGCGGATCTCCAAGTACTGCCAGAGCGTGCAGGCCTTCGGCCTCGTGCCGCGCTCGACCATGCACGCCCCGGACGAGCTCGACGCCGTCCTCGGCGACCCCGCCACCGAAACCACCACCCCGACCGGCGTCGCAGACGCCCCCAACCGAAAGAGTGTCCTCGTCCGATGAACCTGCAAGATCTGAGCGGAACCTTCTCCGTCTTCGACGTCGCGATGACGCTGGTGCTGTCCTTCGTCCTGTCCTCGGCCATCGGCTGGGTGTACAAGCGGACGCACCGGAACATCTCCTACAGCCAGTCCTACGTCCAGACCCTCGTCATCATCGGCATGGTCGTCGCCGTGATCATGCTGGTCGTCGGGTCGAACATCGCCCGCGCGTTCGCCCTCGTCGGCGCCCTGTCCGTGATCCGGTTCCGCAACGCGATCAAGGAGACCCGCGACGTCGGGTTCATCTTCCTCGTGATGGCGATCGGCATGGCCGTCGGCACGCGCTTCTACCTGCTGGCCGCCGCGGCGACCGCGATCATCCTGCTCGTCGTCTTCCTCATGCAGCGCTTCGACTGGTTCAAGCTCGACATCCAGCGGCAGGTGGTCAAGGTCCAGGTGCCACCCGAGCCGCGGTACCAGCAGGACGTCGCCGACGTGCTGGTCCGGCTGACGCAGGAGTTCGAGCTGGTGAGCGTCGAGACCGTGCGCGGCGGCGCCCTGACCGAGCTGTTCTACTCCGTGCGCCTCAAGGGCGGCATCACGACCGCCGAGGTCATCGAGGAGCTCGGTGCGATCAACTCCGGCCAGAAGGTCACGGTCCTGACCGGGTACGACCAGTCCGACATGTGAGCGGGTGACCCACCGACCATGAGCCTCGCAAGCCTTCGCAAGCGCCTCCCGATCCGGTTGCGTCAGCACTGGAAGCCCCTCACCGCGGGGGTCGTCGGGGTGGCCGTCGCCCTGACCTTCTTCGGTGACATCACGATCCGCCCCTACTCCACGAGCTCGGCCGCCGTGAGCGACGAGGAACGCATCACGCAGGACGTCACGGGGACGGTCGACCTCTTCGACGACTCCGTGGACCACGAGATCTCGCTGTCGTACACGCAGGAGCGCTACGACGAGATGCTCGACGCCTATTTCGCCGACGGCGAGAAGGAGTGGATGTCCGCCGACATCACCATCGACGGCACCACGATCCAGGACGTCGCCGTGCGCCTCAAGGGCAACTCCACGCTGTCGTCGCTGGTCGACGACCGCGAGGGGTCCGACACCGAGGGCGAGCGCGCCCCGGGCGGCATCGGCGGAGGCATGGGCGGCGAGGGGGGCGAGGGCGGCGGCATGCCGCAGCCTCCCGAAGGTATGGAGCCGCCCGAGGGCATGGAGCTGCCCGAAGGCGGCGAGATGCCGGAGGGCGGCATGCCCGGCGGCGGTGACGGCGGCGGGTTCGCCGGCACGGGGGTCTCGCTGACCACCGACGAGCCGGAGAACCTGCCGCTGCTGGTGAGCTTCGACGAGAACGAGCCCGGCCGCGCGTACCAGGGCAGGACCGAGCTGTCGCTCCGTCCCGCGAGCGCGTCGAGCACCTCCTCGCTCAACGAGGCTGTCTCGCTCGAGCTCACCAAGCAGTCCGGGCAGCCCACCCAGGACTACTCGTTCACCACCTACACCGTGAACGACCGGCCGACCACGACCCGGCTCGTCGTCGAGAACCCGGACCCGCAGTACGCCGACGGGCTGAAGGGCGACGGGGTGCTCTACAAGCTGCTGTCCACGAGCTCGTTCGAGTACCAGGGGAACGACCAGACCGAGTACACGGACGACTTCAAGCAGGTCAACCTCGTCGGGAGCCAGGACCTGCAACCGATCGTGTCGTTCCTCAGGTGGCTCGACGGCGCGTCGGACGAGGAGTTCGCGGACGAGCTCGACCAGTGGGTCGACGTCGAGTCCTTCGCCACGTACCTCGGCACGCAGGAGGTGCTCGACAACTTCGACACCATCTCCGGGCCCGGCAAGAACGCCTACCTCTACTACGACCTCGACACCGGCCTCATCAGCGTCGTGTCGTGGGACCTCAACCTCGCCCTGGGTGGGATGACCGGTCCCGGTGGCGCCGGCGGCGGCACGATGCCAGGCGGTCGCGGCCAGGGCGGCGACGAGGCCGGTGCCGACGCCGGTGGTGGAGCGGCACCCGACGGCACCGGCGCCCAGGGCCCGCCCGACGGCATGGAGGGCGGCCCCGGAGGAGGGGGTGGCGGCGGCATGGGCGGGATGATGAGCCAGAACGCGCTCGTCACCCGGTTCGAGGAGAACGCCGACTTCTCCGCGAAGACCGACGCCGCCGTCGACGACCTGACCGCCGAGTGGATCGACAGCGGGAAGGCCGCGGAGCTGGTCGACGAGGTGGCGGCCCGCGTGCCCGCCACCGAGGGCGTCGACCGGGCGACGATCGACGCGGACACGCAGTCTGTCCGTGCGAGGCTCGCGCGCGACGACGGTGCGGACGACGCGGGTGCCGCGGACGGCGCCTCAGGCGGGTGACCGGTGGGCGGGGGCGGCGCGCGGCCGCCCCCGCCCACCGGCCTCAGTAGCCCCGCATGCTCTGCCGCAGGGGGCAGTCGAACGGGTCGCGGGCGGCCAGGCCGACGCGGTTGAGATAGCCGACGACGATGGCGTACGACCGCACGAGGCCGGTCTCGGTGTACGGGAGGCCGTTCGCGGCGCAGTGCTCGCGCACCAGGAGACGGGCGCGGGCCAGGTGCGGGCGGGGCATGCTCGGGAACAGGTGGTGCTCGACCTGGTGGTTGAGGCCGCCCATGAGGGCGCTCGTCCAGGCACCGCCGCGGATGTTCCGTGAGGTGAGCACCTGCTTGGACAGGAAGTCGAGGCGGCTGCCCTCGGGGACCATCGGCATGCCCTTGTGGTTGGGCGCGAACGACGCCCCCATGTACACGCCGAACACGGCGAGCTGGACGCCGAGGAAGGCGGACGCCATGCCGAACGGCAGCCACCAGAACACGACCGCCCTGGCGAGGACCAGCCGCAGGCCGATGGTCACGAGCTCGCGCACGCGAGCGCCCCGGTCGGCGTCGGTGCCGTGCAGGAGCGAGCGCACCGACGTCAGGTGCAGGTTGAGGCCCTCGAGGGTGAGGAGGGGGAAGAACAGCCAGCCCTGGTAGCGCGTGATCAGCGCGAGCAGGCCGCGGTGCTCGCGGGCGCCCTCCTCGGTGAACACGATCGTGTCGTTCGCGACGTCCGGGTCCTTGCCCACGTGGTTCGGGTTCGCGTGGTGGCGGGTGTGCTTCGACATCCACCACGAGTAGCTGATGCCGACGACGACGTTCGCCACGACGCGACCGACCCGGTCGTTGACGGGCCCGGTCGCGAAGACCTGCCGGTGCGCGGCCTCGTGCGCGAGGAACGCGAACTGCGTGAGGATCAGCCCGAGCGCGCCGGCGACGAGCAGCTGGAGCCACGAGTCGCCGAGCAGCACGAACCCGCTGGCCGCGGCCCCGAGCGCCAGGACGAGCAGCCCACCCGTCCACAGGTAGTAGCCGTACGCGCGCCGCAGCAGCCCGGCCTCCCGCACGGTGCGGGACAACGCGCTGTAGGAGCTGGTGTGAGGGGCGCCGGAGAGTCGGGCGGCTGCCGCCGAGCCGTCGACGACGGTGGCTGTGGTCATCTGGTCCTCGCAGAGATCGAGGTCGACTTCCCAGCCGTGGGGTGAGCGGTCACTCGATCGTGCGGATGTCTCGAGCCTACGGGGTCAGCGGCTCAGGACAAGGGGGCTGTCCCCCGAGCGTGCTCCCGTCCGGCACGGTCAATGCGCCTCGACGGTCGACGCGCCCGCGCCGACCCGCCGGTTCCAGGCCGTGACCGCGGCGTCGAGCCGCGCCCTCGCCGTCAGGTAGCGCGAGAGGTCGATCGCCAGGCCCCCGTCGACGACGGAGACCACGTCCTCCACGGCCCATTGCGCGGCCGCGAGCTCGCCGAGCAGGTCGTGGCGTCGGCCCGGCCTGGAGGTCAGGGCGTCGTGGGTCACGGTGCGCCTCCCTCCACGGCGCGGCGGGTCATGCGCCGCGGTGCAGGCGACGACGCAGCTGGGTGATGCGGACGGTGCCGATGATCAGGGCGATGATGCCGACGCCGACACCCGCGATGAGGAGGGCGACGGCGAGCGGGACGGTGCCCTGCATGCCCAGGAAGGAGACCAGGACCAGCTGGGTGTTCTGCAGCATGAAGACGATCAGTGCGACCAGCAGCAGGGCCGCGACGCAGATACCGACCCAGACGGCTCCGGCGCGGCTGCGCGGAGCCCTCCCGGGGAGCTCGCCGCTGCTCGTGCGGGTGACTCGGGGAGCCCGGGTCGTGCCGGTCACCTTCCTGCTGGGGTTGCCGTTGGTCGCGGAGGCGAGCGGCGGGGTGGGGGTCGGGGTGGTGGCCATGACGGCCTCCTCGCTTCTCCGGACCCACGTACCTCAGCTGGGGGACGGTCGTCCCGGATACCTCGACTGTACGCGCCATTCGCCCCGTTCGGGCGAAAGTCCGCTACCGCCCGAGCTGCGCCGCCAGGGGGCACTCGAACGGGTCGCGCGCCCTGTGGTCGACGTCGTTGAGGTAACCGACGACGATCCGGTAGGAGACGAAGAAGCCGACCTCGGTGTACGTGACCCCGAGGGTGGAGCAGTACTCCCGCACGAGCGGCTGCACGCGCCGGAGGTTCGGCCGCGGCATGCCCGGGAACAGGTGGTGCTCGATCTGCCGGTTGAGGCCGCCCATGAAGAAGTCGACGACGACGTTCCCCCGGATGTTGCGGGACATCAGCACCTGCCGACGCAGGAAGTCGACCTCCGCGTCCGCCGGGACGATCGGCATCCCCTTGTGGTTGGGCGCGAAGGCCCCGCCCAGGAGGACGCCGAACAGGCCGAGCTGGACGGCGAGGAAGGCGCCCGCCATCGCGGGCGGCAGCAGGAGCGCGAGGACGGCGACGTTCAGGACCAGGCGGGTCAGCAGGACCGGGACCTCGACGCCGCGGTGGACGACCGGACCACGGCCCAGCACCGTGCGCACGCTCGCCACGTGCAGGTTGAGTCCCTCGAGCGCCAGCAGCGGGAAGAAGAACCAGCCCTGCCTGCGGGCGAACCACCGGCGCCACCCGTGCCGGCTCGCGAGGACCGCCGGCGTGAACGCGATGACCCCGGGTGAGATGTCCGGGTCGTGCCCCTCGCGGTTCGGCGCCCCGTGGTGCGCGTTGTGCTTCGCGGTCCACCACACGTGACTCAGCCCCACGAACGCGTTCGCCAGCACGCGGCCGGTCCAGTCGTTCCAGGCCCGCGAGCGGAAGATCTGCCGGTGCGAGCTGTCGTGCCCGAGGAACGCCAGCTGTGCCAGGACGACCGCCAGGGCCGCGGCGAGCACGAGCTGCCACCAGGTGTCGCCCAGCAGCACCACCCCGGCCCACACCAGGGCGAACGCGACGACCGTCACGACCAGCCGCGACCAGTAGTAGGCGTAGCGGCGGCTGTGGAGGCCGGAGTCCCGCACGACCTTGGCCAAGGCGGCGTAGTCCCTCGTGACGCGCCTCGCGGGGCGACGGACGCCGTGGGGTGCAGGGGCCGGCGCGGGGGTCGGAAGGTCACTCGAAACGGACACGGTCTGCCTCAGCCTTCACCCGGGCGGCGCGCACCGCTTCCGCCTCGCTCCACCGCACCCGCTCGTCGTCGCGCCGTTCACGGGCCGTCACGACCTGCTCCTCCACGTCCCGGAGGAGCGCCGCGACCTGGGAGGCGAGACCGCTCGCGAGCGTCGCCAGGTTCGTCCCCGAGATCTCCAGGCGGCGGTCCGCGACCTTGAGCCCCACCCCCGGGTACCCGCGCGCCGCCAGCGTGGACCGGGCGTCCGGCCCCTCGATCAGCGCGCGTTCCTCCGGGGCGACCTGGCGCGAGAAGATCGCGGCGACCGTGTAGCGCTCCGGCTCGGCGTCCGTGCCGAGCTCGTGCGGGAGGGCGGAGTCGAGGATGCCGCGCAGGAAGAGACCGCCCGCGGGCGTGTCGGCCCCGGGAGCTGTGGCTGCGTCGCGGTCGGTGTCGTCGGGCTCGTAGCCGCCGTCGTCGTCCCAGCGCGCCTCGGACGCCATCTCGTCGGTGCCGGAGGACCGAACCTCCGTCGGCGAGCCGTCGTGATCGGCCTCGTGCGGGCCGATCCGTCGATCACCCACCTCTTCACGGTACGCCCCCTCGGAGGCCGCTCGGGCCACCCCGTGCCGAGAAGCTCGTCGCCGCGGCTCCGCCGTATGCTGCCCCTGTGACCCTGACCGAGTTCCTGACCGCACGGCTGGACGAGGACGAGGCGAGGGCGACGGCCGCCGCGCTCCGACGGCGCGAAGGTCCCGACGCGACATCGTCGAGCGAGCTCGATCGGGCGTTCACTCCGGCGCGGCTGCAGGCAGAGGTCAAGGCCAAGCGCCAGCTCGTCCATCTTGCCTACGAGGCGACCGGCCTCGACATGGACAAGGACCTCGACCGGGACGTCGACGCACGGGAGGTCAGCGGCATCGAGTTCGTGGGCGAGCGCATGCTCCGGGCCCTCGCGCTCCCCTACGCCGACCACGCCGACTACCGCGAGGCCTGGCGGCTCTAGCGAGCGCCGACGGCGCACGGGACGGGAGCGGGCAGCTCGACGTGCGGCCCGCTCCGGCCCGTCAGGCGGCCAGTCCTCGCCAGTAGCGCAGGCGTCGCACGAGCCTGGGCCCCGAACGGACCGTGTCGTGGACGCCGTCGTGCTCCCACCCCTGCCGCTCGTAGAAGGCGCGCGCACGCGCGTTGTCCTCGAGCACCCACAACGCCGCATGGAGATATCCCCCCGCAGTGGCGGCGTCGACGGCCGCACGCAGGAGCGACGTGCCGGCGCCGCTGCGCCAGCTCGACGGGACCGTGTACAGAGCTCCGATCTCCGCCACCTGCGCCGGGTCGAGATCGAGGTCCTCGCTCGGGTACCACCGGACGTAGCCGAGGATGTCGTTCTTGTCGCCCTCGCCGTCCTCGACCAGGCACAAGGTGTTCGCGCGATCTCCGTCGCGCTCGCCGAGCCGGTCCACCCACCTCTCGCGCAGAGTCTCCAGCCGGAGCCCGGCGAGCTCGGCGGGATCGAGCACGTCCTGGAACGCCGCAGTCCACGACCGGAGCTCCACCATGGCGAGGCTCTCGAGGTCGCTGGTCAGGGCAGCCCGGCAGATGCGGGTGTTCGACGTCACGGTGCGCGAGTCTGCCACGGCGCGTCCCACCGCCCGGAACCGCGGGCTGTCGGGGTCCGGACGTGTCCCGCCCGAGTTCGGTGGCGGCTCTGGTGTGCCCCGGCGTGCCGGAGCCATTCGACCGGGTCGGGCGTTGCGACGCCGCGCGGTCTCCGCGAATGCCTGCGAGGCTTGGCCCGGTTCTGGACCGATGTGTGGCTGTCGAGCAGAGGGAGTCGGGATGCGCGTACGTCCTCGGGCATGGGTGGGTCTGGCCGTGTGGGTCCTGTACGGCGTGGTGGTGGTCGTGCTGCAGAAGTCCAGCGGCGTCCCCTACACCGACTTCGGTGACTCGCCGTCGAACCTGTGGCGCGGTGCCGTCGTGTCGCTGGTCGTCGGGGCCGCGGTCCTTGCCGTGGTCACGACGTGGCTGGGCTGGTGGCGGCCCGCGCTGCACGAGCGCCGCACCACGAAGGCGAAGTGGACGGTCATCGCGCCGGGACTGCTCGCGGTGGCCGTGATCGGCAACCTCGCGGGCACGACGTGGTCGGCGGTGAGCCTGGACTTCGTGCTCGCCGCCCTGGCGCTGGGAGTCTTCGTCGGGTTCACCGAGGAGCTGACCACCCGCGGCGTGCTGCTCGTGGGACTGCGCGGCAGCGTCGCCGAGGTCTGGGCCGTCCTGATCTCGAGCCTGTGCTTCGGCCTGATGCACGGGATCAACATCTTCCTCGGGCAGTCGGTCGCCGCCACCGTGCCCCAGATCGGCCAGGCGTTCCTGCACGGGCTGACGTTCTACATCCTGCGCCGGGTGATCGGTTCCCTGATCGGGGCCATGGTCCTGCACGGCGCGTGGGACTTCTCGGTGTTCAGCCTCGAGCAGGCCGGCGGGTCGAGCCCGCTGGCGGTGCTGGCGATCGTGGCCGGCGTGCTGGCACTGATCTTCTTCTGGTTCGCCGCCCGCGACGCTCACGAAGCCGTCGGAGACCGGGCACCCGATCCCGCAGCGGCGAAGGCCTGAACCCGGGAGATGAACAGCATGCCGGTCGATCCTCCGGGCACCACCAGCACACGGGACGAGGCCGAGGACGTGCGCGTCAGGCCCACCGTTCTCGTCGGCCTCGCCGTGGTCGTGGCCTACGCCGTCCTCATCACGATCGACGACCTGCTGCCCGGCGGCGGCGACGGCGAGATCACCGATCCCACTCTCGCGTTCCTGCGCACGCACGTCCTGCCCCTGACGATCATCGCCGTCCTGCTGGTCGTGTTCGTGCGCCGCGCGGGCTGGTGGGCTCCCGTCTGGCACGAGACTCCCCGTCAGCGGGTGCCGCCGTGGTGGTGGGCGTTCCCGGCCGTCTATCTGGTGGTCATCGCCGGGAACCTCAGCCAGGTCGACTGGACCCAGGCCCCCAGCTATCTCGTGGTCGTGGCGGCCGGTACGCTCCTGGTCGGGTTCACCGAGGAGCTCGCACTGCGCGGGATCCTGCTCACCGGCGCCCGCGGCTCGTGGTCCGAGCTGCCCGCGTTCTTCCTGACGTGCCTGGTGTTCGGAGCACTGCACACCCTGAACCTGCTGCACGGCGCCCCGCTGGTCCCCACCCTCATCCAGGTCGCAGTCACGTCGTTCCTCGGCGCCGTCTACTACGCCGTCCGGCGCGCCGCCGGGGGCCTGTGGCTCGCCATCGCGCTCCACTTCCTGGCCGACTTCGCGCTCTACGCAGCCGGCTACTCGGACTCCAGCAATGGCAATCCGCCCTTGTGGGGCGCCATGGCGCTGACGCTCCTCGGGGTGCTGAGCATTCCGCTCATCGTGTCGGTCGGCCGCCGGGCGCGACAGCCACGCTGAACCACGACGGTTCCGCGACGTCACCGAGCCTGCGAATGGCAGCCGACCGACTGCCACCACCTCAGGATCCTCACAGTGCGGGCCAGCTCACGCGAGCGCAGCTTGACCGCTGGCCGCCTGCTTCTCCTCCGCGCTGGGCGCTCACCCGGGAGTGTCCGATGGACGGTTGCGACAGAAGCATGGGCGGCCCCGGCGCTGGTGGGTGACTCGGCGGTCCGGTCACGGCGCGGCGATGTCGAGGGACTTCTCCTTGAACTTGGTGGCGATCGCGGCCCGCATGAGTCGGTTGGTGAGCTTGTTGCTGGTGACCTTGGACATGACGTTGCGGGTGGCGAGGTCACGTCGGGTCTGGGGCACGAACATGGACAGTCCGTCGGTGCGACCGGAGCGCTGCTGGACGTCGACGAAGGGGCGCAGGCGCTGCTCCCACTCGCGCAGGGCGCGGGTGGTGTTGCCGGGGTTGCGGGCGAGCGTGGTGCCGAGCAGGTCGGCGCCGGCCAGGCCCAGGGAGGCGCCCATGCCCGAGTAGAGGGTGAGGCACCAGGCGGAGTCGCCGACGAGGACGACGCGGTCGGTGTGCCAGGTGGGCATGTCGACCTGGTGGACGGAGTCGAAGAGGCTGTCGTCGGCCGCTTCGAACTGCTCGAAGAGGTTCTCGAGGATCGGGCCCGCCGGTTCAGGGCCGTAGGCGGCTCGCAGGGACTCGATGGGCTCGCGGCGGAACTCGGCGTCCTCGTCGTCGGTGCGGTAGGAGAACAGCACGCCGGGTGCGTGGTCGGCGAAGGGGAACACCCAGGCCGAGCGCCCTTCTTCGGCGAGGGTCAGCCCGTCGGTGGGCCGGAATCCGGGCACCTGTTCCTTGAGGAGGGTCGCGCCGATGATGTGGTTGAGCGGGCGCAGCAGCTGGGAGTCGGGCCCGAACGCCAGTCGGCGGACGGTCGAGCGCAGGCCGTCGGCGCCGACCACGAGGTCGAACCGTTCGGTGGTCTCGGTCGTGGCCCATCCAGGGCCGGCGCCGGAGGTGGTGCGCAGCGTGACGTCGACGCCGTCGTCGTGCTCGTCGATCGCGACCGGGGTGGTGCCGTACCGGATCTCTGTGGTGGCGGCGATCTGGGGGTAGAGGGCGGCCTCGATGTCGCCGCGCATGATGAGGCGCGGGTCGCCGGGCAGGTCGCCGTACCCCATGCTCGGGCGGCGTCGGGTGCCGGACCTGTCGACGTCGTACGTCTTGCCGTCCGGGTCGGCGCGGTTGCCGATGGCGTCCAGCACGCCCATGCGCTGCGCCGTCGCGCGGCCGGTCTCGAACAGGCCGACGAAGTAGCCGGCCGGGCGGCGTTCGGGCGCGCGCTCCACGAGCAACGGCTCCCAGCCGACCTCTCGCAGCCGCATGGCCGTGGCCAGTCCAGCGATACCCATCCCGACGACCAGTGCTCGCGGTGCGCTCATTCCTCATCACTCCCAACAAGCGGAGACCTGTTCTCCGTTTCTGCGACGGAGCGTATCACGAACCGGAGCCGCCGCCTCCGTTTCATTGCTAGGCTGGGATGCATGAGCACGTCATCAGCCCCGGACGCCAGGCCGTTGCGCGCGGACGCCGAGCGCAATCGTCAGCGCCTGATCGCCTCCGCCCGTGACCTGTTCGCGAGCCGCGGGCTCGACGTCACGCTCGACGACGTCGCACGGCACGCGGGCGTGGGCGTGGGCACGGCCTACCGGCGGTTCGCGAACCGCAGCGAGCTCGTCGCGGCCGTCCTGGACACCGCGGTGCAGCGCGTGGTCGAGCGTGCGGAACAGGCCCTCCTGCTCGACGACCCGTGGGAGGCGTTCGAGCAGTTCTTCCTCGCGGCGACCGCCGACTTCGCCGAGAACCGCGGCCTGCGGCAGATCCTCCTCGAGGGCGGCCATGGCACCGGCGTCGCGTTCGACATCGCGAGCGAGCGACTCTCGCCCGCCGTCGAAGGGCTCATCGTTCGCGCCCAGGAGGCCGGGCAGCTACGTACGGACATCGAGCCGTCGGACTTTCCGCTGATCCAGCTCATGCTGGGCGCGGTCACCGAGCGCAGTCGCGACGTCGCGCCCGACCTGTGGCGGCGCTACGTCAGCCTCTTCCTGGACGGCCTACGAACACGGCGCGACTCCCCCACCCCGCTCGCCGCACCCGCGCTCACCAACGACGAGTTCGACCGCAGCCTCACCTAGCGGAGGGTCTGCATGGCCCTGTGGAGGTAGGGCTGTCCGCTCAAGTCCACGAGCGGTCGGCGCAGCGATGCAGGTCAGGGCCACAAGACAAGGGATGGTGGGCCCGGAGGGACTCGAACCCCCGACATCCACGGTGTAAGCGTGGCGCTCTGACCAGCTGAGCTACAGGCCCTGGGCAGCGCAGCAAAGAATACCCGGCGAGGGGCGCCCCACCGGACACCTGCGCACCCCTGCTCCGAGTCAGATCTCGGCGAGCGCCTCGCGGTATGCCTCGAGGTCCCGCCGTTGGCCACGCGGGTTGACGACCGACCACCGCACGATCCCGTCGGCATCGACGAGGAAGGTGCCGCGCAGCGCGTGGCCGCTCGTGGGGTCGAAGACGCCGTAGGCGTCGGCGACGGCGCCGTGGGGCCAGAAGTCGCTGAGCAGGTCGAAGCCGAAGCCCTCCTGCTCGTGCCAGGCCTTGAGCGTGAAGACCGGGTCGGTGGAGACGGCCAGCAGGCGCACCCCGGCCGCCTCGAAATCCTCGATGTTGTCGCGCAGCTCGCACAGCTCACCGGTGCAGATGCCTGAGAACGCGAACGGGAAGAACACGAGCAGCACCGCCTCGCCGCGCAGGTCGGCGAGGTGCACGGGAGTGCCGTGCGTGTCCGGCAGCGTGAAGTCGGGCGCGGGGTCGCCCGCACGCCACCGCACCTCAGGGGCCGTGCTCGTCACCAGGTCAGCGTCCGCGGCCGCGGTTGGCCAGCTTTGTGGCCGACCAGTCGGGCGCGACGGCGAACGTGCTCGTGGCGTGCAGGCCGGCGGTGGTCGCGGCCTCCTGGATCTCGTCGTGGCCGACGTGGCCGTCGCGACCCGGCTTCGGCGTCAGCAGCCAGATGAGGCCGCCGTCGTCGAGCACCGTCAGGACGTCGACGAGCATGTCCGTGAGGTCGCCGTCCTCGTCGCGCCACCACGCGATGACGCCGTCGGTGACGTCGTCGTAGTCCTCGTCGACCAGCTCGCTGCCGACCGCGGCCTCGACCTCGGCCCGCAGCGCGTCGTCGACGTCGTCTCCCCACCCGAACTCCTGCACGACCTGCCCGGGCGTGAACCCGAATCGAGCTGCCGGGGATTCCGCCTGCTTACCCACTTTGGACCTTCGTTCCTCTCCGTCTGACCATCACCGACGCGTACGGACGCGCGCGGGGCGCACGTCTGTGTGTGCGCCAACGTAGTCCACCGGAAGGACGTCCGCCCGGCAACCCCCGCCCGCCCGTGGTTTGCTCGGAGCGGGGCTGCACAGTGACCTCGGCAACATCGGCGACCCGCGGCATGACGTAGATCACGGATCCTTGACCGCCCGATGGTGTTCCCCCGGCCCGTCTGGGGACACAATGAGTGATGACCACCCGTTCGGGGGCCGCACCGCCGCGACCACGCCACGCGGTGCCTTCACGACGGGATGCCTGACACGGACCGGGGCGGCGACCATGTGCCGCACGCCGTCCGAAGATGAGAGAGGTTGCTGGTGGCTTCGTACGACGAGACCGGACCGTTGATCAACGGCCTGCTCAGCGCCGTCCCGGACATCGACCCCGCCGAGACCGGCGAGTGGGTCGAGTCGTTCGACGGTCTGATCGACGACAAGGGCGGCCCGCGGGCGCGCTACGTCATGCTCAACCTGCTGCGTCGCGCGCGGGAGCGCAACGTGCACATCCCCGCGACCGTGGCGACGCCGTACGTCAACACGATCGCCGTGCACGACGAGCCGTACTTCCCGGGCGACGAGGCGATGGAGCGCCGCTACCGCTCCTGGATCCGCTGGAACGCGGCCGTCATGGTGACGCGCGCCCAGCGCCCCGAGATCTCCGTGGGCGGCCACATCTCCTCCTACGCGTCGGTCGCGACGCTGTACGAGGTGGGCCTGAACCACTTCTTCCGCGGCAAGGACCACCCGGGCGGCGGCGACCAGGTGTACTTCCAGGGGCACTCCTCCCCCGGCCAGTACGCCCGCAGCTTCCTCGAGGGCCGCATGTCGGCCGAGACGCTCGACGGGTTCCGCCAGGAGAAGTCGCACGCCGGAGGCGGCCTCCCCTCGTACCCGCACCCGCGCATGCTGCCGGACTTCTGGGAGTTCCCGACCGTCTCGATGGGCCTCGGCCCGGCCTCGGCGATCTACCAGGCCTGGACCAACAAGTACCTGCACAACCGCGGCATCAAGGACACGAGCCAGCAGGACGTCTGGGCGTTCCTGGGCGACGGCGAGATGGACGAGCCCGAGTCGCGCGGCATGCTGCAGCAGGCGGCGCACCAGCAGCTCGACAACCTGACGTTCGTCGTGAACTGCAACCTGCAGCGCCTCGACGGTCCGGTCCGCGGAAACGGCAAGATCATGCAGGAGCTGGAGGCCCAGTTCAAGGGCGCCGGCTGGAACGTCATCAAGGTCGTCTGGGGCCGTGAGTGGGACGCCCTGCTCAACGCGGACAAGGACCGCGCCCTGGTCAACCTCATGAACGCCACGCCCGACGGCGACTACCAGACGTACCGCGCGGAGTCCGGCGCGTTCATCCGTGAGCACTTCTTCGGCCGCGACCCGCGGACCAAGGCGCTCGTCGAGAACATGACCGACGACGACATCTGGAACATGAAGCGCGGCGGTCACGACTACCGCAAGATCTACGCGGCGTACTCCGCGGCCCGCGCCCACACCGGCCAGCCGACGGTCATCCTCGCGCAGACGGTCAAGGGCTACGCCCTCGGCTCCAGCTTCGCCGGCCGCAACGCCACGCACCAGATGAAGAAGGTCAAGAACTCCGACCTCAAGGCGCTGCGCGACAACCTGCACATCCCGCTGACGGACGAGCAGATCGACGCCGACCCGTACCTGCCCCCGTACTACCACCCGGGCATGGACGACGAGGCGATCCAGTACATGCTGGAGCGCCGTCGCCACCTGGGCGGCTTCGTGCCCGAGCGCCGCTCGACGCCGAAGCCGCTGACGCTGCCGGAGCCGAAGGCCTACGAGATCCTCAAGATGGGCTCGGGCACGCAGCACGTCGCCAGCACGATGGCCTTCGTGCGCCTGCTCAAGGACCTCATCAAGGACAAGGAGTTCGGCAAGCGCGTCGTGCCGATCATCCCCGACGAGGCCCGCACGTTCGGTCTGGACGCGATCTTCCCCAGCGCCAAGATCTTCAACACGCAGGGGCAGAACTACCTCGCCGTGGACCGTGAGCTCATGCTGAGCTACAAGGAGTCCGAGTCGGGGCAGATCATGCACACGGGCATCAACGAGGCCGGCTCCGCCGCGGCCTTCCAGTCCGTCGGCACGTCGTACGCGACGCACGGCGAGGCCATGGTGCCGGTCTACATCTTCTACTCGATGTTCGGCTTCCAGCGGACCGGCGACCAGTTCTGGGCGGCCGGCGACCAGCTCGCCCGCGGCTTCATCATCGGCGCCACCGCCGGTCGCACCACCCTGACCGGTGAGGGTCTGCAGCACGCCGACGGCCACTCGCCGCTCATCGCCGGCACCAACACGGCGATGGTGCAGTACGACCCGGCGTACGGCTACGAGATCCGCCACATCATGCGCGACGGCATCGAGCGCATGTACGGCGACGGGTCCGACGGCCGCGACCAGAACGTCATGTACTACCTCACGGTGTACAACGAGCCGATGATCCAGCCGGCGGAGCCGGAGGAGGTGGACGTCGACGGCATCCTCCGCGGCATCCACCGGATCGCGACGTCCGACGTCGAGGGCCCCAAGGCGCAGCTCCTCGCCTCCGGCGTGGGCGTGCCGTGGGCGCTCGAGGCGCAGCAGCTCCTCGCGGAGGACTGGGGCGTGTCGGCCGACGTGTGGTCGGTGACCAGTTGGAACGAGCTGCGTCGTGACGCGCTCGCCGCGGAGAAGGACGCGCTGGTCGACCCGACGGCCGAGCCGCGCGTCCCGTACCTGACACAGAAGCTGTCGGGCGCCCAGGGACCGTTCGTCGCGACCAGCGACTACGACCACCTGGTGCCGGACCAGATCCGCGCCTGGGTCCCGGGCGACTACGCGGTGCTCGGTGCGGACGGCTTCGGCTTCTCCGACACCCGCGCGGCCGCGCGGCGCTTCTTCCTCATCGACGGCCCGTCGATGGTCGTGAAGACGCTGCAGCAGCTCGCCCGCCGCGGCGAGGTCCCGGCCGACGTCGTCGCCAAGGCGGTGGAGAAGTACCGCCTGCTCGACGTCAACGCCGGCACGTCCGGCGTCGCGGGCGGCGACAGCTGACGTCACGCCGCACAGCACGAAGGCCCCGAGCCGCACGGCTCGGGGCCTTCGTGCTGTCCCCGGCGGAATCGTCGGGGCGACGTCGGCGGGGTGCTACGTCGGCGAGGTCTGCTCGCGGGCCGCGACGACGCGGTCCAGCTCCGCCCGCAGCTCGGCCGTGCCGGGGTGCTGCGCGAGCGACTCCAGGTGCTGGCGCGCCTCCGTGACGCGCCCCGCCTCGAGCGCGGCGAGGACGAGCTGGCGCCCCACCTCGGGGGTGTGCTCGCGGGCGCGCCAGTGCCCGATGCCGAGACCGAGCGCCTCGGTCGCCATGCCGGCCTCGCGCAGGATCGCCAGGCCCTCGGCCAGGGCCTCGCCGCCAGGGTCTCGTTCGGCGGCGGTGGCGAGCCGGCGGGCCGCGCCCTCCGGGTCGTCGGCCACGGACAGTCGTCCGAGCTCGAGCAACGGGCGCCAGCCGCGCGGATGTCCGGCGAGCTCCTCCGCGAGCGACCACACGGCGAGGTCGGCGGCCCGCTGCACCGCGGCCTCGTCGGAGGGTGCCGTGAGCGGGTCCTCGGCGTTGGGCGACTCGGCCGCCCGTCGGCGCACGATCTCCGCGAGCGCGCGGAAGGCCGGCGCGTCGTTCGGGTCGTCGGTGAGGATCGCCCGCAGGGCGTCCTCGGACTGCCTGTCCCCGTGCTCCCGCGACGACGACGGGCGGCGCGCCGCGACCGTGGAGGCGGAGAACGGCCGGCGCAGCAGCTGCCGGAGCCGGGGCATGAGGGCCATGGACCGACACTATCCAATGACCCCCGCCGCGGCCGGGGCCCCGCTCCGCCCGTCCGGACGTTTGTGCACTCCCCACAACCACGCCCGTATCCTCGACCCATGACGAGCAGCGGCACGCCGACCTCCACGACCGACGGGACCGCCGTCCCGGAGGGCGGCACGGACGGCGCACCCGTCTCCCGGGGCGAGAACGTGCAGCGCGTGCGCGAGGGCATGGGGCTGCTCACCTCGACCGCGATGCGCCGCCTCGAGGAGGAGGTGCACTGGTACCGGCACCTCCCGGCGGAGGACCGGTCGTACGTGGCCCTGGTCGCGCAGTCCGGCATCAACGCCTTCGTGAGCTGGTTCGCCGAGCCCACGCCCACCCCGCACGGCGTGGGCGAGATGTTCGCCGCCGCGCCGCCCGAGCTCACGCGCTCCATCTCCCTGCAGCACACGCTGCAGCTCGTGCGCCTCATGGTCGACGTCGTGGAGCAGCACTCGGACGAGATCGCGGCCCCCGGGTACGAGCGGGAGCTACGGGAGGCGGTGCTGCGCTACTCCCGCGAGATCGCCTTCTCGGCCGCCGAGGTGTACGCCCGCGCCGCCGAGGTGCGTGGCGCGTGGGACGCCCGTCTCGAGGCCCTGGTCGTGGACGCGCTGGTGCGTGGCGACGGCGACGACTCGCTCCGCTCGCGGGTGTCGGCGCTCGGGTGGAGCGGCCGTGGCCAGGCGCTCGTGATGGTGGGCGAGGCGACGACGCGGCTCGACGACGTCCGCACGGCCGAGCTCCGGCGGCTCGCCCGCCGCGCGGCCGGCGACGCCCTGGTCGGCATCCACGGCGACCGGCTGGTGCTCGTGCTGGGCGGCGAGGGCGACCTGGTCGCCGCCGCCACGTCCCTCCTGGACCGCTTCGGTCCCGGGCCCGTGGTGATCGGCGGCGTCGTGCCCGACGTCTCCGACGCGGCGGCGTCCGCGGCCGCCGCCCTCGCCGGTCTGGCCGCGGCACCCGCGTGGCCGCAGGCGCCGCGCCCCGTCCTCGCCGACGAGATCCTGCCGGAACGCGTGCTGACCGGCGACGTCACCGCACGCCGCACCCTCGTGGCCCAGGCCTACCGCCCCCTGCAGGAGGCGTCGGGCTCGGTGCTCGAGACCCTGTCCGCGTACCTGGGCACGGGCCGGTCGCTCGAGGCCGCCGCACGCCGCCTGTACGTGCACCCGAACACGGTCCGCTACCGGCTGCGCAAGGTCTCCGAGATCACCGGCTGGGACCCGCTCGACGCCCGCGAGTCGTTCGTCCTCCAGATCGCCCTGGCCCTCGGGCAGCTCGAGGGGGACCCGGGCGTCGTCTGAGTACCCGCCCTCTTGGAGGATTCCCACAATCGCTTTCGACGAGGTTCGTGCGCGTCGCGACGACGCACCCCCCGCGCGAGGTGACACCGTGGGCACGTGCTCGCCGTCGTCTGCCCTGGACAGGGCTCTCAGACCCCCGGGATGCTCAGCCCCTGGCTGGAGCTGCCCGGCACCGCCGACCTGCTCGACTCCTTCTCGGCCGCGGCCGGGACCGACCTCGCCCAGCACGGGACGACGTCGGACGCGGACACGATCCGCGACACGGCCGTGGCCCAGCCGCTGATCGTCTCGTCGTCGCTCCTCGCCCTGCGCGCCATCCTCGACGGCCGTCCCACGACCGAGGTCGTGGACGTCACCGCGGGCCACTCGGTCGGCGAGCTCAGCGCCGCAGCCGTCGCGGGCGCGCTCGACGACGCCGGCGCCGTCGGGCTGGTCTCGCACCGCGCCCGCGCGATGGGGGAGGCCGCCGCGGCCGCGCCGTCCGGCATGAGCGCCGTCGTCGGCGGCGACCCGGACGAGGTCCTGGCCGCGATCGAGGCGGCCGGCCTGTTCCCCGCGAACGTCAACGGGGGCGGCCAGGTCGTGGCCGCCGGCGACCCGGAGCGCCTCACCGCACTGGCCGCCGACCCGCCGACCCGCGCACGCGTCATCCCGCTGCAGGTCGCGGGCGCGTTCCACACCCCGTTCATGGAGTCGGCCCGCGTCGCCTTCGAGCAGGTCGCGACCGGCTGGCTCGCCACCGACCCGCGCCTCCCGCTGCTCTCGGACGCCGACGGCGCCACCTACGACACGCTCGCGGCCGGCTCCCACGGGCACGGCACCGCCACGGACGTCCTCGCGCGCCTCGCCGCGCAGGTCACCGCCCCGGTGCGCTGGGACCTGTGCCAGGCGACGCTCGCGGATCGCGGCGTCACCGGCATCCTCGAGCTCGCCCCGGGCGGCGTCCTCACGGGCCTGGCCAAGCGCGCGCTCAAGGGCGTCGAGTCCGTCGCCGTGAAGTCCCCCGACGACGTCGAGGCGGCGCGCGACCTCATCGCGCGCCACTCGGTCGTGGGCGGCGCGGAGGCGTCCGCGTGACCGACGGGTCCAGCGGCGCGCGCCGCGCGCTCCGCCAGGCCGAGCCGGTCCGCTTCTCGCGGATCCTGGCCGTCGCCGGCGAGCGGGGCGAGCGCGTCGTGACGAACGACGACGTCGCCGGCCCGATCGACTCCTCCGACGAGTGGATCCGCCAGCGCACCGGCATCGTCACCCGGCGGTACGCCGCCGCGGACGTCGACGTGCTCGACCTGGCCGAGGCGGCCGCCCGCAAGGCGCTCGACGCCGCCGGGATCACGGGCGCCGACGTGGACGTGGTGATCCTGTCGACGGTGACGTACTTCCACCAGACCCCGGCGGGTGCCGCCGTCCTGGCGGAGCGCCTCGGCGCCACCCCTGCCGCCGCCTACGACGTCTCGGCCGCCTGCGCCGGCTACGCGTACGGGATCGGCCAGGCGGACGCTCTCGTGCGGTCGGGCGCCGCCCGGCACGTGCTGGTGATCGGCGCCGAGAAGATGTCCGACTTCGTCGACCCGACCGACCGCTCCATCTCGTTCCTGCTGGGCGACGGCGCGGGCGCGGCCGTCGTCGGGCCGTCGGACACCCCCGGCATCGGTCCGACGGTGTGGGGCTCGGACGGCGCGAAGTCGCAGGCCATCTCGCAGACGCGCGGCTGGGCGGACCTGCGGGCGGAGCCGTCGGCCGGCTGGCCGACGCTGCGCCAGGACGGCCCGACCGTCTTCAAGTGGGCCAGCTTCCAGATGGCCCCGATCGCGGCGAAGGCGATGGCGGAGGCGGGCGTCGAGCCCGAGGACGTCCAGGTCTTCGTGCCGCACCAGGCGAACATGCGCATCATCGACCAGCTCGTCAAGCAGCTCCGGCTGCCGGACAGCGTCGTCGTCGCGCGTGACATCGCCGACACCGGCAACACGTCCGCCGCGTCGATCCCGCTCGCCACGGAGCGGCTGCTCGCCGAGGGGCAGGCCCGCTCGGGCGACCTGGCCCTGCAGATCGGCTTCGGCGCGGGCCTCGTCTACGCGGCCCAGGTCGTGGTGCTGCCCTAGCCTCTGGTGCGACCCTGGCACTCGGTCGCGCGACAGGTCGCGCGACCGGCCGCCCGGGGTCGTGACCGACCCCCGTGGTGCGGGACAATCGCACCGCAACACCCCACGGTGCCGGACGGCCGGTACCCCGTTTCAAGGAGAGACGCACCCCATGGCTTACACCTCCCAGGAGATCCTCGAGGGCCTCGCCGAGATCGTCGCCGAGGAGACCGGTCTGCCCACGGACGCGGTCGTGTCGGAGAAGTCGTTCACGGACGACCTCGACATCGACTCGCTGTCGATGATGACGATCGTGACCCACGCCGAGGACAAGTTCGGCGTCCGCATCCCCGACGACGAGGTCAAGAACCTCACCACGGTCGGCGACGCCGTCTCGTACATCGAGGGTGCGCAGGCCGCGTGACGCCGCGGGGCGCTCGCCCCGCCGCGCGGGCGGGCCGGTGAACCCCGGCCCGCCCGGCAACCTGAACCAGCCGTTCCCGCTCTCACCTCAGGAGTGACCCACCCATGACTGCCGCACCCGCCTCGCGCGACGTCGTCGTCACCGGCCTCGGCGCCACCACCCCGCTCGGTGGCGACGCCCCCAGCACCTGGGCTGCCGCCCTCGCGGGAGAGTCGGGCGCGCGCACCCTCGACAACGACTGGGCGGAGAAGTACGGGATCCCCGTCACCTTCGCCGCCACCATCAAGGTCACCCCCGACCAGGTGCTGTCCCGGCCCGAGACCAAGCGCATGGACCCGTCCACGCAGTACGCGATGGTCGCCGCGCGCGAGGCCTGGCAGGACGCCGGCGCCCCCGAGGTCGACGGCGAGCGGTTGGGCGCCGTGGTCTCCTCCGGCATCGGCGGCATCTGGACCACGCTGGACGGCTGGGACACGCTCCAGGAGCGCGGTGCCCGCCGCATGCTCCCGATGACCGTCCCGATGCTCATGCCCAACTCTCCCGCGGCCTACGTGTCGCTCGAGTTCGGCGCGAAGGCCGGGGCCCACGCCCTCGTGTCCGCCTGCGCGTCGGGCGCCGAGGCGATCGGCTACGGCGTCGACATGATCCGCGCCGGCCGCGCCGACGTCGTCGTGTGCGGCGGCACCGAGGCGACGATCCACCCGATGCCGATCGCGGCCTTCGCCGCGTCCCGCACGCTGTCGCTGCGCAACGACGACCCGCAGGGCGCCTCCCGCCCGTACGACGTCGACCGGGACGGCTTCGTCATCGGCGAGGGCGCCGCGATCGTGGTGCTGGAGAGCGCCGAGCACGCGGCCGCCCGCGGGGCCCGCGTCTACGCGAAGATCGCCGGCGTCGGGCTCTCCGCCGACGCCTTCCACATCACCTCCCCGGACCCCGAGGGCACCGGGCAGGTCTCCGCGATGCGCCGTTCGCTCGAGGACGCGGGCGTCACCGCCCGCGACGTCGTGCACGTCAACGCGCACGCCACGTCCACCAAGGTCGGCGACCTCACGGAGACCGCGTCGATCCGTACCCTCATGGGAGGCGAGGCCGACCACGTGCGGCTCTCGGCCACCAAGTCCATGACGGGCCACCTGCTGGGCGGCGCCGGCGCGCTCGAGACGCTCTTCACCGTCATGGCGGTGCACGAGCGGCTCGCCCCGCCCACGATCAACGTGGCCAACCCGGACCCCGAGCTCCAGGTGCCGCTGGTGCGGGCCACCCCGGAGAAGTTGCCCGACGGCGACATCGTCGCGCTCAACAACTCGTTCGGCTTCGGCGGCCACAACGTCGCCCTCACGGTGACGAGCGCCTGAGAGGTCCGCTCCGCCCGCGTCGCACCGTCCGCAACACCTGTCCCTGATGCCCGGAGTCGTCGTCCGGGTCGGTTTGTCCCTCGTGATGCCTGCGTGATCCGGGCAACCTATGTTGGCGCCCGAGGCCACCAACGTAGGTGAGCCGCAGTGAAGGTCCGAGGGGGAGACCAGTGGCACGTGCGCGCCGTCATGCGAAGCAGGGTCGATCGACAGCTCACGGGAACGGGGCGGCTCCCCCGCAACGATCCCGACGGCGCGGCGACGCTCTGCGAAACCTCACCGCCGGTGTGACCTCAGCAGCCGTGCTCGGGGCGCTCGCCTTCGCGGGCGCTCCGAGCGCGGCCGCCGTGCCTACCGACGCGTCGGAGTCCCTGGGCAAGTTCCTCGGCGGTGACGTGGTCCTCGGGAACGTGGACCTCGACTCGATCGCCGAGGTGGAGGGGGCCGACGCCGCGTACCCGTCGGGCACCTCTCCGGACACCAACCCGCTCGCAGCCGACGTGCTCAACACGCTCGACGTCGACCTCACCGACACGCTCCAGCTCTTCGGCCCGGGCGGCATCGTGGAGCTCGGTGCGGTGAACCAGTACGCCGGCGCCGACGAGGACGGCTCCACCTCCGCCTCGGGCGCCGTGACCGACCAGGGCGCCATCTCGTTGGGCGGCTCGGAGCAGTTCCCGGCCGACGCCACCGTGTCGTTGACCCCGCTGGTGCCCGAGGCCCTGCGCGACTCCACCGTCTCGCAGCTCGACCTGTCCCTCGGCGCGCTCTCCGCGACGGCCCAGGCCGAGCCTGGCTCCGACCCGACCGGCGACTACCAGATCGCGGGCGCGACCCTTGACCTCACCAGCCCCCTCGTCGGCAACGTCTACACCCAGCTTCAGAACGCCATCACCCCGGTGCAGTCGTCGCTCGACGGTCTTGAGGGCACGCTCACCACGGCGCTCGACGGCCTGATCAACGTCAATCTGGCCGTCGCGCGCTCGACCGGTGCCGTGGACGTCGCGGTCCCGGACCTCACGCAGGCGCTGCCCACCGGTTTCGTGGGCGACGGCGCCGTCCAGGTCAACCTCGAGACCGGCGAGGTCAGGGTCGACCTCGAGCAGCTGCTCGCGGACGACCCGGACCTGCCCGACCTCGACGAGCTGCCGGCGAACTACGAGATCCTCAACGGCGACGTGGTCGCTGCGATCTCCGACGCCGTCACCAGCACGATCACGTCGGTCGTGCAGGACGTCGCCGACGGCGTGCACGCCGCCGTCGAGGCCACCGCCGTCAGCGTGGACATCGACTTCCAGGTGTTCTCCGTGCTCACGTGGACGGACGTCCTGAGCCTCGACCTCGACGCCAGCCTCGCGGAGATCGACGCCGGCACCGCCACCGCGGACATCGACGTCCTCGGCAGCACCGCGCTCGTCAACACCCTGCTCGGCGCTCTAGGGCTCGGCTCCACGCAGGCGCTCGCGTCTGCGGTCGTCAACGCCCTCCTCGCGCCGGTCGGTGCGGTGTTCACCCTCCTCGACACGATGGAGAGCACGCTCGACGGCATCACGGGGCCCCTAGCGACGGAGGTCGTCGGCCCGGTCCTCGACGTCCTCACCGGCGTCGTGTCGCTCACGGGCAACGTGCAGGAGCAGCCGGGAGACCTCCCCGACCACGACCCGTCGGGGGCAACCTCGTTCACGGAGCGCGCGCTGTCGGTGCGCCTGCTCTCGCTCGGCACCGGCGACGACCTGGCCACCGTCAACCTCGCGTCGGCGACCGTCCGCGCCGTGGCGGCACCGACGATCGCCGCCGACCCGGCGACGGTCCAGGCCGATGCCCGGACGACGATCACCGGCGCCGGCTTCGCGCCCGAGACGCCGCTGACCGTCCGGCTCACCGACGCAACCACGGGCGACCCCGTCGGCGACCCGGTCTCCGTCACGTCGGACGGCGACGGAGCGTTCAGCGTTCCGCTGCCGGTCGGTGCGGACACCGCGCCGGCCGACTACACGGTCACGGCGACCGGCGACCCGTCCGGCGTCGTCCCGTCCGCCCCGCTCACGGTCACCGCCGCGCCGAGCATCGCCGCCGACCCCGGCACCGTCCCGGCCGGCGGCAGCACCACCATCACCGGCGAGAGCTTCACGCCCGCGGGCGACGTCACCGTCCAGCTCGTCGACGAGAACGGTGACGCCGTGGGAGACCCGGTCGCCACGACCGCCGACGACGCGGGCGCCGTCGAGGTCGCCCTGCCCACCGGTGCGGGCACCGCCCCGGGCGCGTACACCGTCGTCGCCACGGACGCGGGGACCGGTGCGACCGCGGAGGCGGACCTCGCCGTGACCGCGGCCCCCGCGATCACGCTCGACCCGACGACCGTGACGCCGGGCGGGACCACGACGGTGACCGGGACCGGGTTCACCCCCGGGTCCGAGGTCTCCGTCCAGCTCACGGACGAGAGCGGCGAGCCCGTCGGCGACCCGATCACCACCACGGCCACCGACGCGGGCGCCATCGGGGTCCCGTTCGTCGTCCCCGCCGATGCCGCGACGGGCGACTACTCCGTGGCCGCCACGGACGTCACGGGTGCCACCGCCACGGCGGACCTCACGGTCATCGACCCCGCCGTCACCACCGACCCGGGCACCGTCCCGGCCGGCGGCACCACCACCGTCACCGGCAGCGGCTTCACGCCCGGCGGGGAGGTCACCGTCCAGCTCACGGGCCCCGGTGGCACCCCGGTCGGCGAGCCGGTCACGACGACGGCCACGGAGGCGGGAGCCATCGAGGTCGCCCTTCCGACGGCTCCGGGCACGGCCCCGGGGACGTACGCGGTGGTCGCGACCGACGTCTCCGGCCTCACCGCCGAGGTCCCGCTCGAGGTCACCGAGACGCCGACCATCGTCGTCGACCCCGGCACGGTCCCGGCGGGCGGCACCACCACGGTCACCGGCGACGGGTTCACGCCCGGAGGCGAGGTGACCCTGCAGCTCACCGACGCCGACGGCGACCCGGTCGGCGACCCCGTCACCACGACCGCCGGGGACGACGGCGCCATCGAGGTCGACGTCCCCGTACCGGCCGACACCACGCCGGGCGACCTCGCCGTCGTCGCCACGGACCCCTCGGGCGCCACGGCCGAGGCCCCGCTCGAGGTCACCGAGGCGCCGACCATCGTCGCCGACCCGGGCACCGTCCCGGCAGGCGGCACCACCACCGTCACCGGCGACGGGTTCACGCCCGGAGGCGAGGTGACCCTGCAGCTCACCGACGCCGCGGGCGACCCGGTGGGTTCCCCGGTGACCGTGGCGGCCGGGCCGGGCGGCGAGGTCAGCACTCCCCTGACGGTGCCGTCGGGCACGCCGAGCGGCCCCACCACCGTCGTCGCCACCGACGCCACGGGCGCCACGGCCGACGCCCCGCTCGCCGTCACCGGGCCGCCCTCGGTCGCCGTCGACCCCGGCACCGTCCCGGCCGGCGGTACCACGACCGTCACCGGCGGGGGCTTCACGCCGGGCGAGGACGTGACCGTGCAGCTCACGGACGAGGACGGCGAACCGGTCGGCGACGCGGTCACCACGACCGCCACCGACGCGGGCACGATCGAGGTGGAGCTCACCGTTCCGGCCGACGCCGCGCCGGGCGATCACACGGTCGTGGCCACCGACTCCTCCGGCGCCACGGCCGACGCCCCGCTCACGGTCACCGCGGCACCGACCGTCGCCGTCGACCCTGGCACCGTGCCGGCCGGCGGCACCACCACCGTCACCGGCGCCGGCTTCACGCCCGGCGAGGACGTCACCGTCCAGCTCACCGACGACGCCGGGAACCCGGTCGGCGACCCCGTCACCACCACCGCCGACGACAGCGGCGCCGTCGAGGTCGACCTCCCGGTTCCCGCGGGCACCACCCCGGGTGGCTACACGGTCGTCGCCTCCGACGTCACGGGCGCCACCGCCGAGGCTCCGCTGGCCGTCACCGCCGCCCCGACGATCGCGGCCGACCCCGGCACCGTCCCGGCCGGCGGCACCACCACCGTCACCGGGGAGGGCTTCACCCCCGGCGAGGACGTCACCGTCCAGCTCACCGATGCCGACGGCGAGCCCGTCGGTGACCCGGTCACCACGACCGCCACCGACGCGGGCGCGATCGAGGCCGTCGTGCCGACGACGGCCGGCACGCCGCTCGGTGACCACACCGTCGTCGCCACCGACGTCAGCGGAGCGACGGCCGAGGCCCCGCTCGTGGTCACGTCCGCCCCGACGATCGCCGTCGACCCGGGCACCGTGCCCGCCGGCGGCTCCACCACGGTCACCGGCGACGGGTTCACCCCCGGCGAGGACATCACCGTGCAGCTCACGGACGCCGACGGCGACCCGGTCGGCGAGCCCGTCACCACCACCGCCGGGGACGACGGCGCCATCAGCGTCGATCTCCCGGTCCCGGCCGACACCACCCCGGGCGACCTCACCGTCGTCGCGACGGACTCCTCCGGCGCCGCCGCCGAGGCCCCGCTCGAGGTCACCGCGGCGCCGACCATCGTCGTCGACCCGGGCACGGTCCCGGCGGGCGGCACCACCACCGTCACCGGGGAGGGCTTCACCCCCGACGAGGACGTCACCGTGCAGCTCATGGACGCCGACGGCGACCCGGTCGGCAGCCCTGTCACCACCACCGCCGGGGACGACGGCACCATCAGCGTCGGCCTCCCGGTCCCGGCCGACACCACACCCGGTGACTTCACGGTCGTCGCCTCCGACGTCACGGGGGCCGCCGCAGAGGCGCCACTGACGGTCACCCCCGCCCCCGCCCTCGTGGCCGATCCCGGCACCGTGCCCGCCGGCGGCGCCACCACGGTGACGGGCACCGGCTTCACGCCGGGGTCGGACGTCGCCGTGCAGCTCACCGACCCTGACGGGGAGCCGCTCGGTAGCCCGACCACGGTGACGGCGGGCGACGACGGCGGCTTCGAGGTCGACATCCCCGTCCCGGCCGACGCCGAGCCCGGTGACCACTCCGTGGTGGCGCAGGACGTCACCGGGGCCACGGCCCAGGCGCCGCTCGAGATCACCACGGCCCCGACCATCACCGTCGAGCCCGGCACCGTGCCCGCCGGCGGCACCACCACCGTCACCGGCGACGGCTTCACCCCCGGCGCCGACGTGGTTGTCCAGCTCACCGACGACGCCGGAAACCCGGTCGGCGACCCGGTCTCGGCGACCGCCGGGGACGACGGCACGATCGAGGTCGACCTCCCGGTCCCGGCCGACACCACCCCCGGTGACCTCACCGTCGTCGCCATCGACTCCTCCGGCGCCACGGCCGAGGCGCAGCTCGAGGTCACCGCGGCGCCGACCATCGTCGTCGCCCCCGGCACCGTCCCGGCCGGCGGCACCACCACCGTCACCGGGGAGGGCTTCACCCCCGGCGAGGACGTCACCGTCCAGCTCACCGACGCGGACGGCGACGCGGTCGGCGACCCCGTCACCACGACCGCCGACGACGACGGCGCCATCAGCGTCGACCTCCCGGTCCCGGCCGACACCGCCCCGGGCGACCTCACCGTCGTCGCGACCGACTCCTCCGGCGCCGCCGCCGAGGCTCCGCTCGAGGTCACCGCCGCCCCGACGATCGCCGCCGACCCCGGCACGATCACGGCGGGCGACGCCACCACCGTGTCCGGCGACGGGTTCACGCCCGGAGGCGAGGTGAGCGTCCAGCTCACCGACGCGGACGGCGACCCGGTCGGCAGCCCCGTCACCACCACCGCCGACGACGACGGCGCCATCAGCGTCGACCTCCCGGTCCCGGCCGACACCGCCCCAGGTGACCTCACCGTCGTCGCGACCGACTCCTCCGGGGCGGCGGCGGAGGCCCCGCTCGTCGTGACCGCTCCCGAGCGGCCGACGCTCACCGCCGACCCCGGCAGCGTCCCGGCCGGCGGCACGACGACCGTGTCCGGCGGCGGTTTCGTCCCGGGCGACGCGGTCACGGTGCAGCTCGAGGACGCCGCGGGCGCGCCGGTGGGCGACGCGATCGACGTCGTCGTCGGTCCGGACGGCACCTTCACGGTCGTCCTCCCCGTGCCGGACGACGCCACCCCCGGCAACCACACGGTCGTCGCGACCACCTCCGACGGCGGCACGGTGGAGGCGGACCTGATCGTCACCGTGGGCGCGCCGCAGGAGCCGATCATCGACGTCGACCCGGGCTCCGCCGCCCCCGGCGACACCGTGACGGTCACCTGCGACGGGTTCGGCGGCGGCACCGTGAGCGTCCAGCTCGTGGGGCCGGACGGGGAGCCGGTCGGCGACCCTGTCGAGTGCGTGCCCGGTGACGACGGGAGCGGCACGGTCGAGCTGCCGGTGCCGGACGACGCCGAGCCCGGCGACCACACCGTGGTCGGCACGGGCCCCGACGGCACGACCGCCGAGGCGCCGCTGACCGTCACGGATCCCGGGACCGCACCCGGCGAGCGCGAGCTGCGCGCCTGGTTCTCCGAGGACGTGGTCGGCCGTGGCGACGTCCAGACGTTCCAGGCCTCCGGGTTCGACCCGGGCGAGCAGGTACGGGCCGTCGTCGCGTCCGAGCCGGTGAACCTGCCGGTCACGGTGGCGGACGCCGACGGGGTCGCGACCTGGACGTTCGACGTCCCGGCGGACTTCGAGCTCGGCATCCACACCGGCACCGCCACGAGCGTCGAGGCGGGCGACTCCGCCGCGGCGACGTTCCGCGTGGTCCTCACGGACGCCGGGCTCGACCCCGAGTCCGGCGGCGCCCCCGGCGCGCCGGACGCCGGACCCACCACGCCAGGTGCCGGCACCCTGCCCCGCACGGGCCCAGGGGACCTGCTCGCGCTGAGCCTGCTCGCGCTGCTGCTCCTCACTGCGGGTGCGGCGACCGTGGCGACGACGCGGCGACGGGCGACGCCGAAGGGCTGACCGCCCGCGGGCACGACGACGCCCCGTCACCTCCCAGGAGGTGGCGGGGCGTCGTCGTGCGTGTCGTGGGTCCGCTCAGCCCACGCGGTGCAGCCAGCGCACGGGAGCGCCGGCGCCGGCGTAGCGGAAGGGCTCGAGCTCGTCGTCCCAGGCGGTGCCCAGGGCGAGGTCGAGCGCCTCGCGCACGCCGCGGCCGTCGTGCGCGGACTCCATCGCGGCCCGGACACGATCCTCCGGGACGACGACGTTGCCGTGCACGTCGGTCATGGCGTGGAAGATGCCGAGGTCGGGCGTGTGCGACCACCGTGCGCCGTCGGCGCCGTGGCTCGCCTCCTCCGTCACCTCGTAGCGCAGGTGGTCCCAGCCCCGCAGGGCAGAGGCCAGCCGGGCACCCGTTCCCTGGGCGCCTTGCCACGAGTACTCGGCACGGTAAAGTCCGCGCCCCGCCGGCTGGGCAGTCCAGTCCAGCGACACGCGTCCCCCGAGCACGTTGCCCGCCGCCCACTCGAGGTGAGGGCAGAGCGCACGGGGTGCCGAGTGCACGAACAGCACACCGCGAGTGATCGCACCAGCCATGTTGTCCTCCCTGGTTCCGAGGTCCGTCTTCCCCTACGTCCTCGAACCGGTGGGCCTGCTGGTCGGCGAGCTCTGACGGTGTGTCGTCTTGACACATCCTGCCCGATGGCGGGCGAGGGTGCGAGAGGAAACGCAGACTTCATGCTTCCTCTTGAGCACCCCTTGAGGAACTCAGAGGCGCTCGCGCAGCTCCCGCATGGCCTTCTTGCGTGCCGTGCGCTCGAGGCGGTCCAGGTAGAGCTTGCCGTCCAGGTGGTCGCACTCGTGCTGGAGGCATCGCGCCATGAGGCCGGTGCCCTCGACCACGAGCTCGTTGCCGTCGACGTCCATGCCGACGACGCGGGCGTACCACGCACGGGTGGTGGGGTACCAGAGCCCCGGCACCGACAGGCAGCCCTCGTCGCCGTCCTGGGTCTCCTCCGAGAGGTCCACGATGCGCGGGTTGAGCACGTAGCCGATCTCGTCGTCGACGTTCCAGGAGAACGCCCGCAGGCTCACGCCGATCTGGTTGGCCGCGAGGCCCGCCCGGCCGTCGGCGTCGACGGTCTCGACGAGGTCCTCCACGAGGGAGCGGACTCGATCGTCCACGGTGGTGATCTCGTCGCAGGGTGTGCGCAGCACGGGGTCGGGCAGCACCCGGATCTCTCGCATCGCCATGGCCCGCATTCTCCCACGTCGTGAGCCGGTGGAGGCGCCGAATATCACGGTTTGATAACGTGCCGAGCGATGCTACGACCGATGACCGAGTCAACCACGCCCCCCGCCCCCGCACCGGGGCGGGCAGCCGCCCCCGCTGCGGGACGCCCGCGCCTCGCCGCCCTCGACGGGATGCGGTTCGTCGCGGCCATGGCCGTGCTCGCCTACCACTATCTCGCCGTCAACCACTCGGCCTGGGGCCCGCGCACCGACGAGGCGTTCCCGAACCTCCAGCCCGTCGCCGTCTTCGGGTCTTTCGGGGTCCAGCTCTTCTTCGTGGTCAGCGGGTTCGTCATCCTCATGTCCGCCTGGGGCCGCGACGTCCGGTCCTTCACCGCCTCGCGCGTGGGCCGCCTCTTCCCGGCGTACTGGCTGTCCGTGGCCGCCGTCGTGCTGCTGCTCGTGGTCGTCGCACCCGGCCACAAGGAGGTCGGCATCCCCGAGACGGCGGCGAACCTCACGATGGTCCAGCGCGCGTTCGGGGTGCAGGACATCGAGACCGTCTACTGGACCCTGTGGGCCGAGCTGCGCTTCTACGTCCTCGTCGGCGTGCTGCTCGCCTTCGGGATGACCCGCAACCGGCTCGTGGCCTTCGCCGCCGTGTGGCCCGTGCTCGCGGCCGTGGCGGTCCAGTCGGGCAGCACGCTCTGGATCACCGTGCTGGTGGGCACCGACGCCCCGCTGTTCGCCGGGGGCATGATGCTCTACCTGCTGACCAAGGAGCGCCGCTCGCTGGTGCTGTGGCTCGTTCTCGCGCTCAACATCGCCCTGGCCGGCGTGATCTCCGGCCACAGCCAGGCGTTGCGGATCGCCCACAGCACCGACGTCACCATCAGCCCCCAGACCTCCTGGGTCGCCATCCTGGTCTGCTTCGCCCTGGTCGCGCTGGTGTCGCTCACCCGCCTCAACCGGCTGTCGTGGAAGTGGCTCACCCTCGTCGGCGCCCTGACGTACCCGCTGTACCTGCTGCACTCCTCGTGGGGCCAGTGGCTCATCGGCAAGGCGAGCCCGCACGCGCCGGCGGCCGTGACGTTCGCCGTCGTCACCGTCGTCATGCTCGCCGCCGCCTACCTCGTGCACCGGTTCGTGGAGCGGCCGTTCGGCCCGCGCCTGAAGCGTGCCGTCGCGCGCGACCTCGAGCGCGCCGGACGCGCCCTCGGCCACGCGCCGGCCAGGACGACCCGCGCTCAGGCCCCCGAGGCGGAACCGGTCTCGTCCAGGTAGGCCTCCAGCACGTCGCGCAGCACCAGCGCCTGGTTGTGCTCCGTGTCGCGCGCCGAGAACACCAGCGTCAGGCGCCGGTCCCCCGCGCCCAGCCCCGCCAGCTCCGGAACCTCCGGGTTGTCCACGAGCTCGGCGCGGTAGCGGCGTTCGAACTCCTCGAACCGGTCCGGGTCGTGGTGGAACCAGGTGCGCAGGTCCGTCGACGGCGCGACCTCCTTGCACCAGCGGTCGAGGTGGGCGTGCTCCTGGGAGATCCCGCGCGGCCAGAGCCGGTCCACGAGCACCCGCGCGCCGTCGTCCGGGGCCGGCTCCTCGTACACGCGCTTGACGGTGATGGTCACTCACCCATGACACCGCGGCACGGGGGCCACCGCACGCCCCGGCCACCGCGCCGGTATGCTCGCCGCGCGCCCCGTTAGCTCAGCTGGTCAGAGCAGTCGACTCATAATCGATCGGTCGCCGGTTCAAGCCCGGCACGGGGCACTCCGAGACGGCGACGCCGGCAACAGAGCGACGAAGGTGGATGTGTGAGTATCAGCTCGGGTGGGGCCACCCTCGAGGACGGTGGCAGCACGTGGATCGTCTGGGGTGAGGTCGACGTCGCCGTCGCCCAGGACGTCGGCGACACGCTCAAGGCGTCCCTGGACGGACGACCCAAGACGATCGACCTCCGCCGGGTCACCTTCCTCGACTCGTCCGGCCTGCGGCTCCTCCTGCTCGGAGGGACCGCCGAGGAGGGGCCGCTGCTCGTCGGCGCCCCGGCCGCCGTCCGCGACGTCATCACCCTCACCGGTCTCGAGCACACGGTCCGGTTCGCCGAGCCCGACAGCACGCCGACCTCCGGCGACGACGACTCCTGACCCATCCCGCCGCCCTCACCCCGGCGGCCGCCTGACCTCGCGCTGACCTCTGGAGGAGAACCCTTGGACGACACCGTCATCCCGTCCGTCGTGTCCGGCGTGCCGATGGCACCGCCGCCACCGGGGTACGCCCCGGTCGCGGAATGGGTCCTCGCCGACTCCGAGGAGCTCAGCCGGCTGCGGTCCGCCCTCGCCCGCATCGTCGGCCCCTCGGGCGACGGTGCCACCGCGATGCACGACACCGCGGAGAAGATCGTCCTGATCGCCTCCGAGCTGGCGACGAACGCCCTTCTGCACGGTCTTCCGCCGACCGTCGTCCGCCTGCTGCGTGACGAGCGCACCTGGCTCCTCGACGTCGTCGACCACGACGTCGCCGGGGTGCCGGCCGTCGACGGCGACCGCCCCCCGGGCCACGGCGGGCTCGGCCTCCTCATCGCCGAGCGCCTGTCGGCGCGCGTGGGGTGGTACACCTCCGGCCCGGCAAAGCACGTGTGGGCGTCCTTCCCGTTGAACCACCCCGGCTGACCTGCGAAGAGGCGGTGACGAGGCGCACTCGAGCCGCTATCCTCCAGGGCCATGCTCCGCGTGCTGCCGATGCTGGCCTACCTCGCGCTCGTCGTCTACGCCCTCGTCGACGTCGTCCAGTCCGACGAGGAGGACGGCGGCGGCATCCAGAAGGGCTTCTGGATCCTCATCGTCCTGCTGCTCCCGTTCGCCGGGTCGATCGCGTGGCTCGTCGTGAGCCGCAGGGTCCGCGCGGACCGCGGGCCCGCGCCGCGGACCGGATACCCCGCCGGGCCCGTGCCGCCGGCGCAGTACCCGGGGCGTCGGCGCACCTGGGAGACGGACGAGACCGCCGCCGCCGAGCCCGACGACGACCCGGAGATGCGCTGGCTGCTGGAGCAGGCGCGGCTCAAGCACGAGCGCGAGCGCGAGCGCGAGCAGGCCGCGCGGGACGCACCCCGTCCGGTCGACGACGAAGGACGCACCGCCGCGGGCTGATCACACGGGGAGCGGGACGACCGCCCTCGCTCAGCCCGCCCAGCGCTGGAAGGCGTCGTCGGGCATCGGCACGGCCGTCGCCGCCAGGGCCGCCACGTCCGCATCGGGCGCCGGCCGCGACTCGACGACCACCAGCCACCCCTCGGGGACACCGGGGACCGCGCACCGCACATCCACACCGGGCACCTCCGGCGCGGTCGAGTGGACGTCGCACGGCGACACCTCCGGAGGCAGCGCGATCGACCCGGGCGGGTAGGTGAGCACGGTGACGGAGATCCCGGGCGCCGAGTAGGTCGCCGACGAGTTCTCCTCCCCGACGACGACGTCGTACGGCTCGAGGTACGGGACGTCGAGCACGTACGGACGGGTCAGCGCAGCCTGCGCCTCCTGCCACGACGCCTGCTCGGCCGCGCGGTGCGAGAGCCACCCGGCGACACCGAGCACGACGAGGACGAGCACGCCCGCGAGCCTCCAGGCCCGTGGCAGCGCCAGTGCGGCCACCGCGCCGGCGAGCAGGGCGGCCACCGCGCCCACGAGGACGGGCGGCGCCGGAGCGAACAGCGACGGAGCGAGCGAGTGCACGGCCCACGCCACGGTCGCGACGACCGGCGCGAGTCCGCCCACTCCCCCGGCGCTCGGGCTCGCCGACCGCATCACGGCCCGGCAGACCCAGGAGGCCAGGCCGACCGGCACCGCCAGCAGCAGGAGGCCCGCTCCCCCGACGCCGGTGCTCAGCGCCGCCACCACGAAGACGTAGTACACGAACGGGAGCGACAGGGCGGTCGTCGCCACGACGACCAGCAGGCGTGTCGCCGGTGCCGGGGGCGACGGGGTCGCCACCGTGCTCCCTGTCCCCGTCTGCGGCCGCGTCGGCGTCATGCGCACATCCTGCCGGGCTGCCGCCACCGCGACCAACGGTTCGGCCGTCGTGGGTCGCCGACGACCCGCGGACGGCGGCCGGATCGATACGGTGGCGCCATGTGGTTCCGCCGCTCCCCTCTGCCCGACGACGTCCGTCGCACGCTCCCCCTGGCCCGGGGGGAGCGCGTCCTCGCGTCCGCGCAGCTCCCCGACGACCGGTGGGCCGTGGCGACGACGGCGGACCTCGTCGTCGTCGGACCGGGCGTCGGCGAGGTCGTGACGCGGCGCCCGTGGTGCGACGTCGACCGCGGCGTGTTCGACCCCGAGCGGTCCGAGCTGGCGATCGAGTGGGTGGACGCCGCCCCGGACACCGTGCTGCGGCTCGTGGACGCGGAGCGCACGTCGTTCCCCCAGGCCCTGCGGGAACGCGTCCAGTGGTCGGTCGTGCTGGCCGAGACGGTGGCGGTGCCCGGCGGCGACGTGAAGGTCGCCGTCCGGCGGACGGCGGACGGCGAGCTCTTCTCGCAGGCGATCGCCGGGCAGGGCGTCGATCTCGACGACCCGCGGGTCGCCCGAGTGGTGGACGCCACGGAGTCCAGGGTCCGGGGAGCGTCCGGACTACCCGTGTGAGCCTGGTAGTGTTCTTCCCGGTTCGAAGGCCACCGGCCGGACGACCACGCGATCCCGCGTAGCTCAGCTGGCAGAGCATCCGACTGTTAATCGGACGGTCGTTGGTTCAAGTCCAACCGCGGGAGCATCGAGAAAGGCCCCTGACCTGCAGTGCAGGACAGGGGCCTTCGTCGTGACCGGTCAGAGGGTCAGCAGGCGCTCCATCAGGTGCGGGGTGAGCGGCGCGTCGGTGGCGAGGACCACGCGGGTGCGCGCTCCGGGCACGTCGGGGTATCCGGCGTACCGGCCACGCAGGTCGCACACCGTCTGGCCGCGGCCGGGGCCGGCGGTGGCGTCGACGACGACCGGGACGCGCGGCGCGAGCGTCGGCGTCACGCCGCCGGTCGCGATCGCGGCGGCCAGCGGGTCGTGCAGGGCCGAGCAGCGGCGGCCGAACGTGTCCACGTGGAACCCGAAGTACAGGTCGAGCACCTCCCCCAGCCACGGGGCCAGCGCCGTGCCCGCCTCGAGCAGCGCCTTGCGGTCGGACTCCTCAAGCACGTCGGCCATCGTGACGTCGAGCGGCACGAGGGTGACGTCCCAGTCGGCCGCGAGCACCTCGGCGGCCGCCTCCGGGTCCTTCGCGATGTTCGCCTCGGCGACCGGCGTCACGTTCCCCGGGTGCAGGGCCGCCCCGCCCATGATCGTCAGGTCCCGGACACGCGCCGGGAGCGTCGGGTCGGCGCGGAGCGCGAGGGCGAGGTTGGTGAGCGGACCGACGGCGACGACGCGCAGGGCGCCGGCGTGCTCGTGCGACAGGCGGAGCAGCAGCTCGACGGCCGACTCCGCCGCGACCTCCCGCCCGGACGGCGGCAGCGCGACGTCACCCACGCCGTTGCGGCCGTGCACCGACGGCGCGCCGCCGTCGTAGCTGCCCGCCAGCGGGTCATGGGCCCCCACGGCGACAGGGACGTCGGGCCGGCCCGCGAGCGCCAGCAGGTCGAGCGTGTTGACGGCGCCCTGCCGGGCGTCGATGTTGCCGCTGACGCTCCCGACACCGACCAGGTCGGCCTCGGGCGAGGCGAGCAGGTAGGCGAGCGCGAGCGAGTCGTCGACACCGGTGTCGCAGTCGAGGTACAGCGGGGTGGCGGAGAGGCCGGGCAGGGTCACGGGGCGTCCTTCGAGGTCGTGGGGATACACCCCCAGTCTCTCGCAGTCGACCGGCGGGTACCGGGAATACCCGCCACGGCCTGCGGGCTTGTGCCTCACGTGCCCACGACCGGTCATGTCTCTGTCGGCCTGCGCTCCGAGCGCGGCCCCATCCTGCTGTCGCTGATGCTCTCGACGGCGCTCGTCGCGCTCGACGCCACGATCATCGCCACGGCGTCGGCGACCATCGCGCGAGAGCTGGGCGGGTTCGACCAGCTGCCCTGGCTGTTCTCCACGTACCTGCTCGCCCAGGCCGTGAGCACCCCGGTGTTCGGGCGGCTGGCCGACGTGCTCGGCCGCAAGCGGCTGATGCTCGTCGGTGTCGCGCTGTTCTTCGCGGGGTCGGTGCTCGCCGGCGCGGCCCCGACGATGGGCGTGCTGATCGCCGGGCGTGTGGTGCAGGGGCTCGGCGCGGGGGCCGTCATGCCGGTGTCGATGACGATCGCCGCGGACATCTACACGCTGGAGGAGCGGGCGAAGACCCAGGGCTACCTCGCGTCCGTGTGGGCGATCTCCGCCGTCGTCGGGCCGACGCTCGGCGGCGTGTTCTCCCAGTTCACGAGCTGGCGCTGGATCTTCTGGGTGAACATCCCGCTGTGCGCGCTCGCCGCCTGGATGCTGGCCCGCCGGTACCACGAGGCCCCGCGCACCGGCGAGCGCGAGCCGATCGACTACCTCGGCGCCGCGCTCCTCGCGGGCGGCAGCACGATGCTGCTGCTCGGCCTCCTCGAGGGCGGCACGCGGTGGGGCTGGGGCTCGCTGCCGTCGGTCGTGGTCTTCTCCGTCGCGGTGCTGCTGCTCGCCGCGTTCGGCGTGCAGGCGCGCCGCACGAGGCACCCGATCGTGGACCTCGCCATCCTGCGCCGCCGGGTGGTGGGCGTGTCGACCGCGGTCTCGCTGCTCGTGGGCGTCGTCGTGCTCGGCCTGTCGACGTACGTGCCGATCTACGCCCAGGGCGTGCTGGGCACCGGACCGCTCGTCGCGGGCTTCGCGCTCGCCGCGATGACCGTGGGCTGGCCGCTCTCCGCGTCCAACGCGGGCCGCCTCTACCTGCGCATCGGCTTCCGGTACACGGCGATGATCGGTACGTCGCTCGTCGTGGTGGGCACGGCGCTCACGCTGCTGCTCGCGTCCGGCTCGTCGGTGGTCGCCGTCGCGGGCGCGTGCTTCGTCATCGGCGCGGGCATGGGCCTGACCGCCGTACCCACGCTCATCGCCGCGCAGTCGCAGGCGTCGTTCACCGAGCGCGGCGCGGTGACGGGCACCAACATGTTCGCGCGCTCTCTCGGCTCCGCCGTGGGCGTCGCCGTCTGCGGCGCGATCGTCAACGCGCGCACGACCCTCGGCCCGGACGGCACGCCGGTGGGCCCGGGCCTGATGTCCGCGATCCACCTCGTCTTCGTGCTCCTGGTGGCCGTGGCCGTGGTGCTGGTGGTGCTCGCCGCGCTCATGCCCGCCGACCTGCAGTCGGCCCGCGAGCGCCGCGCCCGCGCCGAGGCCGCCGCCTGACCCCTCGCGGCAGGGCGGGAGGAGTCCACCCCCGTGCCGCGGACGCCGCGGCCGGAACGGCACCGAAAACGCCTGGAGGGGACGCGGCGGCCGCTGCTAGCCTGCCGGAGGCCGTGCGAGTCGGAGCAAGGAGGTGGTACCGGTGAACGTATCGACACAGGTGCTCCTCCGCGGAGTCATGGTCGGGCGATAGGTCGTCCGGGAGCGCCGTTCGCTCAGCACTCCCGAGAGGCACGACCATGAACGTCACACCCAGCTCGACACCGGGCTCGACACCGGGCGCCGCCCTGGCCTTCACCGCCGAGCAGCAGCTCGACGACGGCGTCCTCGAGCGCCGCTTCACCCTCGACGGCATCCCCGGCATCCTCTGGACGCCGCCGTCCGCCACGTCGTCGGACCCCGCTCCCCTGATCCTGCTCGGCCAGCCCGGCGGACTCGGCACGGACCGGATGTACCCCCGGCTGGTGGGTCGCGCCCGGCACGCCGCGTCCGACGGCATCGCGACGGTCGCCCTGGAGGGACCCGGCAGCGGCGGCCGGCCGCCGCTCCCCGGCGCCGACCAGGCGCGCGCGGACCTGCGGACGGCCCTCACGGCCGGCGAGCCGGTCTCCGACGACGTCGTCGACCGGCTCGTCCTCCCGCTGGTCGACCAGGCTGTCCCGGAATGGCGGCGCGCTCTCGACGCGCTCCTCGCCCTGCCCGAGCTCGGCGGGCCCGTCGGGTACTCGGGCGGCGTGATCGCCGTCGGCGTCCGGCTGGCGGTGGTCGAGCCCCGCGTCGTCGCGGCCGGGCTCTTCGCCGGGAGCTACGTGCCCCGGGCCACGTTCGAGGAGGCGCGACGCGTCACGATCCCCGTGCACGTGCTGCTGCAGTGGGACGACGAGGGCAACGACCGCCAGGCGGCCCTGGACCTGTTCGACGCCTTCGGCTCGACGGAGAAGACGCTGCAGGCCAACCTGGGCGGCCACACCGGCGTCCCGGCGTACGCCGGCGAGGACGCGGGGCGGTTCTTCGCGCGGCACCTGAGGTGATGTCCGGGCTCCCGTCCGCCGGCCGCTACGGTCGGCGGACGGGAGTCCTGTCGGCGCGGAGGCCGCAGACCGTGCTCGAGACCGACCGGCTGCTCCTTCGCCCGTGGCGCGTCGCGGAGGCGATCGTCCAGCGCCAGCTGTGGGAAGAGCGCGTCCCGCCGCACCGACGCCTCGACGAGGCGGGCCGGCCCACGCTCGACCAGATGACGGCGTCGCGACGGAGGCCGCGGGTGCTGGCCGAGGTGGGCTTCGTGGCGTCCGGCCGCGTGGAGCCGGACGCCGTCCACGGCGACTCGCTGTTCCTGACGAGGAGCCTGTGACCGTCCAGGGAGGACGTCAGGACTCGCTGCGCTCCCGCAGCGTGCGTCGCTGCTGCTCGATGGCGAGCAGGTCGGTGAACGCCTGCTGGTAGGCCGCCGGGTCCTTCTCCTGGTCGAGCCGCTGCAGGCGGCTCTTCGCGTCCGCGATCCGGCGCGTGAGGCCGAGGTCCACGAGGGCGCGCACGACGTCGGCCACGTACGCCCCGATGACCGCCTCGCGGTCCTCGGGCACGGGCGCGACCGCGAGCTCCGTGACCAGTGGCACGACCGTCTCGGGCGCCTGCTCGGTCACGGTCTCCACCCACCGGCCACCGCCCACCTCACGGCCGGCCGCGACTCCGCCCGCGGCGCGCACGGCGTCGTGCACCGCGCGCCAGGCGGGGACGCCGAACGCGTCCTCCCCGAGCTCGTCGAACGACGCCGGCACGTGCTGCGGGTACTGCAGGACGACGATCAGCGCCTGTCGCTCCAGCCGGGCCACCGGGTCGCGCGGGTCGGGCGCGGCGAGGACGGGCGTCGCTGGGACCGCCTCGGGCTCGGGGCGCGCGTCCCGGCGCTGGTCCTGGCGCTGGTCCTGGCGCGAGCCGCGCGACGGCGCCGTGGCGGCCCGGGCGACCTCCCGGCGGACGTCCTCCGTGTCGATGCCGATCCAGCGCGCGAGGGAGCGGGAGTACCCGAGCTGCATCGACCGGTCGCGGATCCCGGCGACCAGCGGCGCGGCCGCGCGCAGCGCCCCCACGCGCCCCTCGACCGTGTCGAGGTCGAACGTGTCGAGCGTGGTGCGGATGACGAACTCGAAGAGCGGCTGGCGCCCGTCGACCAGCGCCCGCACTGCCTCGGGGCCGCGGGCCATGCGCAGCTCGCACGGGTCCATGCCGCCGGGCTCGACGGCGACGAAGGTCTGGGCGTGGAACCGCTGGTCCTCGCCGAACGCGCGCACGGCGGCCTTCTGCCCGGCGGCGTCGCCGTCGAACGTGAAGATCACCTCGCCGCCCAGCGAGGCCCCCGACGCGAGCTGCAGGCCGCCGCCGGCCGTGGTGTCACCGAGCAGCCGGCGCACCACCTTGGCGTGGTCGCCGCCGAACGCGGTGCCGCAGGTCGCCACCGCCGAGTCCACCCCGGACAGGTGGGCGGCCATGACGTCCGTGTAGCCCTCGACGATCACGACGCGCTTGCCCTGCGCGATCGACTTCTTGGCCAGGTCGATCCCGTACAGGACCTGGGACTTCTTGTAGAGCGACGTCTCGGGGGTGTTGAGGTACTTCGGCCCCTGGTCGTCGTCGTACAGGCGGCGCGCGCCGAAGCCGATCACCGCTCCCGTGACGTCGCGGATGGGCCACACGAGGCGGCCGCGGAACCGGTCGTAGATGCCGCGCTGGCCCTGGCTGACCAGCCCGGACGCGACGAGCTCCGCCTGCGTGAAGCCCCGCCCCTGCAGGTGGCGCAGCAGCGCGTCCCAGCCGGTCGGGGCGTAGCCCACGCCGAAGTGCTCGGCGTCGGCGCGGTCGAAGCTGCGCTCGGCGAGGAACGCCCGCCCGGCCTGCGCCCCCGGGCCGAAGAGCTGCTCGGAGTAGAACTCTGCGGCCACCTTGTGCGCCTCGATCAGGCGCTGCCGCCTGCCCGGCTCCTCGCGCGGGCCGCGGTCGGCGGCGGCGCCGGTGCGGGAGTCCTCGTAGCGCAGCTGCACGCCCGCGCGGTCGGCGAGGAACTCGACGGCGTCGGTGAACCCCATCCCGTCGATCTTCTGGACGAACGAGATGACGTCGCCGCCCTCGCCGCAGCCGAAGCAGTGCCAGCGCCCGACGCCCGGCCGGACGTGGAACGACGGCGTGCGCTCGTCGTGGAAGGGGCACAGACCCTTGAGGGAGCCGACGCCGGCGGGCTTGAGGGTGACGTGGGCGGAGACGATCTCCTCGATCCGTGCGCGTTCGCGTACAGCCTCCACGTCCTCGCGCTTGATCAGTCCCGCCACGGCCCCGAGTCTATGCGCGCCCGGCGGCGAACAGGTCGGCGGTCCCCGGGGCCGGGCGGGCGCCGGGACCGAGGGCCGCCGCGAGCGCTGCGCGGGAGGCGGCGCACCGGCGGGCGTAGGCGCCCGGCGGCGTCCCGAGGGCGCGCGCGAAGTCGGCGCTCAGGTGCGCCTGGTCGTAGTAGCCGACGGCGGCGGCGACCTCGGCGAGAGGGCGGCCGGGGTCGGCGGCGACCAGGTCCGCGGCGAGGTGGACCCGGTGGCGCTGCAGCACCCACTTGGGGCTGACGCCGACCCAGTCGGCGAAGAGCCGCTGCAGCGAGCGGGGCGTGGCGCCCACCAGGTCCGCGAGGTCCGCGACCCCGGCGTCCGGACCCAGCTCGCCCGCGACCACCGCGCCGAGCACGCGGGCGACGCGGTCGAGGGCGAGCGCCGACCGCGGCGTCCGGCACCCGGCGGCCGCGGCCCGCAGCACCGGGGTGACGGCCGCGACCGCCGCGGCGTCGTCGCCCGCCCGCGCGGCGTCCACCGCCCGGCGGCCGGCGGCCTCGACGTCGTGCGCGGTCGGTCCGCGCGTGCCCGACAGCGCGGCGGCGGCCGGCGCGACGAGGCCCGTGCGCAGGACGTCCGGACCTCCGAGCAGCACCCGCAGCGCGCCCGGGCGCAGCTTGGTGCCCAGCACCGCGCCCGACCCCCGCAGCGTCCGCGAGAACAGTCCGCCGGGGATCCCGTGCACGGCGAACCCGTCGACCTCGGCCACCACGTTGGCGTTGGGGTGCGGGATCACGACCTGCGTGAACTCGGCCCCGGGCGGCAGGTCCCAGCGGACCACCCAGTGCCGCTCCACCAGGTCCGCCAGGTCGGGGGCCGGGTCGAGGCGCACGAGCGCGAACCCGCCGCGGGCCGCGGCCGGGTCGACCAGCCCGCGGGTGGTCGCCGTCGGGCGCTGTTCGAACACCTGTCGCATTCCTCCAAGACTGCACCCACCCGCCGACACCAGCATGGGAACGCACGCCGGGACCGCCCGGACGCACGCTGGAGGGAGAGCCATGGACCTGTCACCGCTGCACCCGAACCTCACGGTCGCCGACCCGCGCGCCGCCATCGACTTCTACGTCGCCGGCCTGGGCGCCGAGGTGATCGACACCATCACCGCGGGCGACGCGATCATCCACTCCGACCTGCGGATCTCCACCGCCGCCGGCTCGTCCACGTTCACCGTCGCCGCCGCGTTCCCGGCCGAGGGGGCGGTGGCGCCCGAGCCGGACGGCCCGACCACCGGCTCGTTCACGCTGAACGTGGACGACGCCGACGCCGCGCACGCCCGTGCGGTCGCCGCGGGCGCGACGAGCACGCAGGAGCCCGGCGACTGGTTCCCGGGCTTCCGGCAGGCGGCCGTGCGCTGCCCGGCCGGGCACCGGTGGTTCTTCGCCCAGGTGGCCGACGACGTCACGTCCGACGACGTCCAGCGCGCCAGCGACGCGTGGATGGCCGAGCAGTCCTGACGACCGCCGGAGTCAGTCCTGCCGCACGAGCCGCTCGTGCCACTGCAGGGCCGAGACGTCGGTGAGCGACGCGACCTGGTCGACGACGACGCGCAGCCGCGCATCGTCGTCGGCCGCGGCGCGCCAGTCGGCGGCGAACGGCGTCTCCAGGACGTCGGGGGCGCGGTCGGCCAGGACGTGGACGAGCTCGCCGACGATCTCGCGCTGGGCACCGTACACCGGCTCGGACTCGCGCGGCGCCATGACGTAGGCGACCGCGACGCCCTTGAGCGCCAGGATCTCGTCCGCCGTCTCCTGCGGCACGACGAGCCGCGCCACGTAGCGGGTGAGCGGGCCGTCGCCGAACACCTCGCGCGTCGCGTCCTGGGCCGCCCCGCTGAACCGGCCGATGAGCTGGCTGGTCGCGTCCTTGAGCCGGGCGAGCGCCCGGCGGGAGCCGTCGAAGTCCGTCACCAGGTAGCCGGTGTCGCGCAGCCGGCACAGCGCCGCGTCGATCGCGTCGGGCTCGTGCCAGCTCCCGTACCAGGCGCGCACGTGCGCGGCGACGCGCGCCCGCTCGTCCGCGTCGTCGAGCACCCGCAGGTCGAGCCGGCCGCCCACGACCGCGTCCTCGACGTCGTGCACCGAATAGCTGATGTCGTCGGCGAGGTCCATGACCTGCGCCTCCATGCACCGCACCCGGCTGCCGAGCGCCCCGCGCCGCAGCCACTCGAAGACCGGCCGGTCGTCCGGGTAGACGCCGAACTTCGGCGTCGGGGCGCCGTCCGGGCGCGCGGGGCCGGTGCCGAACGCCCAGGGATACTTCACGCTGGCGTCCAGGCTCGCGCGCGTGAGGTTGAGGCCCCGCGGCGAGCCGTCGCCGGCGAAGATCTTGGGTTCCAGCCGCGTGAGCAGCCGCAACGTCTGCGCGTTGCCCTCGAAGCCGCCGATGCCCTCCGCGACCTCGGCGAGCGCCCGCTCGCCGTTGTGCCCGAACGGCGGGTGGCCGAGGTCGTGCGTGAGGCACGCGGTGTCCACGAGGTCTGGGTCGCAGCCGAGCGCGCGCCCCATCTCCCGCCCCACCTGGGCCACCTCGAGCGAGTGCGTCAGCCGCGTGCGCACGAAGTCGTCGCTGCCGGGCCCCAGCACCTGCGTCTTCGCACCCAGACGACGCAGGCCCGAGGAGTGCACGACGCGGGCGCGGTCGCGCTCGAACGCCGTCCGGTGCTTCGACTTGGGCGGCTCGGGGTACCAGCGCTCGGTGTCCTGGTCCGTGTACGAGCCGAGCCACTCCTCGCCCGTGTCCGGGCGCGCCGCCGGACCCAGCACGTCGGCGTCGAATGCGCCCTGCTCGAACGTCTGCACGGGGGCAGCCTAGCGAGCCCCGCCGACGCCCCGACTCACGACGCCGTGACGACCCGACCGCGGTAGACCGCCGTCCGCAGCTCCTGCTCCCACTCCGCGTACCGGGGCATGCCCCGGTCGCGCGCGACGGCGAGCTCGGTCTCGACGTCGTAGGGCACGCGCACGTGCTGGACGCCGAACGGCGCAGGGTCCGGAGAGTCCGGCACGCCCTCGAGGATCACGTACACCGGGGTCGGGTCGTCCAGCGGGTTGCCCACGCTCCCGGTGTTGAACAGCGTGCGGCCGTGCCGCGTCTCGAGGTACGCGTCGTGCACGTCGCCGTACCCCACGACCGCGGGCTCCGGCCCCGGCCCGGTGAGGTCCGTCGCGGCGAACATGCCTGCGAACTCCTCCGGCGTGTGGTGGAAGTGCACGCGCGTGTGCACGCTCGTGGCCGACGCGTGGAACAGCCGCACGCGGCGTCCCGACAGCAGCAAGTCATGGCTCAAGGGCTTGTCGCCGAGCCACGCGAGCTGGTCCGGTCGCAGCTCGTCGCGCCACCACACCATCTCCGCCGGCGCATCGTCCTCGAGGTGCGGCAGGAAGTCGTCCCAGTTGCCGCGGACGTCCGCCTCGCACACCTCGCGCAGGCGGTCGACGACGGCGCTGCCCCGCGGCCCCTTGCCCGCGTCGTCGCCGAGGTTGACCACCCGGGTGATGCCGCGGGCCCCGACGTCCGCGAGCACGGCCTCCAGCGCGCCGAGGTTGCCGTGGACGTCGGAGATGACGGCGATGCGGTCCAGGTCACGGTCCAGGTCGTGGGGCACGCTCCGATGCTGCCACGACCGCCCGCGCGGACCATGCACCTGTGCACGTTCTGAGCGCTCAGAGGGTGCACAGGTGCATGGTCGCCGTCAGGCGAGGCGGACGACGGCGACGCCCGGCCCGTCGCCGGCGACGGCCAGGCCGTCCGCGGTCGCGCGCACGGGGAGGCCGCCGTACAGCACCTCCGGCTCCGCGCCGGGCGCGAGCAGGTGTCCCGGCAGGCGCACGCCCGGCCACGGCGCCCGGGCCAGCACCACGAGCACGCGCTCGTGAGGCGTCTCGCGCAGGTAGGCCACGGCGTCGTCGTGCACGGCGACCCAGCGCAGGCCGCCGTCGCGCAGGGCGCCGGACGACGAGCGCAGCGCGGACAGGCGCCGGTAGACGTCCAGCGTCGCGGCGTCCCACCGCGGGCCGCCGCCGCGCGCGGCCTGGTCCCACGCCATCGTGGTGCGGGCGTGCTCCCCGTTCGTGCCGGTGGCGCCCACCTCGTCGCCCGCGAACACGACCGGCGCGCCCGGGTAGGTGAACAGCAGCGTCGCCGCGACCTCGACCAGCTCCCGCGAGCCGACGATCGAGCGCAGCCGCGGCGTGTCGTGCGAGCCCAGCATGTTCCACTGCGTGGCTGCCACCTGCCAGGGCACCAGGGCCGCGACCTCGCGCATCGTCTCCACCATGGCGGCCGCCGGACGGCGCGGCACCGGCACGGGAAGGTCGAGGAAGGACACGTCCGAGCCCTCGGGCACCAGCCACGACCAGGCCGGGCGCGTGAACCCCGCGTAGTTCATGGTCGCGTGCCACCCGTCGCCGGCGAGGTCCCCGGCGGCGTCGTGGAAGTGCTCGGCGACCAGCGCGCCGTCGGGACGCTCCGCGAGGATGCGCTCGCGCAGCGCCCGCGCGACGGCGTGCGTGCGGTCCGCGCTCCCCCGCCGCCCGGTCATGTTGGCCACGTCCACGCGCCACCCGTCGAGGGCGAACGGCTCGCGCAGGTACCGGGCGATCACGGCGTCCTCCCCGGTGACCATGCGCCGCCACGTCTCGTCGGCCGCCCAGTCGAGCTTGGGCAGCGACCCGTGCCCGAGCCAGCCGACGTACGGGTCCCCGCCGTCCGGCCGCACGACGTCGGGCCCGCCGTCGTCCCACAGGTACAGCCCGCGCTCGGGCGAGGCCGGGTCCTCGAGCGCCCGGGCGAACCACTCGTGCCCGTCTCCGGTGTGGTTGGTCGTCACGTCGCCCATGAGGCGCATCCCGCGGTCGTGCACGGCCCGGGCCAGGCGCGCGTACGCGGCGTCGCCGCCGAGCAGCGGGTCGACGTGGTCGAAGGTCGCCGCGTCGTAGCGGTGGTTCGACCGGCCCGGGAAGACCGGCGTCAGGTAGAGGGTGCGCACGCCGAGCGCCTGGAGGTGGTCGAGGTGCAGGGCGACGCCGTCGAGGTCGCCGCCGAAGAGCTGCGTGCCGGCCAGCGGCCCGGAGCCGGCGGGCTCGTCGTCCCACGCGGCGGGCACGGCCCATCCCGGGACGTCCCGGCCGTCGGCCGCTGCGGAGCGCGCGAAGCGGTCGGGGAAGACCTGATAGGCGAGCCCGTCACGCAGCCACCCGGGCGCCGGCGCGTGGGTGGTGAGGCGGAAGCTCGCGGCGTCGGGCACCTCGCGGTCGTGCACCCCGCGCCCGTCGAGCCACCGGTAGCCGCCCGGCACGTCGAGGAAGAAGCGGTACGAGGTCACCGGATGGTGCACGACGACGTCGGCCGCGTACCAGTCCTCGTGCGCGTCGCCGCCGTCGCGGCGGGCGGGAAGCAGGCGGGGCTCGCCGTCGCGCACGGTCCGGACGCGGACGTCGCGCACGCCCGCCCCCTTCGGCACCCGCACGCGCACGGTGACCTCGTCGCCGAGCGCCGGCGTCGCGGTCGGGGCGAACAGCGCGGAGCCGTCGTGGTGGGGCGCGTCCAGGAGGGCGCGGACGGCGCCCGGGGCGGTGCTCGGAGCGGTGGTCGGGGTGGCGTGCGTGGTCATGTCGTCCTCTCGTCGGTCCGGCGGGCTGCCCGCCCGACCGACGCGGGACGACGGTCAGTGGCGGCGGCGCCCGATCGCCCACCCGGCGGCGAGCGCGATGGCGATCCCGACGACCTGACCGCCGAGGATCACCCTGTTGAGGTCCAGCACCGGCTGGTACCGCGTGCCCTCGGCCGAGACCACGAAGACGCCCAGCGGCTTGACACGCAGCCCGTAGCCGCCGCCTCCGCCGCCGCCCTCGCCGTGCCCCTCGCCGTGGGCCTCGCCCTGCAGCTCGCCCTTGGCGTCGCCCTGCGCCTCGCCCGACGCGTCGCCGCGCGCGGACCCGCTGCCGCGCGGCGCGTCGGCGGCCTCCGTCGTGGCGGTGGACTCGTCGGAGGCGGCGTCGGCCCCGCCCGAGCCGACGCTGAACGACCGGCGCCAGCCCGGGGCGCTGCCGTCGCCCTTGCCCTGGCCGGTGCCGCGGCCGGAGCCGCTGCCCGACCCGGTGCCGGCGCCGTTCGCGGAGCCGTTGCCCGCGCCGCCGCCGGAGCCGGTGCCGATGCCGCCCCACACCTTGGCGACGGGGATGATCAGCTGGCCCTGGTGCTCGTAGGGCTCGCCGTACGCACGGCGCACGGAGAACGAGTCGTCGGCGGCGTCGGTGAGGCGCGCGAGGTCCGGGGAGTAGGAGCGCGAGTCGTCGGTCATGACGCCCAGGCTAGGACCGTGCTGTGACGGCCGCCACAAGGATCGCGGGTGGATCGCAGGTCGATCCGCGCGAACCTCGCGGCGGCCGCCCGTCAGCCCTTGACGGAGCCCGCCGTCAGGCCGCCCACGATGTACTTCTGCAGGAAGAGGAACAGCGCGAGCACGGGGATCGCCGACAGGACGGCACCCGCCGCGAAGAGGCCCCAGTTGGCCTCGAGCAGCGACGACACCCAGCCGTACAGCCCCACCGCGAGCGTCCAGTTCGACTCCGACTGGAGCACCACCCGGGCGATGATGAACTCGCCGAACGTGCTGATGAAGCTCAGCAGCGCCACGACGGCGAGGATCGGCGTCACGAGGCGCAGGATGATCGTCCAGTACACCTGGGCGTGCGAGGCGCCGTCGATCTTGGCCGCCTCGTCGAGCTCCCGCGGCACGGTGTTGAAGAACCCGTACATGAGGAACGTGTTCACGCCCAGCGCGCCACCGAGGTAGACGCAGATCAGCGCGAGCTTGGAGTTCAGGCCCAGCGCCGGGACGACCTCGCCGAGGGAGATGAGCAGCAGGAAGATCGCGACGAACGCGAGCATCTGCGGGAACATCTGGATGATCAGCAGCGACGTGAGGCCGAGGCGGCGTCCGGCGAACCGGAAGCGCGAGAACGCGTACGCCGCGGCCGCACCCATGAGCACCGTGCCCACGGCCGTCGCGACGCCGATGACGAGCGTGTTGCCCATCCACGTCCAGAACTTGGTGTCGCCCAGCTCGGCGTAGTTCACGCCGCTGACCTGCGCGAACAGCTCGTTCGACCCGGTGAGGGTGCCGGTGGGCGACAGCGAGGCGGACACCACGTAGACGATCGGGAAGACGGCGTACAGCACCGCCAGCACTCCGACGACGTGCCGCCAGCCCAGCTCCCGGGCCCAGCGGCCCGGCTTCATGCGGTGCCGCAGCACCTGCTGCCCCGTGCCCGGCGCCGCGGTCCCACGGCGCGAGCCCGCGCGGTCGGTCGACGTCGTCATCAGCTCAGCTCCTCGAGCTTGCGGGTCTGGCGGAACGCGATGGCGGAGATGACCCCGACCACCACGAAGATCACGATGGACAGCGCGCTCGCGAGGCCGTAGTCGCGCGGCGCCGAGCCGTCGAGCCCGGACACGTTGTAGACCATCGAGATGAGGATGTCCGTGTGCCCGAGCGGCACCGACGCGTCGTCGAACCGCGGCCCGCCGCCCGTCAGCATCTTGATCAGGGTGAAGTTGTTGAAGTTGAAGGCGAAGCTCGAGATGAGCAGCGGGGCCGTGGCCACCAGCAGCAGCGGCATCGTGATCGAGCGCCACGTGCGCCACTTGCCCGCGCCGTCGATGCGGGCCGCCTCGTACACGTCGCCCGGCAGCGACTGCAGCGCCCCCGTGCAGATGAGGAACATGTACGGGAAGCCGAGCCAGAGGTTGACCCCGAGCACCGACAGCTTCGCCAGCCACGGGTCCGTGAGCCACGGGATCGCGGCCCCGCCGAGCAGCACCTGGTTGATCACGCCGAAGCTCTTGTTGAGCATGCCGGACCACAGCAGGGCCGCGAGGAACCCCGGCATCGCGTACGGCAGGATCATCAGGGTCCGGTAGACCTTGCGCCCCCGCAGGCGCGGGTCGTTGAAGACCATCGCGAGGAACATGCCCAGCGCGAACGTCGTCACCACGGACAGCACCGCGAACGCGAACGTCCACAGCAGGATCTTGACGAAGGGGCCCGCGTACCGCTCGTCGCCGAACGCCGTCGCGAAGTTCTCGAAGCCCACCGTGACCCGCCAGCCGACGGGCAGCGTCTCGCCGTCGGCGGACTCGAACTGCCCGTCGTCGTTCGGCGTGTACACCACGCCGGTCGACGTGTCGGTCATCGTGTCGGCGGCCTCGTCGTACTCCAGCACCGGCTGGAAGACGTAGCCCGTCCGGGCGTCCTGGGTGCGCACCGAGCCGTCGGCGGCGTCGTCGGACACCGGCACCCGCAGCGTGGTGACCTCGTCCTGCCGTTGCAGCACGGTCGCGCGGTCGAGCACCGTCCAGCCCGGCACCTCGGTCACCGTGCCGGCGTCGATCGTCGCGTCGGGAGCGGCCACGAGCGGCTCCTCGGCGGTGCCGACCTCCGCGGCGCCGTCCTCGACGACGGCGAAGCCGAGCTCGCCGTCCCCGTCCTCGACGACCGTCAGCGGCAGGGCGGGCGAGCCCTCGACGCGACGCTCGTTCTGCACCAGGAGGGCGTCGACCGCCTGCTCCTTGGTGGAGTTGTGGCCGTCGCCGTAGTTGGTGAACGCCACGTAGCCGGTGTAGCCGACGACGTACACCTGGTAGACGAGCAGGAACGCCAGCCCCGGCAGGATGTACTTCAGCGGCAGCGCGCGCTTGGTGAAGTACACCCAGTTCGCGGCGACGAGCAGCGCCACCATGGCCGCGAGGATCCCCCACGACCCGGCACGCCACGCGGCGAGGACGCCGAAGACGCCGAGCGCGTCCACGAGCGCGATGAGCACGAGCTTGACGGCGAAGCCGGCTCCGGAGAACGTCCCGGAGCCGGCCTCGGCGCCCTTGTAGCGGGCACGCGACATCAGCCGAGCGCACCCTCGATGTCGGAGACCATCTTGTTCCAGGCCTTGACCGGGTCGTCGGCCTTGCCCGAGATGATGCTCGCCTCGGTGACGCCCCAGAAGGACCAGACCGAGCCCATCTCCGGGATGGACGGCATCGGCACGGCGGAGGCGCCGACCTCGCGGAAGCCCGCGACCAGCGGGTCCTCGGACGCCGCGTCAGCGGCCTCGACCAGCGCCGGCGGGCGACCGCCGGCCTCGAACAGCGCCGTCTGCGCCTCCGGCGTCGACATGTAGTTGACGAGGAAGTCGTTCGCGAGCAGGGCGTTCTTGCTCTGCGCGCTCACGTAGAAGCCCTGGACGCCGACGAACGGCTGCGCGGGCTGGTCGCCCGGCGCCGGGATCGGGTCGACGGCGAGGTCGAGGTCCTTGAACTGCTCGAGCATCCACGGCCCGCCGATGACGAACGGCGACTGGCCCTTGGCGAACGCCTCGACCGCGATGTCGTACGAGATGTCGATGCTGAGGTTGCCCTCGTCGCCCTGCTCGCCGAGCCACGTGGCGAACGCCTCGCCGTTCTCGCCGCCGAGGGCGAGCTCCGGCCGGTACGAGCCGTCGTCGTTCTGCTCGAAGACCGGCGCACCGAACGACGTCTGGAACGGGTAGTACGTGTAGGGGTCGCCCTTGTCGCCGTCCGACTGGATGAGGAACGGGAACTTGGTGCCGGCCTTCTTCCCCGCGGCGACCATGTCGTCGTAGGTCTTCGGCGCCTCGGGCGCGAGCTCCGTGTTGCGGATGAGCGCGATGTTCTCGATCGCGTACGGCAGGCCGTAGACCTGGCCGTCCTGCGTGAACGCCTGCACCGACACCGGGATGAAGTCGCCCGCCTTGTCGCCGAGCTCGATCGGCGCGACGACGCCGTTCGCGGTGAACTCGCCGAGCCAGTCGTGGGCGCCGACGGTGACGTCGGGGCCCTCGCCCGTGGGGACCTGCGCGAGGAAGTCGGCGCGGATGTCCTCGAAGTTCTTCTGGACGATCTCGACGTCGACGCCAGACTCCGCCTCGTACGCCTCGGCGGCCGTCGTCACCGCGGCCTCGCGTGTCTCGTCGACCCAGACCGTCAGCGAGCCCGAGGCCGAGGGCTTGGCGCTCGCGTCCGCGCTCGAGTCGCCGCTCGGCTCGCCGCTGCCGCACGCCGTCAGGGCCAGGGTGGTGGCCAGGGCCGAGGCGAGAAGGATGCTCCTTCGCATCGTGGTTACTCCCAGCTGTCATCGGTGGACGGCCCACGCGACGCGCTCGTCGCGGGGCCCTTGATGCCCACAACGTACGGACCGTTGCAGCGGTATGCAAGATCTTGCGATAACTTTTCAGCAACGCGCGGCAACAAGGAGGCGACGCGCAGACGACCGGCGGCCGACCCGCCGGCGTCCCACCCCAGGACGAGGAGGTCCCGTGTCCCCTACGATTCCTCGGGTGCGAACCCGACTGAGCGACCTGGCGGAGCAGGCAGGCGTGTCGACGGCCACCGTGTCCCGCGTGCTCAACGGCAAGCCGGGCGTGGCCAGCTCCACCCGGCAGGCCGTGCTCGCCGCGCTCGACGTCCTCGGGTACGAGCGCCCCTCGGTGCTGCGCGGCCGCTCCGCGGGCCTCGTCGGCCTCATCGTCCCCGAGCTCACCAACCCGGTCTTCCCGGCCTTCGCGCAGGCGATCGAGTCGATCCTCGCGCAGCGCGGTTACACGCCGTTGCTGTGCACGCAGGCGCCGGGCGGCACCACCGAGGACGAGTACGTCAGCACCCTGGTGGACCACTCCGTCGACGGCATCGTCTTCGTCTCCGGCCTGCACGCGGACACCCGCGCGGACCACACCCGCTACTCGATGCTGCGCAGCCAGGGCGTGCCGATCGTGCTGGTCAACGGCTACGCGCCGGGGATCGACGCGCCGTTCGTCTCGCCCGACGACGCCGCGAGCGTGGACGTCGCGGTGCAGCACCTGGTCACCCTGGGCCACCGCACGATCGGCCTCGCGATCGGCCCCGAGCGGTACGTCCCCTCGCGGCGCAAGCTCGCCGCGTTCCTCGCCGCGCTCGTGCGGCACGGCCTGGCCGACGACGAGGCCGCAGCCCGGGAGCACGTGCGTTCCAGCCTGTACACGCTCGAGGGCGGGCAGGCCGCGGCCGCCGAACTCCTCGACGCCGGGCACACGGCCGTCGTCTGCGCCTCCGACCTCATGGCGCTCGGCGCCGTCCGCGCCGCGCGGTCGCGCGGGCTGTCGGTGCCCGACGACGTCTCGGTCGTCGGGTACGACGACGCGCCGCTCATCGCGTTCACCGAGCCGCCGCTGACCACCGTCCGGCAGCCCGTCGAGGCCATGGCGAGGGCCACCGTGAGCGCGCTCCTCACCGAGATCCAGGGCGAGCGGGCCACCCGCACCGAGCTGCTGTTCGCGCCGGAGCTGGTCGTGCGGGGCTCCACGGGGGCCGCGCCGAAGGGCTGAGGCGCTGCATTTTCGGGGTCATTGCTGCAACTCTTGCAGCAACGCTTACACTCGACGGTCTGACACGGATCGACCGACCGTGCCGACCCCGACCCCGATCAGGTGAGGAAGCCAGCGATGACCTCCACCCAGCCCGCACCCGTCCCGACGGCGACCGACGACACGGGTCACGACACGGGCGGCCTGCTCCGCACCGGCGCCGTCGTCCACGCCGGGAGCGGCGACGCGCGGCAGTGGTGGCGCGACGCCGTGATCTACCAGGTCTACCCGCGCTCGTTCGCCGACGCGAACGGCGACGGCATCGGCGACATCCCCGGCGTGACGGCGCGGCTGGACCACCTCGAGACGCTCGGCGTCGACGCCGTCTGGCTGTCCCCGTTCTACCGCTCCCCGCAGAACGACGCGGGCTACGACGTCGCCGACTACCGCGACGTCGACCCCCTGTTCGGCACCCTCGCCGACTTCGACGACCTGCTCGCCGGCGCCCACGCCCGCGGCATCCGCGTGATCGTCGACCTCGTGCCGAACCACACCTCCGACCAGCACGCCTGGTTCCAGGAGGCGCTGACCGCCGCCCCCGGCTCCCCCGAGCGCGCGCGGTACATGTTCCGCGACGGCCGCGGCGCCGACGGCTCGCAGGAGCCGAACAACTGGCAGTCGATCTTCGGCGGCCCCGCCTGGACGCGCGTCACCGGGCCCGACGGCGCGCCCGGGCAGTGGTACCTGCACCTGTTCGACTCGACGCAGCCCGACCTCGACTGGACCAACCCCGAGGTGCGCTCCGAGTTCGAGGACGTGCTGCGCTTCTGGCTCGACCGGGGCGTGGACGGGTTCCGCGTCGACGTCGCGCACGGCATGATCAAGGCCGACGGCCTGCCCGACTGGGACGGCCACGTGGAGATGGTCGCCGGCTCGGCCGACGACGACGCCCCGGTCACCGACCCCGGCGCCCCCGAGGACGGCTCCACGGGCGCCGGCAACCAGGGCCCGATGTTCGACCAGGACGGCGTGCACGAGATCTACCGCGCCTGGCACCGGGTGCTCGCCGAGTACGACGGCGAGCGCTGCCTCGTCGCCGAGGCGTGGGTCGAGCCGCTCAGCCGCCTCGCCCGCTACGTGCGCCCGGACGAGATGCACCAGGCGTTCAACTTCTCGTTCCTCACCACCGGCTGGGACGCCGCCGCCCTGCGCACCGTCGTCGAGGCGTCGTACCGGGCGAACGACGAGGTCGGCGCGCCCACCACCTGGGTGCTGTCCAACCACGACGTCGTGCGGCACCCGTCGCGGCTCGGCTCCGCCGACCCGTCGCTCAAGGTCAACGGCGTCTTCGCCACCGACCCGCAGCCCGACGAGGAGCTCGGCCTGCGCCGCGCCCGCGCCGCCAGCCTGCTCATGCTCGGCCTGCCCGGGTCCGCCTACCTCTTCCAGGGCGAGGAGCTCGGCCTGCCCGAGCACACCTCCCTGCCGAACGAGGTCCGCCAGGACCCGGGGCACTTCCGCACCGGCGGCGCCGAGGCGGGCCGCGACGGCTGCCGCGTGCCGCTGCCGTGGGCGGCCGACGCCCCCGGCTACGGCTTCGGGCCCGCCGGCGAGCCGTGGCTGCCGCAGCCCGCGTCGTTCGCGCGCTACGCCGCCGACGCGCAGTACGGCGTCGCGGGCTCGACGTTCGAGACGTACCGCGCCGCGCTCGCGCTGCGCAAGGCCGAGGGCCTGGGCCAGGGCGCGCTCGCGTGGCTGGACGCCTGGGCCGACTCGACGCACGTCGTCGCGCTGCGCAACCAGGACGTCGTCGTGCTGGCGAACCTGGGCACCGAGCCGGTGCTCCTGCCCCGCGGCGCCGAGGTGCTGCTCGCCTCCGGCCCGGTCATGACCGACCGCTCCGCCGACCCGCAGACGCGCGTCCCCGCCGACACCACGGTCTGGCTCCGCGCCTGACCGCGAGATAGAGAGCCCTGATCCGCGAGATAGAGAGGTCCCCTCGCCGAGATAGAGAGGGTGCGGACCGTGGCGACCACGGTTCGCACCCTCTCTATCTCGGCGAGGGGACCTCTCTATCTCGCGGGGTCAGCCGCCGCTGACGCTCAGCTCGGCCTCGCGCAGCTTGGCCTCGAACTCGGCGTCGAGCTCGCGGGAGTCGAGCCAGCCGTACGGCAGGTGCGGCTGCTTCGGCGAGCCGGCGCGGCCGCGTGGACCCTCGGCGTCCTCGCCCGGGTAGCCCTGCTCGAGGTCGAGGGCGTCGAGGCGCTCGCGCAGCTCGGCCAGCGTGGAGACCATCGCGAGCGCGTGCCGCGCCTCTCCCCCGACGACGTAGCCCTTGAGATACCAGGCCATGTGCTTGCGCAGGTCGCGCATCCCCTTGCCCTCGTCGCCGTCGAAGTAGTCGATCATCAGCTCGCCGTGGCGGTAGATCGTGTCGGCGACCTCGCGCAGGCCGGGGCGCACCCGCGTCGTCGTGCCGTGGAACGCGGCGGCGAGGTCGGCGAAGAGCCACGGCCGGCCCTGGCAGCCGCGCCCGACGACGACGCCGTCGGCCCCGGTCTCGCGGACCATGCGCAGCGCGTCCTCGGCGGACCAGATGTCGCCGTTGCCGAGCACGGGGACGCTGCGCACCTCCTCCTTGAGCCGCGCGATCGCGGTCCAGTCGGCGGTGCCCGAGTAGTACTCGGCGGCGGTGCGCGCGTGCAGGGCCACCGCGGCGACGCCGAGCGACTCCGCGATGCGACCGGCCTCGAGGTACGTGAGGTGGTCGTCGTCGATGCCCTTGCGCATCTTCACGGTGACCGGGACGCCGTGCGGCTCCGCCGCCTCGACGGCCGCCCGCACGATGTCGGTGAAGAGCTGCCGCTTCCACGGGAGCGCCGAGCCGCCGCCCTTGCGCGTCACCTTGGGCACGGGGCAGCCGAAGTTGAGGTCGACGTGGTCGGCCCGGTCCTCGCCGGCGATGATCCGCACCGCGGCGCCGACGGTGGCCGGGTCGACGCCGTAGACCTGGGCGGAGCGAGGCGTCTCGTCGTCGCCGAAGGTCACGATCCGCAGCGACTCGACGTTCCGCTCCACGAGGGCGCGGCTGGTCACCATCTCCGCCACGTAGAGCCCAGGGTCGTGGCCCTGCGACGCGCCGGCCTCGCGGCACAGGGTGCGGAACGCGCGGTTGGTGACGCCGGCCATCGGCGCCAGCACCACCGGGGTGTCCACGGTGATCGGCCCGATCTGCAGCGGCGGCAGGACGCGCTCGGCGGCGGGCTCGCCCGTGCCGAGGTCGCCGGACGCGGGCGTGCTGACGGGATCGAGGGTGGAAGTCACGTCCCCCATTGTCGCAAACCACCGCCGCGCCCCCGCGGTCAGGTTCGTCACCCCCCTCGGGGCCGGCCCCGCAGGGGTGGTCAGAGCCAGCCGTTGTCCTGCGCGATCCGTACGGCCTCGGACCGCGTCCGCGCGCCGGTCTTGCCCATCGCCGCCGACAGGTAGTTGCGCACGGTGCCCTCGGAGAGGAACGCCTCCGCCGCCACCTGCGCGACCGTGCCGCCGTCGGCCGCGAGCGCCAGCACGTGCCGCTCGCGCTCGGTGAGCGGGCTCGCCCCCACGGCCAGGGACGCGACGGCGAGGTCGGGGTCGACGGCGCGCAGCCCGGCGTGCACGCGGCGGACGGCGTCGGCGAGCTGGTCGGCGGGCGTGTCCTTGACGACGAACCCGCTCGCGCCGGCGTCGAGCGCGCGGCGCAGGTAGCCGGGCCGGCCGAACGTGGTCACGACGAGCGAGCGGCACTCCGGCAGCTCACGGCGCAGCGCCGCCGCGGCCGCGATGCCGTCGAGGCCGGGCATCTCGACGTCGAGCAGGGCGACGTCGGCGGCGGACGCCCGCGCGGCGTCGAGCACCTCGTCGCCGCGCCCCACCTGGGCCACGACCTCCAGGTCGGTCTCGAGGTCGAGCAGGGCAGCGAGGGCTCCGCGCACGAGTGCCTGGTCGTCGGCGAGCAGCAGTCGGATCACGGGACGATCCTGGCATCGCCCGGCCCTGGTCCGGGACGGACCGTGACGGCGAGACGGAACCCTCCGAGCGGGCTCGGCCCGGTCTCGAGCACGGCGCCGGCGTCCCGAGCCCGCGCCGTGAGTCCCGTCAGCCCGTTCCCGCCGTCCGTGCGGCCCTCCGGACCGCCACCGCCGTCGTCGTCGACGGCCAGGCGGTCCGCCGCGACGGTCACCACGACCCGGGCGGCCCCGGAGTGCCGCAGCACGTTGGTGGTGCCCTCGCGCAGCACCCACGCGAAGAGCTCGCGGTGCTCGGCGGGGACGCCGTCGACGGCGCCCGGGAGGTCCGCCTCGATCCCCGCCGCGTCGAGCGCGGAGCGGGCCGTGGCCAGCTCGCCGGCGAGGGTCACCTGCCGGGACCCGGCGACCATGCCGCGCACGTCCGCGAGCGCCCCGCGTGCCAGGTCCTGGATGTCGGCCACCTCGCTCGTGGCACGTTCCTCGGGCGCCGTGGCCGGACGGTCGGCGGCGGCGGCGCGCAGCAGCTTCGCCGCGAGCTCCGCCTTGACGGAGATGACCGTGAGCGAGTGGCCGAGGACGTCGTGCATGTCCCGGGCGATGCGCTCGCGCTCGCGGGCGACGGCCAGGTCGGCGAGCTCCTGCTGGGCGGCGATCAGCCGTCGGTTGCGGTCGATGACCTGCATGAACCCGTAGACGGCAGCGCTCGCCAGGATGACGGCGAGGGCGTTGCCGTCCTCCGTCGCCCAGCCGGGCAGCACGCGTGGCAGCACGAGCATGACCACGATGCTCGCCGCCACGATCCACAGGGCGGCACGCCCTCCGAGGGAGTAGATCGCGGTGACGCACACGAAGACGAGGCCCACGAGGCCGTGCTCCTGTGCGGCGAGGCACGACAGGCCGACGCACGCGACCTGCACCACGACCAGCACGACGGCGGTGCGGCGTGGCACCCGACCACGGCGCTGCAGCGTGAGGACGGTCCCGGCGAAGATGACGGCCACGCCGAGCACGCCGAGCACGCCGACGACGCGCAGGGCGAGGGGCCCGGCGTCGAGCGCCGCCGTGAACGGCTCCGCCAGGAAGACGACCCAGACGACCGACACGAACAGGCCGACGCGCCGCCTCGTCCAGGGCGGCACGCCCGGGGACGCGTGGCCGGACGCGAGACCGCGCGCGGGCTCGGCGGGCGGCACGGTGGGGGACGTCGAGGTCACGTCCCCCACCGTGCCACGGCCGCCCGGCGCGGCGGCGGAGCGCGTGCTCACGCCCGCGCCGTGTCCTTGCGGAACCGCCAGGCGGCGCCGACGAAGAAGATCGCCGCCCAGGCGAGGACGTTCACGACGGCCGTGACGCCGAGGTCGCCGCCGAGGGGCGCGTGCACCAGCTCGGCCAGCCCGTACGTCGGGAAGAACTGCGCCACGGTGGCCCACCAGCCGTCGCCCAGCGGCACGAACAGGCCGCCGGCGAAGGAGAGGAGCGCGAGCAGCGGGCCGAGGATCTGCATGACGTTCTCCGCGGGCAGCAGGTACCCCATGAACAGGCCGAAGGCGGCGAAGACCAGCGAGCCCACCCAGGCGAGCACGGCGCACAGTACCCAGGCGCCTGCCGCCATCTGTGCCCCGGTGAACGCGGCCACCACGAGGGTGAGCAGGACGGAGGCGGCGCCCAGCACCATCGACCCGGCGAGCTTGACCGCGACATAGACGGCGGGCCGCAGCGGCGTCAGGCGCAGCTGCCGGGTCCAGCCCTGCGCTCGCTCCACGGACACGCTCGCCCCGCCGCCCGTCGCGGTGACCATCGCCCCGTACAGCGCCATCGACACGGCGATCCAGGCGGTGACGTTGCCGTGGCCCGTGCTCTGGTCCTGGTAGTCGCCCTGCAGCCCGAAGATGAGGAAGAGGACGGGCGGCATGACCATGGAGAAGATGAGGGTGCGCCGGTTGCGCAGCGAGCGCCGCAGCTCGACGGCGAGGTAGGCGCGCACCGCGGTCGAGGTGCGGAGGCGCGGTCGCGACGCTGGGGCGGCAGCGGTGCCCGAGGTCGTGCCCAAGGTCGTGCCCGAGGTCGTGCCCCGGGTCGAGGTGGCGCTCATCGGTGGGCTCCGTCCGTGGTCGTGGCTGCGGTGGCGGTGAGGGCGACGAACGCGTCCTCGAGGTTCTCGGACGCGACCTCGAGGTCGCGCGCGGGGCTCTGCGTCAGCAGGAAGCGGGCGACGACGTCGGAGTCGGGGGTGCGCACCACGAGCCGGGCGCCGCGGTGGTCGATGGCGTCCACGGCGGGCATCGCTCGCAGGCGCGCGGCGACGGCGGCGCGGTCGCCGTCGTCGTCGATCCGCGCGCTCACCGTGCGGCCGGACGCGAGGCTCCGCACCTCGGCGGTGGAGCCGTCGGCGACGACCCGGCCCTGGCTGACCAGCACGACGCGGTCCGCGTACGTGTCCGCCTCCTCCAGGTAGTGCGTGGCGAACACGACGGTGCGGCCGGCGGCCGCGTCGGCGCGGATGGCGGCCCAGAACTCGCGGCGGCCCTCCACGTCCATGCCGGTCGTGGGCTCGTCGAGGAGGAGCAGGTCGGGCTCGCTGACCAGCGCCATCGCGAACCGGAGGCGCTGCTGCTGGCCGCCGGAGCACTTGCCCACCATGCGGTCGGCGAGGTCGGCGATGCCGGCGCGCTCCAGGTACGGCAGGGGCGAGCCGGTGCGGCCGAACAGCGCGGCGGTGAGGGCGACGGTCTCCCCCACGGTGATGTCGCGCAGCAGCCCGCCGGTCTGCATGACGGCGGCCACGCGCCCGGCGGCGATCGCGTCGGCCGGGTCGGCGCCGAACACCTGCACGGTGCCGGAGGTCGGGGCGCTCAGGCCGAGGACCATGTCGATCGTGCTGGTCTTGCCGGCGCCGTTGGGGCCGAGGAAGGCCACCACCTCGCCGGGGGCGATCTCCAGGTCGATGCCGTCGACCGCCCGGACAGGTCCGGAGGGCGACGGGAACTCCTTGCGCAGCCCGCGCAGGCTCAGCGCGGGGGTGCTCGCGGTGTGCGAGCCGGTCGTCGAGGTCATGCCTCGATCGTCGTCGCGTGGCGCCCTGACCTGCAGGGTCGCGTGTCACGACGTGGCCATGACATCTGTCACGGCCACGTCTCCACAAGAGCGTCAGCCAAAATTCCCGCCCCTTTCTCTTCTCCCCCCCTTACGCTGCCGACAAACATGAGGGTGTAGAGCTCA
>NZ_JBHJVM010000008.1:132058-137765 GCF_042264825.1 Isoptericola sp. NPDC056134
TGGGGGGGGGGGGGGGGGGGGGGGAGGGAGGGGTTTTTGTTTGGGCGGTGTGTGGGTGCTCCTTGGCCTGGCGGGTTCGTGGTCATGGGTGTCCCCCCACCCTCTCCCCCCCCCCCCCCGCGACAGGAGCGTCAGCCGAAGTTCACGCCCTGGGCCAGGGGCAGCTCGGTGGAGTAGTTCACGGTGTTGGTCACGCGGCGCATGTACTGCTTCCACGAGTCGGAGCCGGACTCGCGGCCGCCGCCGGTGGACTTCTCGCCGCCGAACGCGCCGCCGATCTCCGCCCCGGAGGTGCCGATGTTGACGTTGACGATGCCGCAGTCGGAGCCGACCTCGGACAGGAACGTCTCCGCCTCGCGGACGTCGAGCGTGAAGATCGCGCTGCTCAGCCCCTGCGGGACGTCGTTGTGCAGCGCGATGGCCTCCTCGAGCGTCTCGTAGGTGAGCACGTAGAGGATCGGCGCGAACGTCTCCCGGCGCACGACGCCCGTCTGCCCCGGCATCCGCACCAGCGCGGGCGAGACGTACGCCGCGCCCGGTGCGCCGTCGACGTCCACCGCCGCCCCCCCGACGACGACCGTACCGCCGTCGGCCCGGGCCTCGTCGAGGGCGGCGAGCATCCGGTCGCGGGCGCCCGCGTCGGTGAGCGGCCCGACGAGCGTGCCGTCGGCGCGCGGGTCGCCGATCGGGAGCCCGGCGTAGACGGGCTCGAGGCGGGCGACGAGGTCGTCGACCACCGACGAGTGCACGATGAGCCGCCGCAGGGAGGTGCACCGCTGCCCGGCGGTGCCGGCCGCGGCGAAGACGATGCCGCGCACCGCGAGGTCGAGGTCCGCGGACGGCGCGACGACCGCCGCGTTGTTCCCGCCGAGCTCCAGCAGGTACCGGCCGCCGCGCCCGGCGACGACCGGCGCCACCTGCTGGCCCATGCGCTCCGAGCCGGTGGCCGACAGCAGCGCGACGCGCCGGTCCGCGACGAGCGCCTCGCCCGCGTCCCGGGCACCGAGCACCACCTGGCTCACCGCCTCCGGGAAGCCCGCCTCCGCCAGCGCGCGGCGCAGCAGCGCGTTCGACGCGAGCGCGCTCAGCGGCGTCTTCTCGCTCGGCTTCCACACCACGGTGTCGCCGCAGACCAGCGCGACCGCGGTGTTCCACGACCACACCGCGACCGGGAAGTTGAACGCGCTCACGACGCCCACGACGCCGAGCGGGTGCCACTGCTCCATGAGGCGGTGGCCGGGGCGCTCGGACGGCATCGTGCGCCCGCCGAGGGACCGCGACAGGCCCACGGCGTAGTCGCAGACGTCGATCATCTCCTGCACCTCGCCGAGCGCCTCGGAGGTGATCTTGCCGGCCTCGATGGTCACGAGCTCGGCCAGGTCCGCCTTGTGCTCGGTGAGCAGCTCGCCGAGTCGCCGCACGACGCCGCCGCGCACCGGGCCGGGCACGGAGCGCCAGGTGCGGAACGCCTCCGCGGCGGCGGTGATCGCGGCATCGACGTCGGCCGCTCCCGCCTCCGGGAGGGTCAGCAGCGCCTCGCCGGCCAGCGGCGAGACGACGGGCAGCCCGCCCCCGGCGGGGGCGGCGGGGACGTCGGCCCCGATGCGGGACAGGGCCGCGAGCGCGCCGTCGCGCAGCTCGGCCGTGAGCGTGCTGGAGGTCTGGGTGGTCATGCCTGGGCTCCCTGCTGGGTGGAGGAGTTCTCACGGTGGGTGGGGTCGACGCCGAGGTGGTGGGCCGCGCGGTCGCGCGACGCCGCCACCTGCGCGGCGTACAGGTCGAAGGGGTCGAACAGCTCGCGGCCGACGGCGCCGGCCATCCAGTCGGCGTCGCGCTCCTCGCCGGCCTGGCTGGCGTCCTTGGAGCCCTCCTCGGTGAGGTTCGACTGGAAGATCCCGGCGGCGGAGCGGGGCAGGAAGTCCTCGTAGACGATCGGCTCGCGGGTCACGGTCCCGCCGTCGCCGACCTCGTAGGTGAAGTACGCCAGGCCCTGCCGGGCGAGCCCGGCCTCGGTGTCCGGGAAGGTGCGGCGCCACACGTCGGGCGTCGCGCCCTCCACGACGGCGGCGTCGTACCGCGCCCGCCCCTCGCGGGTCAGCGCGATCCCGCGCGCCTCGACCTCGCCGAACCGCACGCGCAGGGAGTCCTGCACGACCTCGCCGTCCGGGGTGCGGAACGTCCTCGGCTCCGCCAGCGCGCGGAACGACGTCTGCCGCAGCAGCACGTCCGGCCCCTCCCACAGCGGCGGGCCCTGGATGGCGTCGATCATCGTGATGCCGCGCGCCTCCATGCGGGCGTACAGGTCGTCGATGTCGAGCACGCGCGGCGTGAGGTGGTTGATGTGGGTGGACGGCACGCCGCCGATGTCCGCCGCCACGGCGGACACGGCCTCCAGCTCCCGGTACCAGGCCTGGTCGACCGGCTCGCGCCCCAGCTCGAACGCGGCGGTGGCCAGGCGCAGGAACTCCGCGGCGTCGGCGGCGGACAGGCCGCCGTCGGCCTCCGCCCGGTCCGCGAGCGCCAGCAGCTCGGGCCCGAACAGCGACCGCCTCGTCAGGAAGGTGTCGAGCCGCGCCTGGAGGTCGGCGCTGAAGAACCGCCGGTCGGACGGCACCAGCATGGACGTGAAGACGCGGAACGGGTTGCGGGCCAGCTCGGCGCGGTCGATCGGTCGGAACGCCGTCGAGATGACGGGCACGGAGGACGACGACGCGTCGCGCAGGTCGTAGAACCCCACCGGGTGCATCCCCATCGCGCCGAAGATCCGGGCGACCTGCTGCAGCTCCGCGGGGGTGCCGACGCGGATCGCACCGTGCCGTTCGGCGGTGACGCGGTCGATGGAGCCCAGCCGCTCGGCGTCGGCGCCACGGGCGCGCACGACGTCGGCGTTGACGTCGTGGGACACCTCGAGCAGCGTCGTGTAGGCGGGCACCTCCCGCCCGTACATGTCGGAGAGCGAGCGCGCGAACGCGGCGCGGAGCTGCCACGGCTCGAAGTAGTCGGTCGTCACGGTGCGTGCGTCCTCTCTCAGATGATGTTCGCCTCGGTGCGCGACCGTCGCGCCCCGAACCGCCCGGCGTCGAACGCGGACACGTCGACCCCGCGTGCCGCGGGCGTCCCCGCCCGGCCGAGGTACAGGTCGGTCACGGCCTCGCCCACGGCGGGCGCCTGCAGGAAGCCGTGCCCGGAGAAGCCGCAGGCGTACAGGAGGCGCGCGCCGCCGGGGCCGGTCGGCGCCTCACCGATCAGCGCGTCGTGGTCGGGGGTGAGCTCGTACAGCCCGGCCCAGCCGCCGGTCAGCGGGGCGTCGGCGAGCGCCGGGGTGGCGCGCGCGGCGAGCCCGCGCAGCCACGGCTCCCACGCCGGGTCGTAGGCGGTGTCGAAGCCGACCGGGGTGTCCGGCTCCGAGGCACCCAGCAGCAGCTGGCCGCGGGCGTCCGCGTTGTGCAGGTAGAACGTGGTGCCGAAATCGATGGTGAACGGCAGCGTCGGCGGCGCCGGCTCGAGGGGCGCGGTGAACGCGATCTGGCGCCGCACGGGCTCGACGGGCAGGTCGGCGTCCACGAGGGCGCCCACCGCACGCGACCAGGCGCCGGCACACACGACGACGGTGGCGGCAGTGACGGATCCGCGCGGCGTCACCGCGGTGAGCCGACCGCCGGGCGCGGGGTCGACGGCGGTCACCGGCGCGCCGCTGACCACGCGCGCCCCGAGCCGTCGGGCGCCGTCCGCGTAGCCGGCGACGACGGCCGCCGGGTGCGCCCAGCCGTCCCGGGGCGCGAACGCGGCGCCCGCGTAGGCGGTCGCGGACAGGTAGGGGTTGAGGCGGCGGGCCTCGGCGACGGTGAGCAGGCGGCTGTCGACGCCGAGGTCGTTCTGCATCGCCACCGACCGGCCGAACAGCGCGACGTCGTCGTCGGTGGGCAGCGCGAACAGGTATCCCGTCTGCCGCAGCCCGATGTCACCGCCGGGCCGGCGCCGGAAGTCCTCGAACAGCTCGAGGCTGCGGTGGCCCAGCGCCACGTTCGCCGGGTCGGAGAACTGCGCGCGCACGCCCCCGATCGGCTTGCCCGAGCTCCCGCCGCCGAGCTCCCCGGACTCGAGGAGCACGACGTGGGATCCCGCCTCCGCGAGGTGGAACGCGACGGACGTCCCCATCACCCCGCCGCCGACCACGACCACGTCCGCGCGCGACGGCACCGCCTGGGACCGCTCCACCCGACCTCCTCGTCGACGCCTCCGACGCGCGCGTCACCGCGCCGCCGTGCCTGCGCCCATCGTGAACCCCGAGGAGCGTCCAGGACCATCGAAGATTCGTCGTCGGAACCGTCCAGGATCTCTGCACGGTTGTAGCCTGGCCAGATGGACACCGGTGCGGCCGAACCGCCGGGACGCGACCTGCCGTGGTCGGGCCTGCGCGCGCTGCGCGCGCTCGCCGACCACCGCACGATGACCTCCGCCGCGGCGGCGCTGGGCTACACGACCGGCGCCGTCTCGCACCAGCTGGCGGCGCTCGCCCGGGCGGTGGGCACCGAGGTCGTCCGGCCGCACGGCCGCGGGGTCGCGCTCACCGAGGCGGGGCTCGCGCTCGCCGAGCGTGCCGAAGCCCTCCTGGCGGCCCAGCGCGACGCCGTCGACTCGGCCCGCGCGGCGAGCGGCGACGCGTCGGGCACCGTGCGCGTCGGCGCCTTCGCGACGGTGGCGGCCAGCCTCCTGCCCCAGCTCGTCGCGCGCGTGGCCGAGTCGCACCCGCGAATCACCCTGGTCGGGATCGAGCTCACCGTCGACGACGTGGCGGGTGCGGTGCGCCGCGGCGACGTCGACCTCGGACTCGGCCTGGACTATCCCGGCGCACCCATCCCCCGGCTCCCGGGAACCACCCTCCGACCTCTGCGGACCGAGCGGTTCGAGCTCGTGTCCACGCCCTCGTCGGACCTGCCCGCCCGCCTCCACCTCGCCGACCTCGCGGACATGCCCTGGATCCTGCCCCCGCTGCCGACCCACTACGGCGCGGCGGTGCGGGGCGCCTGCCGTGCGGCCGGGTTCGAGCCCCGCGCCGCGCACGAGGTGAACGACACCTCCACGACGTTGGCCCTGGTGGCGCAGGGGCTCGGCGTGACGCTCGCCACGCCGGTCATGCTCACGCTGCGCCCTGCCCACGACCTGCGCACGACCACCCTGTTCGACCTCGTGGAGCGCGAGATCGTGCTGCTCGAGCCGTCGACGGCGCCTCGCCGTCCCGCGGTCGAGGCGGTGGCCCGCACCATCGAGGCCGTGGTGCACGGGACGGGCCGGTTCACGACCGGCTTGTGACGGGCATCACGGGCGAAGCCGACAACGCGCGTGTATCGGGAATGCGTGCCAACATCGTCGCGATCGCGTCGCCGCACGGGTGGCGCGAAGAGACTGGAGGTCCCCATGCCCGCATGGCTCATCCTCGTTCTGGTCGGCGTCGTCCTCGTGATCCTCGGGGTCGCGACGAGCATCGGCCAGTTCCTGATCTGGCTCGGCGTCATCGTCCTGGTCGCGAGCCTCGTGCTCGGGCTGGTGCGGCGAAGCCGTACCTGAGCGAGCAGCGTCAGGGGGACGCACGAAGGGGCTCGGGGGGGGGGGGGGGGGAGGGAGATCCGTCTGTCGTCTTCGCTGGGGCTGCGCCCGGGGCCGGAGGGGGGGTCGGCACAGAGGGGATGGCACTCGCGGGGGGCGC
>NZ_JBHJVM010000008.1:137775-177571 GCF_042264825.1 Isoptericola sp. NPDC056134
CTTCTTTTTTGGGGTGGGGGTTTTGGTGGTGGGTTTGGGGGGGAGAGTCTGCCAGGGGGGGGGGGGGTGGGGGGGAAAGGAAGGGGGTTTTTTGTCCCCCCCCCCCCCCCCCGAGCCCCTTCGGACGTTCCGGCGGGCTCCCGTCAGAACGCGGCGAGGTGCTCCGCGAGGTAGGCGGTGACCTTGGCGAGCGCCACGCGCTCCTGCGCCATGGTGTCGCGGTGGCGGATCGTCACGGCGTCGTCGTCGAGCGTGTCGAAGTCGACGGTGACGCAGAACGGCGTGCCGATCTCGTCCTGGCGACGGTAGCGGCGGCCGATGGCGCCGGCGTCGTCGAAGTCAACGTTCCAGTTCTGGCGCAGCTCCGCGGCGAGGTCGCGGGCCTTGGGCGACAGGGCCTCGTTGCGGCTCAGCGGCAGGACGGCGGCCTTGACCGGCGCGAGGCGCGGGTCGAGGCGCAGCACGGTGCGCTTGTCGACGCCGCCCTTGGTGTTCGGCGCCTCGTCCTCGGCGTACGCCTCGACGAGGAACGCCATGAGGGAACGGGTCAGGCCCGCGGCCGGCTCGATGACGTACGGCAGCCAGCGCTCGTTCGTCGACTGGTCGAAGAACGACAGGTCCTTGCCGGAGTGCTCCGAGTGGGTCTTGAGGTCGAAGTCGGTGCGGTTCGCGATGCCCTCGAGCTCGCCCCACTCGCTGCCGGTGAAGCCGAAGCGGTACTCGATGTCCACCGTGCGGGTGGAGTAGTGCGAGAGCTTCTCGGCCGGGTGCTCGTACAGGCGCAGGTTCTCCGGGTCGATGCCCAGGTCCGTGTACCAGGACATGCGCGTGTCGATCCAGTACTGGTGCCACTCGGCGTCGGTGCCCGGCGCGACGAAGAACTCCATCTCCATCTGCTCGAACTCGCGCGTGCGGAAGATGAAGTTGCCCGGCGTGATCTCGTTGCGGAACGACTTGCCGATCTGCGCGATGCCGAACGGCGGCTTCTTGCGCGACGCCGCGGCCACGTTGCTGAAGTTCACGAAGATGCCCTGCGCCGTCTCCGGGCGCAGGTAGTGCACGCCGGACTCGTCCTCGACGGGGCCGAGGTACGTCTTGAGCATCATGTTGAAGTCGCGGGGCTCGGTCCACTGACCGCGGGTGCCGCAGTTCGGGCAGGCGATCTCGGCGAGGCCGCCCTCGGGGGCGCGGCCCTTCTTCTCCTCGAACTCCTCGATCATGTGGTCCTCGCGGAACCGCTTGTGGCACGAGAGGCACTCGGTCAGCGGGTCGTTGAACGCGCCGAGGTGGCCGGACGCGTGCCACACCGGGGTGGGCAGGATGACGGCGGAGTCGAGGCCCACGACGTCGTCGCGGCGCGTCATCGCGCGCCACCACTGCTGCTTGATGTTCTCCTTCAGCTCCACGCCGAGGGGCCCGTAGTCCCACGCGGAGCGCGTACCGCCGTAGATCTCGCCGGACTGGAACACGAAACCTCGCCGCTTGGCGAGGGAGACGACGGCGTCGAGCTTGGCGCTGGGGGACGGTGCTGCCACGGATCACTCCTGGGTGTCGGGCCGCCACGTGGCTCGTGGGGCCGGTGCGGGGAACGCCGCCCGGTCGGCACGTCGGGGCCCGACGTCGACCGGCTGCGGTGGCCCCCAGCCTACCGGGGCCGCTCACCGGCCCCGGGCGCCTCAGGCCCCCGCCTCGTCCACGGAGCGCGGCGGCGCACCCGGACCGGCGGCGACCATCCCGGCCGGCACCAGCCACGCGGTGCACTCGGCGACGAACCGGCCCGCGAGCACACCCGGGTCCCGGGCCCACGCCTCCTGCGCCTCCTCGGCGCCGCACCTCATGACCGCGAACCCGCGCACCCGCTCGTCGGCCCCGTCGGCCGGACCCGCCGCGAGCAGCAGGCCGAGGGCGTGCAGGTCGGCGACGGCGGCCAGGTGGGCGTCCTGCACCTGCAGCTCCTCGTCCGCGGGCAGCGGTGCCCAGTCGTCCGGGCGCACCAGCCGGACCAGCACCAGCTCGTCGAACCGCATCAGGCCCTCCCGCCCCGGCCGCCCCGGCGCGGCCGCTGCCGTCAGGGTACGGATCCCGCCGAGGTCGTCGCGAGGGCGAAAGGGACGCCGTCGGGCGCGCGACCTTGAGTTGACAACCGTTCTCAACTTCCTGAGAATCGTTCTCATGCTTCGCCGACGCGCGGCCCTCGCCGCCCTGCCCGTCCTCGCCCTGCCCGCCGTGCTGGCGGGCTGCTCCACCGACGACGGCGCCGCCGACGGCACGCTCGAGGTGCTGGCCTCGTTCTACCCGCTGCAGTACGTGGCCGAGCAGGTGGGCGGCGACCTCGTCACGGTCTCCAACCTCACCCCGCCGGCCGCGGAGCCGCACGACCTCGAGCTCTCCCCCGCCCAGGTGCGGGAGATCGGCACGGCGGACCTCGTCGTGTACTCCTCCGGCTTCCAGACGGCGGTCGACGAGGCCGTCGCGACACAGGCGCCGGAGCACGTCGTCGACACCAGCGACGTCGTGACGCTCGAGAAGCACCCCGGCACGCCGACCGACGAGGACGCCGCGGCGGACCACCTCGAGGAGGAGCTGGACGAGCACGCCGACGAGGGCGGCGACGGGCACGACCACGCCGCCGAGGGCGCCATGGACCCGCACTTCTGGCTCGATCCGACGCGGGTCATCGACGTCGGCCACGCCGTCGCCGCGTCGCTCGGCGAGGCGGACCCGGAGCACGCCGCCACGTACGCCGAGAACGCCCGCGCCCTGGAGAAGTCGCTCAAGGACCTGGACGGCGAGTTCGAGGCCGGCCTGCAGGAGTGCGCGTCGCGCACGCTCGTCACGTCGCACGAGGCGTTCGGCTACCTCGCGGAGCGCTACGACCTGCAGCAGGTGGGCATCGTCGGCCTCGACCCGGAGGCGGAGCCCTCCCCCGCGCGCCTGCGCGAGGTCGGTGCCATCGTCGAGGAGAACGACGTCAGCACGATCTTCACCGAGACGCTGACCAGCCCCAAGGTGGCCGAGACCCTGGCGAACGACATCGGCGTCACGACCGCCGTCCTCGACCCGCTCGAGGGGCTGTCGGAGGACGCGGCCGAGGCCGGGGACGACTACGTCTCGGTCATGCAGGACAACCTGGCCGCGCTCACCGAAGGGCTCCAGTGCTCATGACCACGCTCGCCACCGACTCCCCGGGCGCCGCGACTCCCCCGCCGCCGCGCGACGCCGCCGTCCCCGCGATCGAGGCCCGTGACGTGCACGTGCGCCTCGGCGCCAGCCCGGTGCTGCGCGGCGTGGACCTCACGGTCCGGCGCGGCGAGGTCGTCGCCCTGCTGGGGGCGAACGGCTCCGGCAAGTCGACGCTGGTGCGCACGCTGGTCGGCGTCCTGCCGACGACGGCGGGCAGCGTGCACCTCTTCGGCCACGCGCTCGGGGACGACGTGCCGTGGTCGCGCGTCGGGTACGTCCCGCAGCGGGTCAGCGCGGCCGCCGGCGTCCCGTCCACGGCCGCCGAGGTCGTGGCCTCGGGCCTGCTGCACGGCCGGCGCCTGCGGCTGCCGCGCGGCTGGCGCGCCCAGGTCCACGAGGCCCTCGAGCTGGTCGGCCTCGCCGACCGCGCCCGCTACGCCACGCACCAGCTCTCGGGCGGCCAGCAGCAGCGCGTCCTCATCGCCCGCGCCCTGGTCCGCAAGCCCGAGCTGCTCGTGCTCGACGAGCCCGTCGCGGGCGTCGACCGGCCCAGCCAGGAGGCCTTCGCCGCCACCATGACCAGGCTCGTGGCCGACGGCATGACCGTGCTGGTCGTCCTGCACGAGCTCGGCGAGCTCGCGCCGCTCGTGCAGCGCTGCGTCGTGCTGCGGCACGGCCGCGTGGTGCACGACGGCGCCCCGCCGACGCCGCAGCCCGGCCACGGCGGCGAGGCCCACGACCACGTGCACCCGCACGCGCACCCCCGCACCGTGCAGCACCCCGAGAACGTGCGCCTGGCGGAGGGGCCCTTCGACCGGCCCGACGACACCGAGGACGAGGTGGCACCGTGAGCGGCCTGTGGGAGATGATCACCGACCCGTTCATGCAGCGCGCGCTCGTCGCCGCCCTGCTGGTCGGCGTCAGCGCGCCCGTCGTCGGCACCTACCTGGTGCAGAAGCGCCTCGCCCTGCTGGGCGACGGCATCGGGCACGTCGCGCTCACCGGCGTCGCGCTCGGCTGGCTGGTCGGCGCGGCGATGGGCCTGGTGCCCGACGACGTCCTCGCCGTCCCCGGCGCGGTGGTCGCCGCCGTCGCGGGCTCCGTCCTCATCGAGGTGGTGCGCCGCCGCGGCCGCACGTCGGGCGACCTGGCGCTCGCCATCCTGTTCTACGGCGGCATCGCCGGCGGCGTCCTGCTCATCGGCCTCGCCGGCGGCTCGTCCGGCAGCCTCATGGCGTACCTGTTCGGCTCCATCTCGTCGGTCACGCTGTCCGACGTCTGGGTCACCGTGGCCCTGTGCGGCCTCATCCTGCTCATCGGCCTCGGGCTGCACGCGGCCCTGTTCTCGGTGAGCCACGACGAGGAGTTCGCCCAGTCCTCGGGGCTGCCCGTCTGGGCGCTGAACATGGCGGTGGCCGTCCTCGCCGCGCTGACCGTGACCGTCGCGATGCGCGTCGTCGGGCTGCTGCTCGTCTCGGCGCTGATGATCGTGCCGGTCGCGATCGGCCAGCTCGTCACCCGGTCGTTCCGCCGCACGATGCTGGTCGCGTCCGTCGTCGGCGTGGCCGTGTGCGTGACCGGCCTGTCCATCACCTACTGGCACAACGTCTCGCCCGGCGCGCTGATCGTCGTGCTGGCGATCGGCGTCTACGCGGTGGTCGCGGCGCTGCACCCGGTCCTCGCCCGACGCCAGGCCCCCGTCGACCCGCATCCCGACATCCCCGACGACGTCGCCGTCTCCCCGGCCGGAGCCGGCCGGGCCGCCCCTCAGGAGGAGTGCACGCCGTGAACGACACGACCCCGACCGTCCGCACCGCCGCGCCGCCGCGGATGACGCGGCAGCGGGCGGCCGTCGCGGACGCCCTCGGCGACACCGACGAGTTCCGCAGCGCGCAGCAGCTGCACGAGCTGCTGCGCGCCCGCGGCGACGCCGTCGGGCTCGCCACCGTGTACCGGACGCTGCAGGCCCTGGCCGACGGCGGCGACGTCGACGTCCTGCGCAGCGAGGACGGCGAGAGCCTGTACCGCCGCTGCGCCCGCCGCGAGCACCACCACCACCTGGTGTGCCGGTCGTGCGGTCGCGCGGTCGAGATCGACGGGCCGACGGTCGAGCAGTGGGCCGCATCGGTCGGCGCCGCGCACGGCTTCGCCGACATCGAGCACACCGTGGAGCTGTGGGGCACCTGCTCCACCTGCCGGGCGACGGACGACCGGTTGGTCGAATGAGGGCAGGCATACCTCAGTCGGGCACAATGTTCCCGTGCACCTGACCACTCCCACGCTCGCCGCGGCCGCCGAGGAACCCACCGGCGTCTTCACGATCGCCGGGGTGCCGTTCTGGGTCGTGTACGCGGCGGCGTTCGGGATCGTGCTCGTCCGCGCGCAGGCCACCTACTGGGCCGGGCGCGGCGTGGCCCGCGGCACGTCCCGCGGACGGGTCGCCGACGCGCTGGCCCGCCCGGGCGCGGCGGCGGTCATCGAGCGCGTGAACCGCTGGGGCCCGCCCGCGGTGACGCTGTCGTTCTTCACCGTCGGGGTGCAGACCCTCGTCAACCTCGCCGCGGGCTACCTCCGCATGCCTTTCGGGCGCTACCTCGCGGCCCTGCTCGCCGGTTGCGCCGTGTGGGCCGGCATCTGGACGACGGTCGGCACCGCCGCCGTCAACGCCGCGATCGCCGTGGGCCTGCGCCACCCCGTGACGCTCGTCGCGGTCGGCCTCGGCGCGGTGGCCCTGGTCTCCTGGGTGGTCTACCGGCTGACCCGGCGTACCGCCACCGACCAGACGGCCGCCCCCGCGACCGAGGACGCGTCGTGAGCGCGACGACCGCCGCCGTCACCCCCGCCGCCCGGCCCGCGGCGGCTCTCGTCGCCCGCCGTGCCCGCGGCCGTCTGCTGCTGATCGTGGCCGCCCTCGGGGTGCTCGCCCTCGTCGTGCTGGCGAGCCTCGCGCTGGGCGTGCGCGACATCGACGTCGCGACCGTCTGGCAGGCGCTCACCCACCCGGTCGCGGGGAACGTCGACCACGACGTCGTGCGCGACCAGCGCGTGCCCCGGACGCTGATCGGGCTCGCCGCCGGCGCGGCGCTCGGCATCGCGGGCACCCTCGTGCAGGGCGTCACGCGCAACCCGATCGCCGACCCGGGCCTGCTCGGCCTCAACTCGGGGGCGTCGCTCGCCGTCGTGATCGCCGTGTCGATGCTGGGCGTGGCCTCCCCGCTCGGCTTCGTCTGGTTCGCGTTCGCGGGCACCGCCGCCGCCGCGCTGCTGGTCTTCTCCATCGGCGCGGGCCAGCCGGTCAAGCTCGCCCTCGTCGGAGCGACCGTCACCGCGCTCATCACACCCCTGATCACCCTGGTGCTGCTGCGCGACCCCGAGGCCTTCAACATGTACCGCTTCTGGGCGGTGGGCTCCCTCACCGGGCGCGGCACCGAGACGCTGTCGGTGCTGTGGCCCTTCGTCGTCGTCGGCATCGTGCTCGCGGGGGCGCTCGCGCACCGGCTCTCCATGCTCGCGCTCGGCGACGACGTCGCCTCCGCGCTCGGTCAGCGCGTGGGGGTGACGCGAGGCCTCACGGCGGTCGCCGTCATCCTGCTCGCCGGCACGGCGACGGCGCTGGCCGGCCCGATCGCCCTCGTCGGGCTGGCGGTGCCGCATGCCGCCCGCCGCCTGGTCGGCACCGACTACCGCTGGATCGTGCCGCTGACGGCCGTCCTCGGCCCCGTCATGCTGCTGGGGGCCGACGTCATCGGGCGGCTCGTGCTGCCGCACTCCGAGCTCGAGGCCGGCGTCGTCGCCGCCGCGATCGGCGCCCCCGTGCTCGTGGCCGTGGCCCGCGGCCGGACCGTGGCGGGGGTATGAGATGACCGCCGACCTCGTCGCCCGCCCCGCGGACCCCGACGCCCCCGGCGCCCCCGCCGACCCCGTCGTCGCCCTGCGCCGCCGCCGCCGACGGCGGCTCACCCTCGTGGTCGCGTCGCTCCTCGTCCTGCTCGTGGCGTTCGCCACCCTCGCCCTCACGCTCGGCGAGGCCTCGCTCGCGCCCGCCCGCGCCCTGGCGGCGCTGTTCGGCGTCGGCTCGGACGGCGACCTGTTCGTCGTGCAGCGCCTGCGGCTGCCCCGCATCGAGACCGCGATCCTCGCGGGCGCGTCCTTCGGGCTGGCGGGCGCCATGTTCCAGACGACGCTGCGCAACCCGCTCGCCAGCCCCGACATCCTCGGCATCGCGAGCGGCGCCAGCCTCGGCGCCGTCACGGCGATGCTCGTCCTCGGCCTCACCGGGCTCGCCGTGTCCGGGGCGGCGTTCGTCGGCGCCCTGCTCGTCGCGCTCGCCATCTGGCTGTTCGCGTGGCGCCAGGGCCTGCACTCGATCCGCTTCGTCCTGGTGGGCGTCGGCTTCGCCTACCTGTGCTCGTCGCTGCTCGCCTGGCTGCTGGCGAGCGTCGAGATCCGTGCCGCCCAGTCGGCGCTCGTGTGGACGGTCGGGAGCGTGGCCGACGTGCGCGGCGCGGACCTCGTGACGTTCGCCGCGGCCGCCCTGGTGCTCGGCGCCGGGATCGCCGCCGTCTCGCGGTGGCAGGGGCCGCTCGCGCTCGGCGACGACAACGCGCGCGCCCTCGGCGTCCCCGTCGACGCCGCCCGCGTGACGTCGCTGCTGCTGGCCGTCGGCCTGGTCGGGGTCGCGACGTCGTTCGTCGGCCCGCTCGCCTTCGTGGCCCTCGTGGCCCCCGCCATCGCGCGCCGCCTGCTGTCCGACGGCGGGGCGGCGCTCGCCGTCTCGGTGCTCACCGGCGCCGTCCTCGTGCTCGCGGCGGACGTCGTGGGCCAGCACCTGCTGTTCGGACTCGAGGCGCCCACCGGCATCGTGACCGGCCTCATCGGCGCCCCCTACCTCCTGTGGCTCCTGGCCACCGATCGACGGAAGAGGCTCGCATGACCGACGTGCACCGGCACCCCGCGCCGCCCGCGCGTCCCGACGCGACGCCGGACCCGTCCCAGGGCACCACGGGGAAGGCCGCGGACGTCACGCTGCGCGCCCACGGCGTGAGCCTCGGCTACGACGGGCGCCGCGTGATCGACGGTCTCGACCTGGAGCTCCCCGCCGGCCGCGTGACGGCGATCGTGGGCCCCAACGCCTGCGGCAAGTCGACGCTGCTGCGCGGCCTGGCCCGGCTGCACCCGCTCGACGGCGGCCGCGTGACGCTGGGTGGCGAGGACGTCGGCGGGCTGTCGCGCAAGGAGCTGGCGAAGCGGGTCGGCGTGCTGCCGCAGTCGTCGATCGCCCCCGACGGCGTCCGCGTCGCGGAGCTCGTGGGCCGCGGCCGGTACCCCCACCAGGGCTGGTTCGGCCGGCACAGCTCCACCGACGACGGCGCGGTGCTGCGCGCCCTCGAGGCCACCGGGGTCGCCGACCTCGCCGACCGGCCCGTCGCCGAGCTGTCGGGGGGCCAGCGCCAGCGCGTGTGGATCGCGATGGTGCTGGCGCAGGAGACCGACGTCGTCCTGCTCGACGAGCCCACGACCTACCTCGACCTCGCCCACCAGGTCGACCTGCTCGACCTGCTGACCGAGCTGAACCGCACCCGCGGCACCACCGTCGTCATGGTGCTGCACGAGCTCAACCTCGCCGCCCGCTACGCCGACCACCTGGTGGTGATGAGCGGTGGGCAGGTCGTGGCCGAGGGACGCCCCGGCGACGTCCTCACCGCCGCGTCGGTGCGCGCGGCGTTCGGCCTGCGGGCGCAGGTCGTGCCGGACCCGGTGTCGGGAACGCCACTCGTCGTCCCCCTCGGACGGACGCACGACGGCACCACGAGATAGGTTAGGCTCGCCTCACCTACTGTTCCTCTCGCGCCGCCGGCGCGAGCACACCGAGGAGAACCCGTGCGTCTTCGCCGACCTCTCACCGCGGCCGCCGCCCTCGCGGCGACGGCCGCCCTGACCCTCGCCGGCTGCGCGTCCGACGACGCCCCGGAGAGCGACCAGTCGGCCGCCTCGGGCAACGTCCGGTCCGAGCCCACCGACGAGTTCCCGATCACGATCGAGCACGCGCTCGGCGAGACGGTGATCGAGAAGGCGCCGCAGCGCGTCGCCACCTGGGGCTGGGGCTCCACCGAGGCCGCCATCGCGGCGGGCGTCTACCCGGTCGCGGTCGCCGAGCAGATCTACACCGTCGGCGAGGACGCGCTGCTGCCGTGGGTCGAGGACGCCTACGACGAGGAGGGCGTGGACAAGCCCGCCATCCTGTCCGACCCCGAGGGCGGCGCGACGGTGCCCTACGAGGAGTTCGTCGAGGCGAAGCCCGACCTCATCGTGGCGCCCTACTCCGGGCTCACCCAGGAGCAGTACGACGTGCTGAGCGACATCGCCCCCGTCGTCGCCTACCCCGACGCCCCGTGGACCACGACGTGGCAGGACACGATCACGCTCACGGCCCAGGCGCTCGGTCGCTCGGACGCCGGCACCCAGGTGCTCGGCGACATCGACGACTTCGTCGCCGAGAAGGCTGCCGAGCACCCCGAGTTCAACGGCAAGACGTTCGCGGCGATCTACGACGACCCGACGAAGGGCATCGTCTCCGTGTACACGCCGAACGACCCGCGGACCGTGTTCCTCGAGGGCCTGGGCGTGAAGAACGCGCCCTCGGTCACGGAGCTCGACACGTCGAACGGCAGCTTCTACTACGACCTGTCCTACGAGGAGCTCGACAAGCTCGACTCGGACTTCGTCATCTCCTACTCGGCCAGCGAGGAGGCGGCCCAGGCCTTCGACGACAACAAGGACCTCCAGGCGCTCCCCGCGGTCAAGGACGGGAAGGTCGTGAAGGTCGTCGGCACCGCGGAGGTGTCGGCCGTGTCGCCGCCCACCGCCCTGTCGGTGTACTGGGAGAACGGCCTGCCGGCCCTCGTCGACTCCATGGCCGAGGTGCTCGGCGACTGACCGCCGGCTACGCATGCCACGAACCCCCGTCCGGTCCTCGCGACCGGGCGGGGGTTCGTGCTGAGATCAGTCGGCGTCGGGGGTGTCGACGGCGCCGCCGTAGCGACGGTCGCGGCGGGCGAACTCCTCCACCGCGCGCCAGAGGTGCCGCCGGTCGACGTCCGGCCACGGCTCCGGCAGGAAGACCATCTCCGCGTACGCCGCCTGCCAGATCATGAAGTTCGAGGTGCGCTGCTCCCCCGACGAGCGCAGGAACAGGTCGACGTCCGGCAGGTCCGGCTCGTCGAGGTACTTCTGGATCGTCTTCTCGGAGACGCGCGCCGGGTTGAGCTTCCCGGCGGCGGCGTCACGGGCGATCGCCGCCGCGGCGTCGGCGATCTCCGCCCGCCCGCCGTAGTTGACGCACATCGTCAGGGTGCAGCGGTCGTTCTCCTTGGTCATCTCCTCGGCGACCTGCAGCTCCTTGATCACCGACCCCCACAGCTTCGGCCGACGCCCCGCCCAGCGGATGCGCACGCCCCACGACGACATCTCGTCGCGGCGCCGCCGGATGACGTCGCGGTTGAAGTTCATGAGGAACTTGACCTCGTCCGGCGACCGCTTCCAGTTCTCGGTGCTGAACGCGTACGCGGAGACGTGCTTGACGCCGATCTGCACCGCGCCGGCCACGACGTCGAGCAGCGACTTCTCCCCCTGCTTGTGCCCCTCCACGCGAGGCAGCCCGCGCGCGTTGGCCCACCGGCCGTTGCCGTCCATGACGATCGCCACGTGGTTCGGCACGAACTGCGCCGGGATTCTCGGCGGCGTCGCCCCCGAGGAGTGCGGGTAGGGCTCGGCGTACTCGCCGGACGAACGGGGCATCGGGCCTCTCTCTCGATCGGTGCGCGGGGGTCGGGCGCGCGGGGTCAGGCGCGCTCGATCATGCGGAGCGAGCGCAGCGTGCGCTCCAGGTAGTACTGGGAGTAGGCCGCGACGAGGCCCGAGGCCTCGGTGCGGTGGCGCGCCTCGGAGGCGTCCGCCGTCTCCCAGTCCCCGCCGAGCAGCGCGCCGAGCAGCGAGAACGTCTCCGGCGCGGGGGCGGTGGAGCCGGGCGGGCGGCAGCGGGAGCACACCGCCCCGCCCTGGCCCACGGAGAACGCGTGGTGCGGCCCCGGCTCGCCGCAGCGGGCGCAGTCGGTGAACGACGGCGCCCAGCCGGCCACGGCGAGCCCGCGCAGCAGGTACGAGTCGAGCACCAGCCCCGGCGCGTGGGCGCGCTCGGCGAGCGCCCGGAGCGCGCCGGCGAGCAGCCAGTACTGCTGCACGGCGGGCTCGTGCTCCGCGGCGACCAGGCGGTCGGCGGCCTCGAGCATCGCCGCGCCGGACGTGTACAGCGCGTAGTCCTCGCAGATCGCGCGGGCGTACGGCCCGATCGTCTCGACCTGCGTCACGGTGTCGAGGTTGCGGCCGGAGTGCAGCTGCACGTCCACGGCCATGAACGGCTCCAGCCGGGCCCCGAAACGCGACGACGTGCGCCGGACCCCGCGACCGACCCCCCGCACCTTGCCGTGCTCGCGGGTGAGGAACGTGACGATCCGGTCGGCCTCGCCCAGCTTGTGGGTGCGCAGCACGATCGCGTCGTCTCGGTACAGGGGCACGGGCTCATTCTCTCAGTCCCCACCCACGAAAGCTGTCAGGACCAGCGCCACGCAGACATGGCGCTGGTCCTGACAGCTCGCGGGACAGGTCAGCCGCGGGCGGCGCGGTTCACGGCCGACACGATCGCCTTGAGGGACGCCGTCGTGATGGACGGGTCGATGCCGACGCCCCACAGGACGTCGTCGCCCACCTGGCACTCGACGTAGGCCGCCGCGGTGGCGTCGCCGCCCTCCGACAGCGCGTGCTCCGCGTAGTCGAGCACCCGCACGTCCACACCGACCTTCGAGATCGCGTCCACGAACGCCGCGAGCGGGCCGTTGCCGGTGCCCTCCAGCGTGTGCTCCACGCCCTGGTCGAGGACGTCGACGGCGAGCGCGGTCGCGCCGCCCTCGGCCGAGGTCGACCGGGTCTCCCGCAGGCGCAGGCGACCCCAGGGCTCGAGACCGCGGGCGTCGTGCTCCTCGACGGGCAGGTACTCGTCGCTGAACATCCGCCAGATGTCGGAGCCCGTGACCTCGCTGCCCTCGGTGTCGGTGTAGTGCTGCACCACGCCGGAGAACTCGATCTGCAGGCGGCGCGGCAGGTCCAGCGAGTGCTCGGTGGACAGCAGGTACGCGATACCGCCCTTGCCGGACTGCGAGTTCACGCGGATCACGGCCTCGTACGACCGGCCCACGTCCTTCGGGTCGATCGGCAGGTACGGGACGCCCCAGGTGAGCTCGTCGACCGGCTTGCCCTCCTCCTCCGCGCGGGCACCCATGTGCTCGAAGCCCTTCTTGATCGCGTCCTGGTGGGACCCGGAGAACGCGGTGAACACCAGGTCGCCCACGTACGGGTGCCGTTCGTGCACCGGGATCTGGTTGCAGTGCTCCACGGTGCGGCGGATGCCGTCGATGTCGGAGAAGTCGATCTGCGGGTCGACGCCCTGGCCGAACAGGTTCATGCCGAGCGTCACCAGGTCGACGTTGCCCGTGCGCTCGCCGTTGCCGAACAGGCAGCCCTCGATGCGGTCGGCGCCGGCCTGGTAGCCGAGCTCGGCGGCGGCGACGGCCGTGCCGCGGTCGTTGTGCGGGTGCAGCGACAGCACGACGTGCTCGCGGAAGGCCAGGTTCCGGTTCATCCACTCGATCGAGTCCGCGTAGACGTTCGGGGTGGCCATCTCGACCGTCGCCGGCAGGTTGATGATCACCGGACGCTCGGCCGTGGGCTCCAGCACCTCCAGCACCTCGTTGCAGATGCGGGCGGCGAACTCGAGCTCGGTGCCGGTGTACGACTCGGGCGAGTACTCGTAGTACACCGTCGTCTCGGGGATGGTCTCCTCGAGCTTGCGGCACAGGCGCGCGCCCTGCAGGGCGATGTCGACGATGCCGTCCATGTCGCTGCGGAAGACGACCTCGCGCTGCAGGATCGACGTCGAGTTGTAGATGTGCACGATCGCCTGCTTGGCGCCCCGGATCGCGTCGTAGGTGCGCTCGATGAGGTGGTCGCGGCACTGCGTCAGCACCTGGATGACCACGTCGTCGGGGATGCGGCCGGTGTCGATGAGCTGGCGCACGAAGTCGAAGTCCGTCTGCGACGCGGACGGGAAGCCGACCTCGATCTCCTTGTAGCCCATCTGCACGAGCAGGTCGAACATCCGCAGCTTGCGCTCGGCGTCCATCGGCTCGATCAGCGCCTGGTTGCCGTCGCGCAGGTCGACGGCGCACCAGCGGGGGGCCTTCGTGATGCGCTTGTCGGGCCACGTCCGGTCCGGCAGGTCGACGACGATCTGCTCGTGGAACGGGAGGTAGCGCGTGTACGGCATCCCGGAGGGGCGCTGGGGGTTGGCGCCGGCGATGCCCTGGGGGTGATGGTTCTGCATGGTGTCGCGTCCTTCGGTGGGGGCTCGGTGACCCACGTCCCGGGTGGGGTCGTCGGTCATGACCTGTCGGCCGGCGCGCCACAACCTCCGCGACGGGGGTCCGGCCTTAGAGGGCCCCGCCGCGGCACCGAAGGAGAAGGCTCACCGTGCGCTGCACGCTGCCACCGTACACCTTCGTCAGGGCGTCGCCTGAGGCGTCCAGGATCCGACCGGACGCCCGCCTTGCCGCAGCGTATTGACCTAGCGCCGGGAGCGCAGCGCGGCGTCCACGGCCGGGTCGCCGAGGGCCCCGAGCCAGTCCAGGAGCGCCGGGTAGGTCGACGGGTTCGCGGCCACGTACGAGCGCAGGTGGGGTGCCTCCGCCGAGATCCGCGCGAGGTCCGCGAGCGGCGTCGACGGGTCCATCGCCTGGGCCACGGACCAGCCCGGCGCCTGGACGGGTGCCGTCCGTGCGGGTGCCGCCTGCACGGGCGGGAGCACCTGCGTGGAGTCCGGCGCCCGGGCGGCCCGCACGGGCGCGATCTGCTGGGTGGCGTCGAGCGGCCGGGCCTCGGGGCGTGTCGCGACCGGGGCGGACCGGGGCGCCCTGCCCACGGGCTCCGCTGCAGGAGCGACCGGGTACGCCCCGGTGCTGGACGACACCTCGGCGGCCTCGGGGCGGCCCGCCGTCGCGGACTCGGCCCGGGGCTGGGCCGGGGTCTCGGACACGGCGTCGGACGCAGCGACCGACGGTGCGTCCTCCGACGGCCCGGACGGGGCGGGCTCGGGCGTCTCGGGCTCCGACGCGACGAGCGCGCGGACGGACGGCGGCACGAGCAGGACGGCGAGCGCGACGGCCGGCAGGCCGAACGCCACCAGCAGCTCCTCGACGTTGGACTGCGTGCCGAGGCCGGCGCGCGCGACGACGATCACCAGGCCGAGCACCACGACGACGCACGTGGCGCCGACGGCGGTGGCGTGCCCGGCGCGCGGGTCGCGCGCGAGCGCGCGCCGCGCGGCGACCGCCACCCCGACCATCAGCACGCCCACGACGAGCCTCAGGACGCGCCCCACGCTCACGCCGTCCGCCACGACCAGCAGCAGCGCGACGAGGGCGACGAACGCGGCGACCAGCGCGACGAGGCCCAGCGCCCGCAGCGCCACGGCCACCCAGCGCGCCGCGCGCACGTCGTCGGGCTCGTCGGCCGTGGCCGCGGCGTCGTCGACGATGCGCCGCGCCGTGATCCCCGCGACCACCGGCAGGAGCAGGAGGCCGAGCCGCTGCTCGTGCACGCTCTCGAACCACGGGTCCACGTTGCCCCCGGCGAAGAGCACGAGCTCGAGCGCGACGGCGCCGCCCAGGGCCAGGAGCACGTAGCCGGAGGCGAGGTCGCCCGAGCGCAGGTACGTGCCGACCGTGAACCACAGCACGCCCAGCACCACGAGGGCGTTGAGGAGGCCGACCACGGACACGACCCACGGAGCGCCCTGCACGAGCGCCGCGACCGGGGTCGCGAGCGTGCCGAGCGCGACCACCCCGGCGACGACCGCCGGGGCGTGCGCCCAGCGGGACGCGGCCGCGAGCGCGGCGCCCGCGAGGCCGACCGCGAGCCCCGCTCCGACCCCGCCCGCGGCGTCCGCCGGGGCGAGGGCGTCCAGCACCAGGTACACGACCGCGACGACCGCGTAGGGCACGCAGGCGAGCGCGACCGTGCGCCGTGAGGTCAGGACGTCCCACGACGACGGGCCGACGCCGCCACGCCGCAGGTAGGGGGCGGCGATCGCGAGCAGCGCGAGGACGGTCGCGAGCACGATCTCGAGCCGGTCGCTGCCGCGGTGGGCGTGGTCCCACGGCAGCGGGAGGGCGACGAGCAGCGCGAACGCGGCCACCACGTCGCGCACGAGCTCGCGGACCGTCACACCGCCGAACGGTGAGCGCTCCTGCTCGGGTGCGTCGAGGGTGTCGGGATCGGTCATGCGTGCGTCTCCAGGGCTGGGCTCCGAGGGGGACCGGGTCATCGTGCCCCCGCCCCCGTTTCTACCCGACGCCGACGCTCTGCGTCGTCTCCCGCGCGGACGGGTCGGTCACACCGTCACCGTTCCCGCACGCCCTGCTCAGATGCCGAGCTGGTAGACGCCCCAGTACGCGAGGGTGCCCAGGAGGGCGAGCGACCCGGCCAGGGTGCACCAGAACGTCAGCACGGCGGGCCAGCCACGTGCCACGACGACGACGTCGCCCCCCGCGCGGCGCTCCGCCCGCGCGTCGGCCACCCGCCGGATCACCAGCGCGGCCGCGACGGCGGTCGCGACCCCGAGCAGGCGCACGACGATCCAGCCGCCCTGCACGACGAGGTCGTCGCGCTGGTAGTCGAGCGCGAGGCGCGCCACCGCCAGGAGGTACACCACCAGCGCGACCATCGTCGCCACCGACCCGACGCCGAGGCCGAGCAGCGACGACCGGAGACCGCGGGCGAGGCGCGGCGCGGCGAACGACGACCGGCGCAGGACGGCGCGCCGCACCAGGGCGTGGACGCCCCACACCAGGGGGCCGACCAGCAGCAGGCCGGCGCCCGCGATCACCGCGCCCACGACGATGTCCCCGTTGCCCCACCACCGCGGCTGCGGGACGGCCGAGGCGACGTAGAGCTGGTTCGGCGTGTCCCCGGCGACCCGCGGCGGCGCGTCGGCCGTGCCGGGCATGCCCTGGATCCAGGTGGCGACGTCGCGCGCGAAGTCGGGGTGCAGGTGCATCCCGCCGTCGAGCGGCACGTTGATCCCGTGGTTGGCCCCGGCGTAGTAGCGCACCGTCACGGGGGCGTCGTCGCCGTTCACCGCGGTGTCGGCGATGACCTGCCGCGCGCCCTGCTCGACCGGCATCGACGGGTCGGCGGTGCCGTAGACCACGAGGACGGGGGCGGTCTGCTGCTCGAGCCAGGGGCGCACGTCGAAGTCGGCGTACTCGAAGCCGCCGCCGGGCAGCTGCATCCCGACCGCGCGCGGGATGGCGCGGAACACCTGCTGGGGCACGCCGGTGTTGCGCAGGTAGCTGTCGACCGCGAACGCGGCCTGCTGCCGCGGCGGCACCACCGGCGCCGAGACGAGGACCGTGTACGCGATGGTCGGGTCCTGCGCCTGCATGACGGGCACGATCCAGGTGCCTTCCGACTCGCCGTAGACGCCGACCTGCTCGGGGTCGACGCCGTCGATCGTGCGCAGCAGGTCGACCGAGTGCTGGTAGTCCGCGGCCATCGCCACGTAGTCGCGGTCCCGGGTGGTGTACGTGTCCAGGCGCTTGTCGGGCACCAGTGTCACGACGCCCGCGCTCGCGAGGGCGGTGGCCGACTCGGTGAAGGCCTCCGTGGACTTGCCCGTGCCCGCGCCGTGCACGTAGACGACGCCGGGCCGGTCGGCCAGCAGCCCGCCGTCGTCGCCCAGCGGCTGGCGCAGGAGGCCGCCGACGACGGTGCCGTCGAGCGGGATCGTCACGGCCGTCTCCCGGACCTCGAACTCGCCGACCTCGCCGATGTCCGCGCCGGGGGCGACACCGCCGATCGAGGTGTCGTCCGTCGCCGGGACGAGGTGGTCCGTGACCGGCACCGGGTCCCACTGCGGGCCGGCCACGGCCCCGGTCAGTGCCAGGCCCACCAGGATCGCCGCTGTCGTCGCAATAGTCCGGAACACCACGCAGCGATGCTACTCGGCGCCGTCCCCGCGCACGGCAAGGAATTCCCCCGCGACCTCGGGGGACGTCCCCCGTGAGGCCGGCGGACCTCCGCCCGCGACGTCAGAACCCGAGGCGCTGCAGCTGCTTGGGGTCGCGCTGCCAGTCCTTGGCCACCTTGACGTGCAGGTCGAGGTACACGCGCGTGCCGAGCAGCTTCTCGATGCCCTTGCGGGCGTTGGTGCCGACCTCGCGCAGCCGCGACCCGCCCTTGCCGATGACGATCGCCTTCTGGCTGTCACGCTCCACGAACAGGTTGACGCGCACGTCCAGCAGCGGCGGCTTCCCCTTGTCCGGGTCACCGCTGCCCTCCCGCTCGAGGATCTCCTCGACGACGACGGCCAGCGAGTGCGGCAGCTCGTCGCGGACGCCCTCGAGCGCGGCCTCGCGCACCAGCTCGGCGACCATGACCTGCTCGGGCTCGTCGGTGAGCTCGCCGCCCGGGTAGAGCTCGGGCCCGGCGGGCAGGTGCGCGACGAGGACGTCGGTCAGCTCGTCCACCTGGTAGCCGTCGCGGGCGGACACGGGCACGATCGCCGACCAGTCCCGGTCGACCGACCGCGCGAGCTCGTCGACCGCCAGGAGGTGCTCGGCGAGACGCCCGCGGTCCACGAGGTCGGACTTCGTCACGACGGCGACGACGGGAACCGCCCGGCGGCCCTCCATCAGGGGGGCGAGCTGCGAGGCGATGTACCGGTCGCCGGGGCCGATCTTCTGGTCGGCCGGCAGGCAGAACGCGATGACGTCGACCTCGCCGAGCGTGTCCTGCACGAGCGCGTTGAGCCGCTCGCCGAGGAGCGTGCGCGGACGGTGCAGGCCCGGCGTGTCGACGAGCACGAGCTGCGCGTCGTCGCGGTGCACGATGCCGCGGATCGTGTGCCGCGTGGTCTGGGGACGCGCGGACATGATCGCGACCTTCTCCCCCACCAGCGCGTTGGTCAGCGTCGACTTGCCGACGTTGGGCCGCCCCACGAGGCAGGCGAAGCCGGAGCGGTGGGCGTCCCCCTCGTCGTGCGGGGTGACGACGGAGGGATGGTGGCTCGCGGAGGTCATGCGTGTGCTTCCTTCTGGTCTGGCGGCGTGGCGTGCTCGCCACCCGCTGCTGGGTCGTCCTCGTCGTGCGAGGTGGAGGTCGTGCGGCGCACCCGGAGGGTGGCGAGCTGCTTGCGGCGGCCCTCGACGCGGTCGGCCACGAGGTGCAGCCCCCCGACGTCGGCCGTCGCGCCCGTCAGCGGCACCTTGCCGAGGGCCTTGGCGATCAGGCCGCCCGCGGTGTCCACGTCGTCGTCGTCGAGCCGCAGGTCGAACAGCTCGCCGAGCTCGTCGACGGGCATCCGCGCGGAGACGAGGAACGTGCCGTCGCCCAGGTCCTCCGGCTCCAGCTCCGGGGCGGTGTCGTGCTCGTCGGTCAGCTCGCCGACGAGCTCCTCGATGACGTCCTCGACGGTGACGAGCCCGGCGATGCCGCCGTACTCGTCGACGACGACGGCGATGTGGGAGCGGGAGGCCTGCATCTCGCGGAGCAGCTCGTCCGCGGGCTTCGACTCCGGCACGAAGACGGCGTCGCGGGCGACCTCGACGACCGGCCGTTCCGCGGCCGCGGACTCGTTCTCGAGCACGCGGGCGACGTCCTTGAGATAGGCGACGCCCAGGAGGTCGTCCACCTCCTCCCCGACGACGGGCACGCGCGAGTACCCCGAGCGGAGGAAGAGGCGCATCGCCTTCCGCAGCGGCGTCGCCGCCGTGACCGTCACCATGTCGGTGCGCGGCACCATGACCTCGCGGGTCAGCGTGCCGCCCAGCTCGACGACCGAGCGGATGAGCTCGCGCTCGGCGTCCTCGATCGCCTCGTTGTCCCGGACCCGCTCGGCGACCTCGCGCAGCGCGTCCTCGCCCGGGTCGTGCTCGCCGTCGCGCTCGGGGGCGCGCCCCGCGGCGCGCTCCGAGGTGCGGTCGGTGAGCCAGGCGGCGGCGCGGTGCACGGCGGACAGCGGGCCGGCGAGCGCGACGAGCACGGACAGCGGCCGGCGCAGGCCGAGAGCGCGCGGGCTGAGCCGCACGAAGACGACGCCGGCCACCAGGCCCACCACGCCGGCGGCGAGGAGCACCTGCCACCAGGTGTCGAACCAGTCGGCGATCATCAGCGTCGCCGCCGCGAGCGCGACGGTCTCGGCGAACACCCGCACCAGCGCGAACGCCGCCACCGCCGCGGGCGGGTCGACGACGAGGCCCTGCACCGCGCGCAGCCGGGTCAACCGTGTGCGGCGGGCCGTGGCCGTGAGGTCCTCCGCCGTCTCCGCCTCGATCACCGCGTCGGCGACCGACGTGCGCGTGATCCGCAGCACCGCGGCCTCGCCGGCGGACAGCATCCCCGCGAGGGCCAGGGCGACCAGCGCCACGAGCGCCAGCAGCAGCTCCGGTCCGTCCATCAGGCCACCGTCCGGTCCGTCGTCGCGCTCACCGGCCGGCGAGGAAGGTGAGCAGGAGGCGGCGCTGCAGCGCGAACATCTCCTTCTCCTCCTCCGGCTCGGCGTGGTCGTAGCCGAGCAGGTGCAGGATGCCGTGCGTGGTGAGCAGCAGCAGCTCCTCGGCCGTGGAGTGCCCCGCGACCTTCGCCTGCTGGGCCGCCACCTCCGGGCAGAGCACGACGTCGCCGAGGGTGCCCGGCGGCGTCTCCTCGCCCTCGCGCCCCGGCCGCAGCTCGTCCATCGGGAAGGAGAGCACGTCGGTGGGGCCCGGCTCGTCCATCCACTGCACGTGCAGCTCGGTCATCACGGTCGTGTCGACGAACATGATCGACAGCTCGCTGCGGGGGTGCACGTGCAGGGTGTCCAGCACGAACCGGCCGAGCGCGGCGAACTCCGCCTCGTCGACCTCGACGCCGGACTCGTTTGCCACTTCGATGCTCACTGTCGGCGTGCCCCTCGCTCGTGCGGGCCGCGGCCCTGCCGTCCCTGTCCCTGCCTGCCCTGGTCCGGGCGCGCCGTCGCGACGTCCCAGCGGGCGTACGCGTCGATGATGTCGCTCACCAGCCGGTGCCGCACGACGTCCGCCGAGGTCAGCCGGCAGAACTCGACGTCGTCGACGCCCGTGAGGATGTCCTCCACCACGCGCAGGCCCGACGTCGTCCCGCCGGGGAGGTCGACCTGCGTGGCGTCGCCCGTGATGACCATCGTGGAGCCGAACCCCAGGCGCGTGAGGAACATCTTCATCTGCTCGGCGGAGGTGTTCTGCGCCTCGTCGAGGATGATGAACGAGTCGTTGAGCGAGCGGCCCCGCATGTAGGCCAGGGGCGCCACCTCGATCGTCCCGGCCTCGATGAGCCGCGGGATGGCGTCGGGGTCCATCATGTCGTGCAGCGCGTCGTACAGCGGGCGCAGGTACGGGTCGATCTTGTCGCTCAGCGACCCGGGCAGGTAGCCGAGCTTCTCCCCCGCCTCGACGGCCGGGCGCGTGAGCACGATGCGGTTGACGCGCTTGGCCTGCAGCGCCTGCACGGCCTTGGCCATCGCGAGGTAGGTCTTGCCGGTGCCCGCGGGCCCGATGCCGAACGTGATCGTGTTGGCGTCGATCGCCTCGACGTAGCGCTTCTGGCCCACCGTCTTCGGGCGGATCGTGCGACCGCGGTTGGAGAGGATGTTGAAGGTCAGGACCTCGGCCGGGCGCTGCACGGACGCCGCCGTGAGCATCTGCACCGACCGCGCGACCACCTCGGGCGTGAGCGGGGTGCCCGACTCCACCACCTCGACCAGCTCGTCGAGGAGGCGGGAGACCAGGGCGACGTCGCCGGCCGGGCCGCTGACGACGATCTCGTTGCCGCGGGCGTGCACGTCGACGCCGGGGAAGCCGTCCTCGACGGCCCGCAGCACGGAGTCCCTGCTGCCCAGCAGCGCCACCATCGGCACGTGCGGCGGCACCACGATGCGGTGCTCGGTGGACCGTTCGCCGTGCGCGCCAGGCGCGCCGGGGGCGGTGTGGGGTGTCGATGTCATGGGCCGGCTGCCGCCGGGGCCCTCCTTCGGAAGACGGTGCGAGGGACGTGCGAGGAACGGCTGAGGACTCGAGTCTATCGAGCGGCGGTCGACGGGGCAGCCGAATTCAGGCGGGCGTCCAGCCCAGCTGCGCGCCGGCGAGCACGTGGCCGTGCACGTGGAACACGCTCTGCCCGGCGCGCGGGCCGGAGTTGAAGACGAAGCGGTACTGGCCGTCCGCGAGGTCGCCGGCCACCCGGTCGGCCATGGCGACCACCTCGGCCAGCAGCTCGGGGTCCGCCTGGGCGAGCGTCGCGACGTCGCCGTGGTGCTCCCTCGGCACCACCAGCACGTGCACGGGCGCCTTCGGGTCGATGTCGCGGAACGCGATCACACGGTCGGTGGTGGCGACCACGTCCGCCGGCAGGTCGCCGGCGACGATCTTGCAGAACAGGCAGTCGGTGCTGGGCGCGCTCGTCATGCCCCGGACGTTACCGCGCACCGGGACCGCGTGCCGTCGGTCCGGTCAGGCCCAGCGCCCGAGCCGCTCGCTGAGCAGCGCGACGGCGACCGGCCCCGCCGTGGAGGTGCGCAGCACGTGCGGCCCGAGCCGAGCGGTCACGGCGCCCGCCTCCTCGAGCGCGGCGACCTCCGCGTCGGAGATCCCGCCCTCCGGCCCGACGACGACGAGCAGGGCCGGGGTCTCGACCGGCTCGGCAGCCGATGCCGGGAGCGCGACGTCCGCGAGCGCCGTCGTGGCGTCCTCGTGCAGCACGACGGCGGCCCCGCCGCCGGCGACGACCTCTCGCACGCGCGCGGCGAGCTGGCGGGAGGTGACGGGCTCCGCCACCGGCGGCAGGCAGGCGCGCCGCGCCTGCTTCACCGCGGACCGCACGGTCGCCACCCACTTGGCACGCGACTTCGCCGCCCGCTGCCCGCGCCACACGACGACGGACCGGTCGGCCTGCCACGGCACCACCGCGTCGACGCCGACCTCGACCGCGGCCTCGACGGCCAGCTCGTCGCGGTCCCCCTTCGCCAGGGCCTGGACCAGGGTCAGCACGACGCCGGGGGCCGGCTCGGAGACGACCTCGTCGACGCGCAGCCGCACCACGCCGTCCGCGACGGCGTCGACCACGCACCGCAGCCGCGTGCCCGCGCCGTCGACCACGTCCAGCCGCTCGCCCGGGCCGCGCCGCTGGACGACGCCCGCGTGCCGCCCCTCGGCGCCGTCCAGCACGTAGACGTCACCCGGGCCGAGCGCGCCCAGCGCGCCCCCGTCGGCGAGGAACACCGGCGCGCTCACGCCGTCCCGCCTGTCCGCGGGGCCCCCGGTGCAGCGCCCACGTCAGCGACCGCTCAGCTTGTCCCGGAGCCGGGAGAACACGCCCGGGTGGGCGGCGGAGAGGCGGGGCTCGGGCCGCTCCTCGCCGCGCAGCGTGGCCAGCGAGCGCAGCAGCTCGGTCTGCTCGTCGTCCAGGCCGGTCGGCACCTGGACCTCGACGTGCACGTTGAGGTCGCCGCGCCCCCCGGCGTGCAGGTGCCCGACGCCCAGGCCCTTGAGGGTGACGACCTGGCCCGGCTGGGTACCCGGCCGCAGGTCGATCTCCTGCTCGCCGTCCAGCGTCTCGAGGTCGAGCACGGTGCCGAGCGCGGCGGCCGTCATCGGCACCTGGAGGGTGCAGTGCAGGTCGTCGCCGCGGCGCACGAACGTGTCGTGCGGCTTCTCGCGGATCTCGACGTACAGGTCGCCGGCGGGGCCGCCACCGGGGCCGACCTCGCCCTGCGCGGTGAGCTTGATGCGCGTGCCGGTGTCGACGCCGGCGGGCACGTTGACCGTCAGCGTGCGGCGCGAGCGCACCCGCCCCTCGCCCGAGCAGTCGGCGCACGGCTCGGGGATGACGGTGCCGAAGCCCTGGCAGGCGGCGCACGGCGCGGTCGTCATGACCTGGCCGAGGAAGGAGCGCGCCACGCGCTGCACGTTGCCGCGCCCGTGGCAGACGTCGCAGGTCTTGAGGTCGGTGCCGGGCCGGCAGCCGTTGCCGCCGCAGGTGCCGCACACGACGGCGGTGTCGACCTGGAGCTCGCGCTTGGCGCCGAACGCCGCCTCGGCCAGGTCGATGTCCATCCGCACGAGGGCGTCCTGGCCGCGGCGGGCGCGCGGCACGGGCCCGGCGGTCTGGCCGCCGCCGCCGAAGAACGTCTCGAAGATGTCCTGGAAGCCGAAGCCGTTGCCGAAGCCGGCGCCCGCGCCGCCCGACGGAGAGCTCGGGTCCACGCCCATGTCGTACTGCTGGCGCTTGTCCGGGTTGGACAGCACCTCGTAGGCGCGGGCGACGTCCTTGAAACGTTCCTCGCCGGCCTCGCCGGCGACGTCGGGGTGCAGCTCGCGGGCGAGCTTGCGGTACGACTTCTTGATCTGCTCGGCCGAGGCGTCGCGGGGGACGCCCAGGATCTCGTAGTAGTCGGTCACAGGTCTCTCTTCGGTGACGTGTCGGTGACGTGCACGGTCAGGTCGGCGGGTTCAAGGATGCCGCGGGGCGGTCAGCCTGGCAGCACCCGGGACAGGTAGCGGGCGACGGCGCGGACGGAGGCGATCGTGCCCGGATAGTCCATCCGGGTGGGACCGATGGACCCCAGGATCGCCACGGTGTCGCCGTCGCCGCCGTAGCCGGAGGCGACGACGGAGGTCTCGGCGAGGCCGTCGAGACGGTTCTCGTGCCCGATGCGGACGCCGACCCCGCCGCCGACCCGGGTGACCGGCTCGGCCGCCAGCTCCGTGAGGAGCCCGAGCAGCACGACCTGCTCCTCGAGCGCCTCCAGGACGGGACTCAGCCCCTGCTCGAACCGCATGTCGGCCCGGGCGAGGTTGGCGGTGCCCGCGAGCACGATGCGGTCCTCGCGCTGCGCGCCGAGCGTGTCGACCACGAGGTCGGCGATGCCGCGGGCCAGGGGGGCCAGAGCGGCGTCCACCCCGGACACCACGCGCGCGAAGGCGGTGGGCAGGTCCGCGAGCCCCTTGCCCGCCGCGGCGGCGTTGAGGCGCGCGCGCAGCTCGCTCAGCGTGCCCTCGTCGAGGGCGCCGGGGTCGGGCTCCGGCCCCGCCGGGGCGTCCACGGCGACGACCGCGGGCTCCGCACCGGGGCCCACGCCGACGTCGAGGAAGCGCTGCTCCACCCGGCCGGCGTCGCTGATCACCACGACCAGCAACCGCGCGCCCCCCACGGGGACGAGCTCGAGGTGCCGGAGCCCCGCGAGCCGCAGCGACGGGTACTGGACCACCGCGACCTGCCCTGTGAGCTGGGCGATGAGGCGCCCGGCACGGCCGAGCACGTCGTCCATGTCGATCGCCTCGGACAGGAACGTCTCGATCGCCCGGCGCTGCGGGCTGGTGAGCGGACGTACCTCCGCGAGCCGGTCGACGAAGAGGCGGTACCCCTTGTCGGTCGGGACACGACCGGCCGACGTGTGCGGCTGGGCGATGTACCCGGCCTCCTCCAGCGCCGCCATGTCGTTGCGGATCGTGGCGGGCGAGACCCCGAGGCCGTGCCGCTCCGTGAGCACGCGCGACCCCACGGGCTCGCGCGTGTGGACGTAGTCCTCCACGATCGCGCGGAGCACGGCCAGGCGACGTTCCTCGCTCACGGTCCTCCTCGGGTCGGGTCCTTAGCACTCTCGTGTCCCGAGTGCCATCCTACGCGGGCTCGCCGGAGGTCCGGGGGACCCGGCCCCGACACGCCGGGGCCCACGGACGTCGCCCCGGCTGAGGTACCCCGCGGCCGTCTGAGGTACCCCGCCCCCTGAAGATCCGGCACCTGACCGATCCGCGCCGGTACCTCACGAACCGAGGGTGGAACCACCGGAGGCCGCCCGGCCCCGGCGAAGGAGACCGGTGATGAACGAGTACCTGTACTACGACGAGTTCCGCGCCCGCCAGGTGGACCTCGAGGAGGCGGTGCGTCACGAGGCAGCGGCACGGAGTGCCGCCCGGGAGGCGCGCCGCGCACACCGCCGCACGGCCGTCCGGCGCCGCCGGGCGGCCCGCCGCCCGTGGGAGCTGCCCGCGGGCCTCGTGCGGCCCTGGCCCCAGTGACCGCGACGTCGGGCGCCGAGCCGGCCGTCACGAGCGCGGCGGCACCCCGTCCGGCCTGGCACGATGGCGACGTGCCCACCGGAACCGCCCCCTCGCCGCTCGTCGGCCGCGCCGCCGAGCTGACCTCCCTGCGCGAGGCGTACGCGGACGCCCGCGGCGGCACCGGCGGCGTGGTCGTTGTCGGCGGCGAGGCGGGCATCGGCAAGACCCGCCTCGTGGCGGAGTTCCTCGCAGAGGTCCGCGACGACGGGGCGGCGCCCCTCGTGCTGCACGGGCAGTGCGCCGACTCCGGCTCGGGCCCCCTCCCCTACGCCGCGCTCACCGGCGTCCTGTCCGACGTCGTCGACACGCTCGGCCCGGAGGCGACCCTCGCCGCGGCCGGTCCCGCCGCGGACGCACTCGGGCTCCTCGCCCCCCGGCTCGTGGACGTACGGCGCGACGTCGACACCGGCCGCCTGCCGGAGGTCCTGGCCGACCTCACGACCGCGCTCGCCGTCGAGCGCCCGGTCGTGCTCGTCCTCGAGGACCTGCACTGGTCCGACGACGTGACCCGTACGGTGCTCGCCCGGCTCGCACGCACCGCGCCGACCACCACCCTTCTCGTGATCGCCACCTACCGCAGCGACGACGTCGGGCGACGCCACCCCCTGCGCACCACCCTGGCCGAGCTGGAGCGGGCCCGGCTCACGACGCGCGTCGACGTGCCGCGCCTCGACGCCGCCGAGGCGACGCGCCTGTTCTCGTCGCTCGTCTCGAGGCGCCCCGACGCCCCGGACCTCCCTGGCACGGTGCTCGGCGAGCTCGTCGAGCGCAGCGAGGGCGTGCCGTTCTACGCCGAGGAGCTGGCGGACTTCGCCGGCGATGCCCTGCCCGACTCGCTGCGCGAGCTGCTGCTCCTGCGCTACTCGTCCCTGAGCGACCCCGCCCAGCGCTTCTGCCGCACCGTCGCCGCCGCGGGCCAGCGGGCCCCGCACGAGCTCCTCGTCGCCATGCTCGGCGCGGGAGGCCTGGACGAGGCAGAGCCCGCCGCCCGGGAGGCGGTCGACGCGCACGTGCTCGTGGCGGACGCCGACGGCTACCGCTTCCGCCACGCGCTCATCCAGGAGTCGGTCGACGCCGAGCTGCTGCCCGGCGAGTCGCGCCGGCTGCACGCGGCGTGCGCGAGCGCGCTGGAGGACGGCGAACGCACGCTCGCGCGGGTCGCGGCCGCGGCCGACCACTGGTGGCGGGCCCGCCTGCCCGACCGCGCGCTCGCCTCGGCGGTCGAGGTCATCGCGGTGCCCGAGACCTCCGGGGAGGCCTCCTCCGCCGTGGTCGCCGCCGCGGGCGAGCGAGCGCTCGAGCTCTGGGAGCTGGTGCCCGACGCCGAGGGGGTCGCCGGGCTGCACCGCGCCGCCCTCCTGCGCCACGTGTCGGTCGCCCTCCAGGACTCCGCGCAGATCGAGCGCGCGGCGGGGCTGGCCCGCGAGGCGGTGGAGGAGTGGCCCGTGGACGACCCCGCCGGGCGGGCGCAGGCGCTGTCGACCCTCGCCCACATCCTCGGCAAGGCCGGCGACCCGGGTTCGGACCGGATGCTCGACGAGGCGCTCGCGCTCCTGCCGGCGGACGACCCCGCCGGCCGGGCCCCGTTGCTCCGTCTCAAGGCGCGCAACGCGATGATGGACCACCGCCACGACGAGGCGGTCGCGGCCGCCGGCGAGGCGCTCGCCGCCGCGACGGCGGTCGGCGACCGCCAGAACGCCTCGCTCGCCCTCAACCTCCGGGCGATGAGCCGCCTGGACCGCGGGGACCTCGACGCCCTGGACGAGCTCGAGCGGTCCCACGAGGTGGCGGGCGACGACTGGCGGGCCCAGTGCCACTACTACACCAACGCGTCCGACACCCGGCTCAAGCTCGGCCAGTTCGCCGAGGCGGAGCACCTCGCCGAGTCGGGGGCGCAGCTCGCCCGCGCCCTCGGCGCCGGGTGGGCCACCCGCGCGATGCTCGAGGGCAACGTGGCGGAGGCGTGGATCGGGTCCGGCCGGTGGCCCGACGCCGAGGCGTGGTACGCACGCTCCGTCCCGCTCGTCGACCCCAGCGACTACGCCGTGTACCTGGGCGAACGGTGGACGTGGCTCACGATGTGGCGCGGTGACGTCGACACCGCCCAGGCGCGGGCGCGGGTGCACCGCGCGACCTGGCAACGCTTCGGCCGGGTGGAGGAACAGATCCGGGCGCGGGTCTCGGCGACGCTCGCCGAGCTCGCCCTCCTGCGCGACGACCTGGACGACGCGCTCGACCTCGTCCGGATCGCCGTCGACCCCGACGCCCTGGGCCCGTTCTACCGGCTCACGACGCTCGCCGTGGCCGCGCGGGTGCTCGACCGCGCCCGGAGGTCAGGGCGGCAGGTCGACGTCGCGCCGTACCGCGCGGCGCTGGCGACGTGCACCGTGTGGCAGACCTACCCGACGTGGGCGGCGCTGTTCGCCGCCGAGCTCGGCGACGGGTCGTGGGAGGCGGTCGTCGCGGCCGACGGGCCCGCGCACCTGCGGCCGTACGCCCTGTGCCGCGACGGCGCGTCACTGCTCGAGGCCGGCGACCGCACCACCGCGCGCGAGCGGCTGGACGCCGCCGTCGAGGCGGCCGACGCGATCGGCTGCGGCCTCGTGGGCGACCAGGCGCGCGCGCTGCTCGACGGCGCGGGCCTCGCCCGTGGCGCCGCCCGCGCACGGCGGCCCGACCGCGCGCTCACCGACCGCGAGCGCCAGGTGCTCGCTCTCGTCGCCGAAGGCCTGACGAACGGGCAGATCGCCGAGCGGTTGTTCATCAGCCGCAAGACGGCGTCGGTGCACGTCTCCGCCATCCTGCGCAAGCTCGGCGTGTCCAGCCGCACCGAGGCGGCGCTGCTGGCGCGCGAGGACCCCTCCTGACGTCGCCCGACGCACCTGTACACATGCCCTGAGCAGTCGTGTACGCGAGGCCGTGCGCCCTCCTCCCTAGGCGTGACACCACACCCCGGCTGGAGGACATCATGGATCCGCACGTGTACGACATGCTCTTCGAGCGCCGTCAGGAGGAGCTCGAGCGCGAGGTCGCGCTGCGCCGCCTGGCGCACGAGCTCCGCGCCTCGCGCCGCGCGCTCCAGGACGCCGTCGCGGACGCGGAGCCGTCGGGACCGGCCGCGCCGGTGGAGCCCCGGCGTCGTCCCGCGATGGCACCGCTGCACCGACCGCGCCACGCGTGAGCGGAGCACGCAGCAGCGTCACCCGACACGCCCACCCGCACCCCTGCCGCGCGCCGTCCGGTCCCGACCGGGCGGCGCGCGGCGCGTGTCGGGCGCCGCTCCCCCGGGGTCGCGACCGTAGGCTCACGGCCGTGCACGACCGCTACGGCTCCGACGTCCTGTCCTCCTCCGGCTCCCGCTCCCCGGGAGCGCCGGACGGCTCCGCGCACCATCGCCGCCGACCGGTGACCCGGCCCCGCGCGGCAGACCACGGCCTCGTGGTCGAGGAGGTCACGACGGGCTGGGTGGGCGCCGTGGTGCGCGTGGAGAAGTCGGGCGGCATCCACCTCGTGGTGCTGGAGGACCGGCGCGGGCGCACGCGGTCCTTCCCGCTGGGCCCGGGCTTCTGGGTGGACGGGCAGCCGGTGGAGCTGACGGCTCCCGTGACCTCCCGCGCCCCCGCGCGGCCCACCCGGACGGCGTCTGGCTCGGTGGCGGTGCACGACCAGCGCGCGCGGGTGGCCCGCGGGTCGCGCATCTGGGTCGAGGGCAAGCACGACGCCGAGCTGGTCGAGAAGGTGTGGGGCGACGACCTGCGCGTCGAGGGCGTCGTGGTCGAGCTGCTCGACGGCGTGGACAACCTCGCGGACGCCCTCGACGAGTTCGCCCCGACGCCGGAGCGGCGGGTGGGCGTGCTGGTCGACCACCTGGTGCCCGGGTCGAAGGAGCGGCGCCTCGCCGACGACGCCCTCCGGCGGGTGCCGCGCGGGACGGTCCTGGTGCTGGGCCACCCGTACGTCGACGTGTGGCAGGCCGTGAAGGCGGAGCGGCTGGGTCTGACGTCGTGGCCCACCATCGAGCGGGGCACGGAGTGGAAGCGCGGCATCCTGCGCGAGCTGGGCTGGCCGGCGTCGTCGACCGAGGACGTCGGCCGCGCGTGGCAGCGGATCCTCGCGACCGTGCGGGACTACCGCGACCTCGACCCGGCCCTGCTGGGCCGGGTCGAGGAGCTGATCGACTTCGTCACGGCGTGACCGCGGCTCCCGCGGCGCTCAGCGGGTGCGGATGCCGTCCCGCTCCGCGTAGGCGTTGACCTTCTCCGACACCGAGATGACGGCGACGAAGAACTCCAGCGTGATGCGGGCGAGCGCCAGGTACACGAGCGCGATGATCCACCCGAACACGAGGTAGAGGATCCCGCCCCAGATCGACTGGGAGAACGTGGCGACGAGGCCCGACAGCCACGCCAGCGCGACCAGCACCGTCACGATGATGTAGACGACCTTCACCACGCTGGGCGTGATGTACCGGCTGAAGGAGTAGTCGAACAGCGCGCTGAGGAAGCCGCTGCCCTCGCCGTGGGGCGTGATCGGTCCCGCCGACCGGTCCGGCGGGTACTCGGAGCCCGGGTAGAGGCCCGGGTCCGGCATCTGCCCCTCGTACGGCTGCTGCGGCTGCGCGTAGGGCTGGTCGCCGTAGGGCGGCTCACCGCCGTGCGGGGGCGGGCCGGCGGGCGGCTGGTGCCCGTACGGCGGCTGCGGGGCGGGCTGACCGGGCGGCGGCTGGTACCCCGGCTGACGCGGCGGCTCCTGGGGGTCGCCGGGCTGCTGCGGCGTGTTCTCGCTCATCGTTCCTCCTGAGTGGGTCCGGGCGACGCACCCGGCGGGGTCGGCGCCTTCGCCCACTCTGGCCGCCCCCGAACGCCTCCGCCACCGCACGTGACCACCGCAGATGCGCGAAGATGGCTCCATGAGCACCCCGCCGTACGGACCGCCGCCGCAGCAGCCACCGGCGGGTCCGCCCCCGGGCCAGCCGCCCTACGGCGGCCCGCCGCCGGGCCAGCCGCCGTACGGCGGCCAGCCCCCGTACGGGTACGGGCCGCAGCCTCTCTCGCCGTCGGACGAGCGCACCTGGGCGATGGTCGCGCACCTCGGGCCGCCGATCCTGGCGCTCCTGAGCGCGGGGATCCTGCCCTTCCTCGTGCCGCTGCTGATCTGGCTGTTCCTGCGCGACCGGAGCGCCTACGTCGCCGACCAGGCCAAGGAGTCCCTGAACTTCCAGCTCACCCTGCTGATCGCGTACATCGTCGGGCTGATCCTGCTCATCGCCCTGGTCGGGATCGTCATCCTCATCGCGGCGTGGGTCACGTCGATCGTGTTCGCGATCCTCGCCGCCGTCGCCGTGAACCGCCACGAGGCGTACCGCTACCCGCTCAACATCCGCATGATCTCCTGACCCGCCCGGCTCACCGTTGTGGGCGCAACGATCAGGGGGTGAGCTCGCGGACGACGGAGTCCGCGAGGAGGCGGCCGCGGCGGGTGAGGACGACGCGACCGCGCACGGCGGCGACGCCGTCGACCAGGCCGCGCGCGACGAGCCCGGCGACCGCCGAGCGGCGCGACGGGTCGAGTGCCGCGATCTCCAGGCCCTCGCGCACGCGCACGCCGAGCAGCACCCGCTCCAGCCGGGCCTCGGCGGGTGTGAGCAGCTCGCGGCCGGCGCCCGGCGACGCGCCGGACTCCAGGAGGGCGGCGTAGCGACGCGGGTGCTTGACGTTCCACCAGCGCACACCGGCGTGCCCGATCCCCTCGATGCCCTCGACGCCCTCGATGCCGGCGACGGCAACGGCACCGCCCGCCGGGCCCGCGACGTACGAGTGCGCGCCCGGGCCGATCCCCCACCAGTCGTCGCCGCGCCAGTAGGCGAGGTTGTGCCGGCACGCGTGCTCCGGCCCGCGCGCCCAGTTGCTCACCTCGTACCAGCCGAGGCCCGCCTCCGTCAGCAGGTCGTCGGCCAGCTCGTACTTGGCGGCCTGGTCGTCCTCGTCGGGCAGCGCGAGCTCGCCCCGGCGCACCTGGGCGTGCATCTTCGTGCCCGGCTCGACGACGAGCGCGTACGCCGACACGTGGTCGACGCCGGTGGCGAGCACCGCCTCGAGGGACGTCCGCCAGTCGTCGACGGACTCGCCCGGTGTGCCGTAGATGAGGTCGAGGGAGACGTCGAGCCCGGCGTCGCGCGCCCAGGTCACGACGTCGGGCACGCGGCGCGGGTCGTGGGTGCGCTCGAGCGTCGCGAGCACGTGCGGCACCGCGGACTGCATCCCGAACGAGACCCGTGTGAACCCGGCGTCCGCGAGCAGCCGCAGCGACTCGGGCGTCACCGAGTCCGGGTTGGCCTCGGTGGTGACCTCGGCCCCGTCCGCGAGCCCCCACGTGTCGTCGACGCCGCGCAGGATCCGCGCGAGGTCCGCGGCGGGCAGCATGGTGGGCGTGCCGCCGCCGAAGAACACCGTGGACACGGGGCGCGACCCCAGGCCCGCGTCGTCGAGCACGCGGGCCGCGAGGTCGACCTCGCGCAGCGCGGTCGTGGCGTACGCCGCCTGGTTCGCGCCGCCGCCCAGCTCGGACGCCGTGTACGTGTTGAAGTCGCAGTAGCCGCAGCGCACCGAGCAGAACGGCACGTGGACGTACACGCCGAACGGCCGGCCGGCGCCGTCCGGAGCGGACGGCGAGGGCCGCACCCACCCCGGCAGCGCGCCGTCGTCGGGCACGGGCGTGCCCTCAGGCAGCGCGGGCACTACTTCTTCTTGTCCTTGGCGTCCTTGCCGCCGCCGTCGGAGGAGAGCGCGGCGATGAAGGCGTCCTTCGGGACCTCGACGGACCCGATGTTCTTCATGCGCTTCTTGCCCTCCTTCTGCTTCTCCAGCAGCTTGCGCTTACGGCTGATGTCTCCGCCGTAGCACTTGGCGAGCACGTCCTTGCGCATCGCGCGCACCGTCTCGCGGGCGATCACCCGGGCGCCGACGGCGGCCTGGATCGGCACCTCGAACTGCTGGCGCGGGATGATCTCCTTGAGCTTCGCCGTCATCATGACGCCGTAGTCGTAGGCCTTGTCCTTGTGCACGATGGCGCTGAACGCGTCCACCTGCTCGCCCTGCAGCAGGATGTCGACCTTCACGAGGTCGGCCGCCTGGTCGCCCGAGGGCTCGTAGTCCAGCGAGGCGTAGCCGCGGGTGCGGGACTTCAGGTGGTCGAAGAAGTCGAAGACGATCTCCGCGAGCGGCAGCGTGAAGCGCAGCTCGACGCGGTCCTCCGACAGGTAGTCCATGCCGAGCATCTGCCCGCGACGGTCGTTGCACAGGCCCATGACCGTGCCCACGAACTCGCTCGGAGCGAGGATGGTCGCGCGCACCACCGGCTCGCGGACCTCCTTGATCTTGCCGCCCGGGAACTCCGACGGGTTGGTCACCTTCACCTCGGTGCCGTCGTCGAGCGTCACGTCGTAGACGACGTTCGGGGCGGTGGAGATGAGGTCGAGGTCGAACTCGCGCTCGAGCCGCTCGCGGACGATCTCCAGGTGAAGCAGGCCGAGGAAGCCGACGCGGAAGCCGAAGCCGAGCGCGACCGACGTCTCCGGCTCGTAGTTGAGCGCGGCGTCGTTGAGCTTGAGCTTGTCGAGGGCGTCGCGGAGCGCCGGGTAGTCCGTGCCGTCCACCGGGTACAGGCCGGAGAACACCATCGGCTTCGGGTCGCTGTACCCGCCGAGCGCCTCCTCGGCAGGCTTCGCCATGTTCGTGACCGTGTCGCCGACCTTCGACTGGCGCACGTCCTTCACGCCCGTGATGAGGTAGCCGACCTCGCCGACCCCGAGCCCCTTGGTGGGGTTGGCCTCGGGCGAGATGACGCCGATCTCGAGCAGCTCGTGCGTGGCGCGCGTCGACATCATCGCGATGCGCTCGCGCGGGTTGAGGTTGCCGTCCACGACGCGCACGTACGTGACGACGCCGCGGTAGGTGTCGTACACGGAGTCGAAGATCATCGCGCGGGCCGGGGCGTCGGCGTCGCCGACGGGGGCCGGGACCCGCTCGACGATGCGGTCGAGCAGCGCCTCGACGCCCTCGCCGGTCTTGCCGGAGACCTTGAGGACGTCCTCGGGGTCGCCGCCGACCAGGCCCGCGAGCTCCTCGGCGTACTTCTCCGGCTGCGCCGCCGGCAGGTCGATCTTGTTGAGGACCGGGATGATCTCGAGGTCGTTCTCCATCGCCAGGTACAGGTTGGCGAGCGTCTGCGCCTCGATGCCCTGCGCCGCGTCGACCAGCAGGACGGCGCCCTCGCAGGCCGCGAGCGAGCGGGAGACCTCGTAGGTGAAGTCGACGTGCCCCGGCGTGTCGATCATGTTGAGCGCGTGGGGCTGCTCGCCCAGCTGCCACGGCATGCGCACGGCCTGCGACTTGATGGTGATGCCGCGCTCGCGCTCGATGTCCATCCGGTCGAGGTACTGCGCCCGCATGGCCCGCGGCTCGACGACGCCGGTGAGCTGCAGCATGCGGTCGGCGAGCGTCGACTTGCCGTGGTCGATGTGCGCGATGATGCAGAAGTTGCGGATGAGCTCGGGCGCCGTGGCGTTCGGCTCGATGCGCGCACGCAGCGCGGGTCCGGGGATGGGCAACGCGATTCGCTCCGTCAGGGTCGCTGGATGGGTGTCGTCGGTGGTGACGAGGCCCGGCCATTGTCCCACGAGGTTGTCCGCCGCGGTCCCGGGCACGTCCCGCGTGCGGGCGTCGCGCCCCGCTGCGTACGGTCGGGGTCCACCGACCGACGTGACGGGAGGAGCCCCGACATGTCCGACACCGCACTGACCGGCAAGCGCGTCCTGGCGATCGTGACGAGCTACGGCGTCGAGCAGGACGAGCTCGTCGTCCCGCTCGAGCACCTGCGCGCCGCGGGCGCGGAGGTGGTGGTCGCCTCGAACGAGCCGGGCGACGTCCGCACCCTCGTCGGCGACAAGGACCCCGGGCGGGCCGTGCGCGCCGACACGACGTACGACGGCGTCGACCCCGACGGCGTCGACCTCCTGCTGGTGCCCGGCGGCACGATCAACGCGGACACCCTGCGCCTGCAGGAGGCCGCGATCGGGCTCGTCACGACGTTCGCGCACTCCGGCAGGCCCGTCGCCGCCATCTGCCACGGCCCGTGGGCGGTGGTCGAGGCCGGGTGCGTCGGCGGCGCGACACTCACCTCCTACCCGTCCCTCGCGACCGACGTGCGCAACGCCGGCGGCCGCTGGGTGGACCGGTCCGTGGTGCGCGACGACGGCGCGGGCTTCCCGCTCGTGACCTCCCGGACCCCCGACGACCTGGACGACTTCCTCGGCGAGGTCGACGCCGTCCTGGGCGCCTGAGACACCCCTCCCGGACTGGCCGGTCCTGGCGCTAGCCTCGCGCCATGCCGACCCCGCCCGCCGCGCAGCCCCGCCCCGACGTCGACCCGCGCACGGGGCGCCGCACCGACGGCGGCCCCGAGCCCGACCGCCTGGCCCTGCTGGCCCGGCTGCAGGACGAGTTCGCCTCCGCGGCGGCCGACGTCGCGCCCGACGCCCTCGTCCCGGCCTGCGGCGACTGGCGCGCGGCCGAGCTGGTGCTGCACCTCGCGGGCGTGCACCACTGGGCGGCAGGCATGGCCGTGGGCGACCCGTCGCGCGACGAGGACCTGCCCGCGCCCGACCTCACGGGCCCGGGCTCGCGCGGGGCTCTCGCCGCGCTCTACGCCCGGCACGCTGCCGACCTGCGTACGACGCTCGACGCCGCCGGCCCGGAGGGTGCCGCGCAGACGCTGCTCGGCGACGGCCCCGCGTCGTTCTGGTGGCGGCGACAGCTGCACGAGACGCTGGTGCACCTGCACGACCTGCGCGCCGCGCGGCGGGGGTCCGGACCGGACGCGCTGGGCGCGGTCGCCGTCGCGCCCGAGGTCTGGGGCGACGGCGTCGACGAGATCGTGGCGATGTTCCAGCCGCGACAGGTGCGGCTCGGCCGGATGGCGCCGCTCGCCGACCGGCTCCGCGTGGTCGCCTCCGACCTCGGCTGGTCCTGGACGCTCGGTGCCTCCGCGGCCTCCGCCGACGACCGGGTGGACGCGACGCTCGCGGCGCCGGCGCAGCGGCTCGACCTGCTGCTGTGGGGTCGGCTCACGCTCGCGGAGGCCGGCGCCGTCGTCGAGGGCGACCTGGATGCGGCGCAGCGCGTGCTCGCCGAGCCGCTCGTGCCCTGACGGTCCCGTCCGATGAGTCGCGGCGGGCCGGTCGGTCCACCCGGCATGACAGACGAGACCGCCACGCCCCCCGCAGCCACCGACCTCACCACGGCCACCGCCACCACCGCGCGCGGCGACCGCGTCACCTACGACCTGCGCGGCTCCGGCCCCGCCGTCGTCTTCGTCGCCGGCGCCGGGCCGTTCCGCGCCGTCGACCCGGTGACGACCCGCACGGCCGAGCTCCTGGCGCAGGCGGGCGTCACGACCGTCGTCTTCGACCGGCTCGGCCGCGGCGACTCCCCCGCCTCCGGGCGTCTCGACCTGGACCGCGAGCTGGACGCCGTCGCGGCCGTGCTCGACGCCGCGGGCGGGGCCGCCGTGCTCTGCGGGCACTCGTCCGGCTGCTCGATCTCGCTGCGCGCCGCCGCCGCGGGCCTGCCTGTCCTGGGGCTCGCGCTGTGGGAGGCGCCGCTGGAGTCCGGCGCCGACGCGACCGCGGCGTGGGCCGGGGAGTTCGTGCGCCGGCTCGACGCCGGCGACCTCGAGGGCGCCACCGAGCAGTACATGAAGGACATGCCGCCGGAGTGGCTCGCCGGGGCGAAGGCCTCGCCGGACTGGCCCGCGATCGCGGCGTCCGCCGTCTCGCAGCGCGCCGACGCGGTGTCGCTCGTCTGGGCGACGCGGGCGCTGGAGGACGGCGGGCTCGCGGGCCTGGCGACGCCCCTGCTGACCATGACCGGGGAGCGGACGTTCCCCGGGATGCCGGAGGCCGCGCGCGACCTGGCCGCCGCGGTGCCGGACGGGACCGCCGAGACGGTGGCCGGCGCCGACCACTCGTGGGAGCCCGAGGCGATGGCCGACCGGCTGGCGCGGTTCGTGCTCGAGTGACCCGCACGTAGGCTGTCCGCCGTGGCGAACCGATGGCTGAACCTGCTGGTGGACGTGCTGCGCGCGGCGACCCGCCCGTCGTCGCGCGGCTCCGCGCGGCCCACCTCCACCACCCGTCCCTCGAGCCCCCGCCCCGCGTCGACCCGGCGCGGCACGACGACGCCCGCCCGGGCCGCCGGCTACCCCGGCGACTACACGGGCACGGTGCGCCCGGCGTACTCCCCGAACATGGACGGCGAGCCCGACCCGGGCGAGGTCGTCTGGACGTGGGTGCCGTACGAGGAGGACCACAGCCAGGGCAAGGACCGGCCGGTGCTGCTCGTGGGCCGCGACGGCCCGTGGTTGCTGGCCCTGCAGCTCACCAGCAAGGACCACGACCGCGACGCCGCGCAGGAGGCCCGGCACGGGCGCCTCTGGATGGACGTCGGCACCGGTGCGTGGGACTCGCGGAAGCGCCCGAGCGAGGTGCGCCTCAACCGTGTGATCCGCGTGGACCCGCAGGCCGTGCGCCGCGAGGGCGCCGTCATGGACCGCCGGACGTTCGACCGGGTCGCCCGGGCGATGGCGGACGCGCGCCGCTGATCCGGCGTCCGGCCCGACCTGGGCGGATGCCCGGGCGGATCTCACAGACCGGCACCGCGCACGCGGTTCTGCCGGGCTGGACCCCTCTGCTATCGTTGATGTTTGCGTGTCCGCCCAGGTCGGCGGGCACAGCCGCAGTTCCTCTCCACGGGTTCCCCACCCCAGTCCCGGAGCTGTGGCCGCCCTCTACGACCTATCCGCTCGCCGGCAGGCGAACACACCAGGAAGTCCACACGTGGCAAACATCAAGTCCCAGATCAAGCGCATCAAGACGAACGAGAAGGCGCGCCTGCGCAACAAGGCCGTCAAGTCTGAGCTGAAGACCTACGTGCGCAAGGTGCGCGAGGCCGTCGCCGCGGGCGACAAGGAGGCCGCGACCACCGCGCTGCAGGCCGCGTCCCGCAAGCTCGACAAGGCCGTCTCGAAGGGCGTCATCCACGCCAACCAGGCCGCGAACCGCAAGTCGGCCATCGCGAAGCAGGTCGAGGCTCTCTGAGTCGCCTGTAGTCGTCGCGCTCCGTCCGCCTGACGCCTCTCACGTCGGGGCGGACCAGCAAGGCTCCGAAGGGCGCCGCACCCACCGGGTGCGGCGCCCTTCGCGCGTCCCGCGGCCCTGCGGCGGGCCTGCAGGCGCGGTGAGCGGGAGACGGGCCCGCCTCGCACGAGCTCCGGGGCCGATCGCCCGTTCACCGCGGGGTGGGTCAGCCGCGGCGGGAGCGGGCGATCGTCAGCACGGCCTTCTCGACGGCGTAGACCGGGTCGCGGCCGCCGCCCTTGACGTCGGCATCGGCCTGGGCGACGGCGCCGATGGCGGTCGCGAGCCCCTCGGGGGTCCAGCGGGAGAGGTCCCGCTGGGCGTTGCGCACCTGCCAGTCCTGCAGCCCCAGCTGCCGCGCGGTGGCCGCGCCGCCGCGGATGGCCGCGACCCGCGCCAGGGTGCGCAGGCGCAGCGCGAGGGCGGCGACGATCGGCACCGGGTCGGCGCCCGTCGCCAGGGCGTGGCGCAGGAGGGCGACCGCACCCCCCGTGTCCCCCGCGACCGCCGCGTCCGCGACCTTGAAGCCCGTCGCCTCGACCCGCCCGCCGTAGTACCGGTCGACGACGGCCTCGCTGATGGTGCCGGTCGTGTCCGCGACGAGCTGCGAGCAGGCGGACGCGAGCTCGCGCAGGTCCGTGCCCAGCGCGTCGACGAGCGCCCGGACCGCCGCCGCGTCCGCCCGGCGGCGGGCGGCGCGGAACTCGGCCGTCACGAACTGGACCTTGTCGGCGTCCTTGGAGATCGGCTCGCACTCGAGCACGGGGGCGCCGCTGGCGACGATCGCGTCGAGCATCTTCTTGCCCCGCTGCCCGCCCCCGTGCACCACCACGACGACCGTCTCCGGGTCGGGCGCCGCGACGTACGCGACCACGTCCGCGACGAGGTCCTCGGTGGCCGCCTCGGCACCCCGCACGACGACGACGCTCGGCTCGCCGAACAGCGACGGGCTCGCCGCGACGGCCAGCTGGCCCGCGGCGTACGTGCCGCCGTCGAGCTCGGCCTTCTCGGTGGTGGCGTCGCGCTCGCGCGCCAGGCCGACGACGCCGTCCACCGCCCGCTCGGCGAGCAGTCCCTCCGGCCCGCGCACCAGGAGGACCGGCGCCAGCGTGGGGTCGTCCCACGGCCGGCTGTTCGCCGACGGCCTCCCCTTCCGGGCGGGACGGGGCTGTCGGGACGTGGAGGCTGCGGGCACGCCCCCAGCCTGCCACGAACCGCCGACTCCCCTGCTCACCCGCGCACGGCCTCCCGTCCCCGTCCCACGCCGTACCCGGTCGGTCTCCGGTGGCCCCCGTCAGCCGCACGCCAGACCGATCTCCTGCCCTCGGACGACGAGCGCCGCGGTGCCGCACTCGTCGGTACGCACCAGCGCGGACCCCACGGACGCGTAGAGGGCGAGCGCGTCGTCGGTCGGGTGCCCGTAGGTGTTGTCGGCACCGACGCTCACCAGCGTGACGCGCGGCGACAGGTGACCCGCGAGTGCAGCGGACTGCGACCGCGACCCGTGGTGGGCCATCTTCACCACGTCGACGTCGGCCGCGCTCCCGGTCGCGGCGAGGGCGGCGGCGAGGGCGTCCTGCGCGCCCTCCTCCAGGTCGCCGAGCGCGACGACGTCGAGCCCGCCGGCCGTGCGCAGCTCGAGGGCCACGCTGGCGTCGTTCACGCCGTCGCCCTCGTCCCCGACGCCCGACCCGGCGGCGTGGGAGCCCTCGGCGCGGGGCCCGCCCGACGCCGCCAGCACCCGCCACGTCGCCGAGCCTGCCGTCCCGGCGTCGCCGGCGTCCGCCGCACGGACCGGCACGCCGGCGGCCCCGAGGCTGGACCGCACGGCGGACGCCTGACCCTCCGGCGCGTCCAGCGGCGAGACGAGCGCTGCCGTGACCGAGCGGCCGCGCATCACGGCGGCGAGCCCGCCCACGTGGTCGGCGTGGAAGTGGCTGAGCACGAGCAGGTCCACGGTCGTGACGCCGAGCCGGTCGAGGCACCGGCCGGCCGCCTCGCCGTCGGGGCCGACGTCCACCACCACCGCCGACGACGGGCCGGTCCGCACCGCGAGCGAGTCGCCCTGTCCGACGTCGCAGGCGGCCACCTGCCAGTCGTCCGGCGCGGCATGGCCGGCGCCGGCGAGCCGGGGCACCGCGACCACGAGGACCGCCAGCAGCGCGGCGCCGGCCAGCCC
>NZ_JBHJVM010000009.1:0-4198 GCF_042264825.1 Isoptericola sp. NPDC056134
CGGGAGGGGGGGGGGAGAGGGCGTCTGAGGGGGCCGGGGGGGGGGGGGGGACCTGGTTTTGTTGTCACCTTCCCCCCTTTTTTCTTTCTTTGTTTTTTCTCTCCCCCCCTCCCCCCCCCCCGCCGCGATGTCGAGGGAGGCGAGCTGGGCCGCGACGTGGAACGGTTCCGGGTAGGTGGCCGGGACCTGGGGCACCAGGCCGATCGCGGTGGTGGTGCGGGCCACGAACGCCGCGCGCGTGACGGCGTCGAGCCGCGCGGAGCCGGGCGACCCGGCGACCGCGGGCAGCAGCGCGTCGGCGAACGTCGCGAAGGTGACGCCGGCGTTCTCGGCACGCCGCACGCCGCGGGCGAGGCGAGGTGCCCCGACGAGCTCGGCCGGCGTGAGGCCTGTCGCGGCGGCTGCCGCAGGGTGGGCGCCCGCGCCGTCGACGTCGAGCCCGACGACGAAGGGGGTGGTGAGGTCGGTCATGTGTCGCTGTCCCGTCAGATCGCGGACTCGTCGCCGAGCCGGTGGTAGGTGCGGTCGAGGTAGACCAGGGGCGAGGTCCCGTCCGACCCGGACTGCAGCGCGCGCAGCGAGACCAGGTAGCTGTCGCCGACCGGGGTGCGCTGCAGCACGCGGGCGCGCACCCAGGAGACGGCTCCGTCGATGACGGGCTCGCCCGAGGGCAGCGCCGTCCAGCCGCCCCCCGCGAAGCGGTCGATGCCGCTGGTGGCGAAGCGGGCGGAGAGGTCGTCCTGATGGTCGGCGAGGAAGCTGATCGCGAGCGTGCTGGCCGCCGAGACGGCGGGCCAGGACGACGACGTGGACGCCAGCGAGAACGCGAGCAGGGGCGGCGCGGCGGACACGGAGATCACGGACGTGGCGGTGAACCCGACGGGGCGGCCCGCGTGCTCGAGCGCGACGACGGCCACGCCGGCCGGGTGCTGGCGGAACACCGTCTTGAACTCGTCCGGGGACAGCTGGGGCTCGTCCTGCTGGGCCAGGAGCTCCTCGATCTCGGACAGGGCGGACAGGTCGGTGCGCTGGTGGGCGTGTTCCGTGGTCACAGGGCGGCTCCCGTCAGCTCGGCGGTCGAGGGGGTGGTCGAGGGGGTGGTGGTCGTGGCCGACGGGACGGGGACGCCGGCGGCCCGGCGCAACGGCGTCGCCCAGCGGGCGAACCAGGGGTCCAGCGCCTCGCCGAGCTCCGGCAGCTGGGCCTCGGTGAGGGTCAGCGTGCGGGTGGGCACGACCGCGCCCAGCTCCACGAGCACGGGTCGGAGGTGTGCCTCGCCGGCGAGGGCGTGCGCCGGGTTGCCGGACACGACGAGCGGCACGACGACGACGCCCGCCAGGCCGTCGGGCCCGTAGAGGTCGAGGAACGCCTTGAGGAGGCCCGTGTAGGAGGCCTTGTAGACGGGGGTCGCGACGACGGCGACCGTGGCGCGCGCCAGGCGCTCCTTCGCCGCGTCGGCGGCCGGGTGCGCGGCCGTGAGGATCTCGCCCGCGAACGCCGCGAGCTCGATCGTCGCCACGTCCGCGGTGCCGAGCAGCTCGGCGACGCGGCTGGCGGCGGCCTCCGCCGCGGTCACGGTGCGCGAGCCCGCGCGCGGGTTGCCGGAGACCACCACCACGGAGGGGGTGGCGGGGCGGGTGTTCTCGGTCATGGGTCGTCCCTCGCAGTCCGTCGATCACGCTTGCCGCACGGCGTCTCGACCCGCGGGGACGGGCCGGCCGGCGGCCAGGTCATCTCCCGGAGCACCCCGCCGTGACATGGGGGTTGCTGCCCAGCCAGCCGGGGCTTCGCGCTGGGGCTCGTGACCTGCGCGGAGGTATAGCAGCCGGTCGGACGAACGCCAGGGCCGTCCGGAGACTTCTCACCATCCGGACACGTGGACGCACCGGAGCCTCCGGCCGGGGGGACGGCCGGAGGCTCCGGGGTGGTGCGAGGGCGCCTGTCTCGTCAGGCCTCCAGGCGAAGGCGCGCGCCGAGCGCGACGGCCGCGACGACGGCGGCGCCCGCGACCAGGACGACGTCCTTGAGCACGTACTGGCCCAGCAGGGTCATGCCGTGCCCGAACAGCTCGTCGCCGAACAGCGCGACGGGGGACAGGATGCCGACCATCGCGACGGCGAGGACGACCAGCCCGACCCGCAGCAGGCGGCCGGAGACCAGGGTGAGCCCGATGAAGGTCTCCATGACGGCGACCAGGACGACGGCGGTCGTGGCGGGGACGAGCCCGAGCGTGAGCGTCTCGACGGTGCGGCCCGCGATCTCCTCGGCGGGGCTGGCGCCGGGGAAGAACTTCAGGACGCCGAAGCCGAGGAACACGAGCCCGAGCGCGACCCGCAGAGCCGGGACGGACCACCGGGTGAGGAACCGGGCGAGGGCGGTGACGGCGACGTCGAGCCGCAGCGCCACCTGCTCGGCCAGCGCGTTCGGGAGCCGACGGGCGGCGGGGGCGCTCGGTGCGCGGGTGCCGGCGGTCGTGCGGTGGGTCGGGGTGGAGACGGACATGGTGGTGCTCTCTTCCAGGGGGAGGTGCGACCCGGGGGTGGTCGCCCTGGGAGAGAGCGGCCCACGGGGCCGGGAATGCGTGCGCCCCCGGTTTTCGCCCGGTCCTCACCCGCTCGACGACGCGCCCGGCACCGCCTACGGTGCCGGCATGGACCACGAGCCGATGCGACGGGTCGCCGAGTTCCGTGCGGCGTTCGACCTCGAGGTCGAGACCGCCCGACCGGGTCTGGCGGAGCACCGCCGGGCGCTGCTGGCAGAGGAGTCCGGGGAGGCGGCCGAGGCGCTCGCGGACCTCGCGACGGCGCTGGCCGAGGGCGGCGACGTCGCCGCCGCGCACCGGGCCGTGGCGAAGGAGCTGGCCGACGTCCTCTACGTCACGTACGGCGCCGCCGACGCGCTGGGGATCGACCTTCCGGCGGTGTTCGTCGAGGTCCACCGCTCGAACATGAGCAAGGTGGACGCCGACGGCTGCGTGCTGCGGCGGGCGGACGGCAAGGTGCTGAAGGGGTCGGGATACAGCCCGCCGGACCTCGGCGCGCTGGTCTCCCCGCCGACGGGCCCCGCGTAGGTTTCCGCACGACGGTCCCCGCGCGGACGTCCCCGCGCGGCGCGGACCCCGCGCCGTGGCGCAGACTCGGGGCATGGGCGCGCGCCGCTTCCGCTGGGTGCTGCACATCGACCTCGACCAGTTCCTGGCCGCGGTCGAGGTGCTGCGGCGCCCGGAGCTCGCGGGCAGGCCGGTGATCGTCGGTGGGCGCGGCGACCCGACGGAGCGGGCGGTGGTCTCCACCGCGTCGTACGAGGCGCGGGCGTACGGCGTCCGGTCGGGGATGCCGCTGCGCGTGGCGGCCCGCAAGGTCCCGGACGCGGTGATCCTGCCGGTCGACCACCCGGTGTACGAGGCGGCCTCCGCGCAGGTGATGGGGGCGCTGCGCGGGCTGGGCACGGTGGTCGAGGTCCTCGGCTGGGACGAGGCGTTCCTCGGGTACGACGGCGAGGCCCCGGAGGCGTTCGCGCACGACGCGCAGCGGGCGGTGCTCGACGCGACCGACCTGCGCTGCTCGGTCGGCATCGGCGACACCAAGGTCCGCGCGAAGATCGCGACGGGGTTCGGCAAGCCGGCGGGTGTCTACCGGCTCACCGCGGAGAACTGGTTCGAGGTGATGGGGGAGCGTCCGACCTCCGACCTGTGGGGCGTGGGCCCCCGGGTGTCGAAGCGGCTCGCGGCGCACGGCATCGACACCGTCGCGCAGCTCGCCGCCGCGGACGACGCCGTCCTGGTCGGTGAGCTCGGGCCGCGGATGGGCGCCTGGTACGGGGAGCTGGGGCGCGGGGAGGGCTCCGCCGTCGTCGACGACACCCCGTGGGTGGCCCGCGGGCACAGCCGGGAGACCACCTACCAGCGCAACCTCACGACGACCGACCAGGTCACGGCGGCGTTGCGGGAGCTCGCCGCGCAGGCGCACGCGGACACCGAGGCCGAGGGCCGGGCGGTGTTCCGGGTGGGCCTGAAGGTGCGCTACGCGCCGTTCTTCACGCGGACGCTCTCGCGGAAGCTCCCGGCACCGACGCGCTCCCTCGAGGAGGTGACCGCCGCGGTGCTCGACCTCGGGGGGGGGGGGGGGGGGGGGGGGGGGGGGGGGGTGGTGTGGGGTCATGCCGCGAGGGGGGGGTGCCGAGAGGGGAAAGAAAAACA
>NZ_JBHJVM010000009.1:4208-98518 GCF_042264825.1 Isoptericola sp. NPDC056134
CGAACGGGGCCGTTCTGGGGGAACCCCGGGCCACCTACGCTCTCTCTGGGGGGGGCGACCTTGGGGTTGTTTTCCTTGGGGGTGGGGCTGGAGCCCCCCCCCGAGGTGCGGCTGCTCGGCGTCCGCGCCGAGATGGTGATGCCCGAGGGCGGCACGGACGCCGAGACCACGCCGGTGCGCGGGCGGATCTGAGCCACGGGGGCACGGGGCTCAGCGCCAGTACCGCTCTGGCACGAGGCCGAGCCGGTGCAGCTCGTCGGCCACGAGGTCGGCGTAGACGCCGGCTCCGTACCACGAGGTGTGGGTGCGGTCGCCGTTCTCCCGGACCAGGTAGATCGGCTGGGCGTCGACGGGTCCGAGCCGCTCGACCAGCTCCTCGCTCAGCGCGGTGAGGTCGACGAGGTCGACGTCGAGGTCGGCGGCGATGTCGCGAACGTGCTGGGGGAGGCTGCCGGCGGCGGTCTCGACGAGGCCGGTGGAGCTCAGCTGGTCGCCGTCGAACCGGAGCCGGACGATCGGGGTGACGAGCACGGGCGTGGCCCCCGTGGCCCGCACCCGGGTGACGATCTCGGTGAGGTTGGCGCGGTACTGCTCGGCGGTCGTGGTCTTGTCGTTGTGCGCGAGCTGCACGAGCGCGAGGTCGCCGGGGCGCAGCTGCGGCACCAGGGCGTCGAACATCTCCGGCTTGGCCAGCACCGAGACCGTGCTCTCGCCGGAGCCGGAGTGGTTGATGACGCTCACCCCGAGCCGGAGGTGCGCGGGCAGCCGTTGGCCCCAACCCGTGTACGGCGCACCGCCCTGGTCGGTGACGGTGGAGTCGCCGAGCAGGGCGATGCGCGGGGTGCGGGCGTCGGCGGCCCGGATCCCGATCCCGGCGACGTGCGGCGCGTCGCCGGTGAACGTGAGCGTGAGGCCGGCGGTGCCCTCGCCGACGGGCTGGTTCTGCTGGCTCTCGGGGTCGCGCACGTTGACGGTGAACGTGCGGCGGGCGAGCTCGCCGTCGGCGGTGTGGACCTCGGGGACCATGAGGCGCCGTGCCTCCGCCTGCACCTCGGTGCCGGCCGGGCCGTGCCGGTCGCCCAGCATGACGGTGACGTCGTAGTGGCCCGGCGACAGGTCGGGGTAGGTGCACACGACCGGGTCGGTGCCGGTGCACCGCTCGAGCAGCGCCGCGTCCGGGCGGGGACCGGCTAGGCCGGGTCGCCCGACGGCGGCGTGCGCGGTCGGATCTCCGAGTGCGGCGCCGGCGACGAGCGCGCAGAGCGCGGCCGTCGTGACACGGCCGACAGGGCGACGTCGGGCGCTCACGACAGCTTCTCCCCGACGAGGGCGAGGCACTGGATCGCCGCGAGCCCGTACTGCGCGGACGCGTTGGACGAGAAGACGGCCTCGTCGACCGCCCGCAGGACGGCGGGCGGCTCCACGCGGTGCGTGCCCCAGTCCATGTCGTCCGGGTAGCCGGCGTGCCCCGTCGCGAGCTCCTTCCAGGCGCGCGCCGCGAGCACGTCGTCGTCGAGGCGCACGGCGGCGTACGCGGTGGCGCGGGCGTACGACTGCTTGAGGTTGAGGCTTCCCCAGTCCGAGCCGGTCGCGTCCTTCTGCTCGGCCTTCGAGCTGTTGTAGAGCCGGCAGAACTCCACCCAGCGGGCCTCGACCTCCGGCTCGTCGACGAGGTCGAGGAGCTCCGTCATGACCTCGACCAGGCCGAACACGGAGCTGAGGCTGCCGACCTCCACCGCCTTCTCGGGTCCGGAGCTGAACGTCGCGGTCTCCAGGTCGTAGGTGGAGCCGGCCTGGACCCACGCGTTGGGCAGCGCCGCGATCGACCGCGCGCTCGCCAGGAGGCGCTCCTTCGCGGTCGGGTCGCCGCCGCGCTCCCACTCGGTGAGCCACGCCCCGGCGATGGCTCCCCAGTCCGTGGTCTTGCTCAGCGGGAGCGCCGTCGGGTCCGGGTCGTACTCGCCGGTGGACCCGTCGACCTTGCGGCCCGCGTTGAGGACCAGGTAGGTGCGGTCGGAGTCGACGAGTTCGTGCAGCAGGTCGCCGGAGCGCTCGTCGCCCGTGAGGAAGTAGGCGAACCGGCGGTAGTTCGCGTTGCTGATGCGGACCTGCTTGGCGCTGTCGCCCCAGTGCTGCACTCCGTGCCGGGTGCCGAGGCCCTTCCACTCGCCCAGGTGGTACTGGTCGACCTCGCCGGTGTGCCGGCTCATGGCCTCGGCGAACCGGAACGCGGCGGCGTCGCCGGTGCGCAGGTAGTGGTACCAGAGCCACAGGTCCGTCGACAGCTCCGAGTTGTCCCACGCGTAGCCGCCGACGTCGTACCTCCACTGGTGCCGGTCGCCGTCGTAGGAGTGCATGACGTCGCCGTAGTCCCAGAAGCCGTACCAGGAGCGCTGGTCGACCTGCTCCAGGTGGTAGCGGTGGATCGCGTCCAGCCGGTCCTCGATGGTCGCCCTCGCGGTGGTGGACCGATCGACCGGGGACCAGGACCCGAACACGCCCGCGGAGTGGTTGTGGGCCGGTGTGCTCGCGGGCAGGGGCGGGGTGGCGGTCGCCGCGGCGAGCTCGGCGAACCGCGCGGCGGTGGGCGTGGCGGCCAGGGCCCAGAACATCAGCTCGGTGGTGCGCGCGACGCCGTAGGGCGTCCCGAACCCGGGCTCGTAGTCCTCGTAGGTGATCTCGAGGGCGTCGAGCTGCTCGGGGTAGGTGTCCTGGCCCATGCCGTCGTGGTAGAAGCGCAGGTCCATCGCCTCGGCCCGCGGCGACCACATCCACACCGTGGCGTCGGCCTCGTCGGTGGCGGCGCCGGTGATCTCCAGCTCCGTGGGGTGAAGCTGCCAGAAGTTCCGCATCCCGAACGCCAGACCGCCCGCCGGCGTGCCGACGTAGCCGAGGCCGGGCGCACGGCCTCCGGCGTCCGACCTGATCCACGAGTGCCCGGAGCCCGTGCGCTTGCGGATCTCGAACCCGTGCGCGGTCAGCTGCGACAGGCTGTGGTCGCCCCACGCGGGGATCCACTTCAGGCGGGTGGTGACCCGCTGGTCCCAGGTGGCGGGGTCCGGCAGGGCCCGGCCCTCGACCTGAGCGGCACGCACCGCCTCGCCCGGGTCGCGGCGCATCCCGGTGACGCCGCGCACCGCCTCGGCGAGGACGCCGCCGTCGGGCCCGGCGAAGCGGACGTGCCGGTCGTAGAGCTCGCCCCGCATCGGGACGGTGAACCGCACGCCCAGCCCGGTGACGAAGTCCTTGTCCTCGTCGCCGTCGAAGACGAACGTGTGCACGAGCCGGATCCCGTCCGAGCCGGCGAACAGCGCGAAGCGCAGCACGAACGGCAGCCAGTCGCGGCGGCCCTTGCGATGCCTGCCCTCGACCTTGACGACCGCGCGCACCGGCCCGGACTGCTCGACGGTGACCTTCTCGACCGTCCCGGCGAACGCCTCGGACCCGACCTTCGCGCCGCGGCCGGTGTCGGGGGAGTCCTGCCGCTGCGCGACGAGCCGCCCGTCCTGGGCGATCACCGCGCCGTCGCGGCGGATCGCGCGGACGACCTTGTCGCCCTGGCGGCCGAACTCGACCTGCACGACCCCCGTGTCGACCACGACGCGGCCGGGGTTCTCCCGCACCGTGATCGCGTGGGTGCCCTTCGCGGGGGCCCCCGGCGCGAGCCGGTACGACTCGGCCCGCGGCGCGGACTCGCTCACGGCGTGCGCGGTCCACTTCAGCGACCCGTCGGGCCACCAGGCGGTGGGCCAGGTCTGCACGGGCACGGCCTCGCCGGCCGCGGTCGTCAGGGCGAAGGCCTGGTCGCCGGCCAGGGCGCCGCGCGGCCAGGGCACGCCCCAGGTGGCGCCGCCGGCGAGGGCGGCGGGGGCGCCGCCCTCCAGCCAGCGCACGTCGACCGGGTCGTGCCCGGCGGGGGCGGACGGGACCGCGGCCGTGGCCGGTGCGGCGCTCGCGGTGCGCGCGCTGAGCGCGGCGACCGCGCCGGCGGCGAGGGCGGAGGTGAGGACGGTACGGCGGCTGACGTCGACCACGGTGGGTCACTCCTTCGTGACGGTGGGTGCGTTGTCCGTCGGCGGACGTGCCCATCGTGCGAGGAGTCCGCGCATCCGGTCGGGAAACGTGCAAAACCGGACCGGCGACGACGCGGGACGCTCAGGCGGTGGTGCCGAGCTGTTCCGGGAGCACCTCGTGCCCGAGCGGCGCACCGGCTGCGAGGCGCTCCACCTCGCCCACGGCGAGGTCGCCGAGCCGCCGCAGCTCGTTGCCCAGCGACCCCGCGACGTGCGGCGTGAGCAGCGCCCCGGGGGCGTCCCACAGGGGATGGTCGGCGGGCAGCGGCTCGGGGTCGGTGACGTCGAGGACGGCGCGCAGCCGCCCCGACAGCACCTCCCGCGTGAGCGCCGCGGTGTCGACCAGGCGCCCCCGCGCCGTGTTCACCAGGGTCGCGGCGTCCGGCATGAGGGCCAGCTGAGGCGCGCCGATCATCCGGTACGTCTCCGGCAGGTCGGGGGCGTGCACGGTGACGACGTCGCTCGCCCGTGCGAGGTCGTCGAGCGACACGGCGGTGGCGCCGAGGGCGCGCGCCGCGTCGGCGTCGACCCACGGGTCGTGCAGCAGCACGTCGACGTCGAACGGCGCGAGCAGCCGCATCACCTGCCGGCCGATCCGGGAGGCCCCGACGACGCCGACCGTCAGGCCGTGGTTGCCCAGCGGGTCGGGCAGCGACCAGCCGTCGAAGCGGCGGTGGGACGCGAAGGCGTCCGCGGCCTCGAGCACGCGCTTGCCCGCCAGCAGCACCGTCGCCAGCGTGTACTCGGCCACCGGGCGCGCGTTCGCGGCCGCGGCGCTGGACACCCGCACGCCGCGCGCCCAGAGCGCGGGCGTGACGAGCGGCTTCACCGACCCGGCGGCGTGCACGACGGCGCGCAGTCGCGGCGCGCGCCGCAGCAGCGCGTCGTCGAGGCGGGGCGCGCCCCAGCCGGTGAGGAGCACGTCGACGTCCGCGAGGGCACCGCCGGCCGGCCCCTGTCCCGGGTCGCCGCCGCGGGCCAGCGCGTCCGGGGTGAGCACGCCCTCGGCCACGTCGGCCACGCTGCGCAGCCTGGCCACCGCGGCGTCGTCGAACAGCTCGGGGACGAGGTCAGGGTGGCGCACGGCGAAGGCGGCGCGCAGCCGCGTCACGACGCCGCCCCGGCGGTGCCCGTCGTGCCCGTCGTGCCCGTCGTGGCCGCCGCGGCGGGTGCGCCCGTCGGGACGGTGTCGACGCGGCCGTCCGGCCATCGCACCTCCACGGCCACGGGCGGGCCGTCGTCCGCGCCGGGCAGCACCCGCACCGCGGGTACCGGTCGGCGTCGTGCGCCGTCCTCGCCCGTCAGCACGACGAGCGCGGCGACCACCTCGCCGGCGTCGACCGACCCCGACGTGCGCAGCCAGGGCACGGCCGACGCCGCGCCGAACGGGTCCGACCCGGTCCGGCGTGCCGCCCCGACGATGTCCAGCGCGACGTCCGGCGAGGTGGTCGGCAGGGCGTCCGGTGCGCCGTCGTCCTGGCCGGTCACGCGGAGGGCGCGCACGGACGACGACGTGCCGTCGTCGCGGACGACCCGGACCAGGGTGCCCGAGCGGTCGGCGCTCCGTTCGACGTGCAGCGCCCCGTCCTTCGGCGCGGCGAGCGGCCAGCCGCCCACGTGCAGCCGCCAGGGGCCGGGGTCGACGGGCCACGCGGCGTCCCGGTCCAGGTCCTCGGCCGTGGTGCCCGGCGCCGGCGCGCGGCCGGGCACCGCCGTCGCGGGGGGCGTCCACCACGCCAGCCGGACCTCGTCCGGGCCGCGCACCACCGACGCGGTCGTGAGCACCGGGCCGAGGCGCAGGCCCGCCCACCCGGCGTCGTCGCCCGGTCCGACGGCGGGCCGCGCGGCGGCCGGGCCCTCGTCGTCCGGCGCGCCGCCGGGGACGTCGAGCCAGCAGACCCGGGAGCGGGACACGGCCACGGCGTCGTCCAGGTGCACGCGCTCGACGGCGTCCCGGTGGGACGGCACGCCCCGCGCGTCGAGGAGCGCGGTGTGCGAGTCGAGCGGGGCGGCGACGTCGGCCGCCCCCAGCTGCGGCGACGTCGCGCCGGAGTAGGCGAGACGCCGGTAGAACGGGTCGTCGCCGCGGGGCGCCAGCGCGTGCTCGATCGCGCGGTCGGACCCGTGGTTGAGCAGGCGCACGACGCCGTCGGCGGGCGTGGCGCTCACGAGCCACCCGGGCGCCCGGAGCGCCACGGCGTGCGGCTCCTGCCAGGCCTCGGGCAGCTCGGGCGCCGCCGTCCAGACGGGGTGGTCGGCGCCGAGCAGCAGGCCGAGGAAGCCCTTGCTCGCCCAGTAGGGCGAGGACCCGCCGGTGTAGAGCTGGCGCACGCGGTCGTACGGGCCGTGCCAGCCGACCGGCAGCAGCCCGCGGTCGTCGACGGCGCCGGCGGCGTCGAAGTGCCCGGCCACCGCGGCGGTGAGCGCGCGGGTGGCGCCGTGCGACAGCGGCGTCGCGTCCGCGATCGCCCCCGCCCAGAACGGGGCGAGCACGGCGTGCCGGTAGGTCACCGAGCGGCCCTGCAGCATCGGCGCCCCGCGCGATCCGACGAGGTGCCGGGCCTGGTCGAGGTAGGCCCGCAGGCGCCCGGCGTGCACGGCGTCGAGCGGGCGGCCCTGGATCCGTGCGTGCAGCAGCGGGTAGACGTGCCAGGCCCACCCCGCGTAGTGGTCGAAGTTCTGCCGCCGTCCGTCGCGGCCCCGGCCGTCGGAGTACCAGCCGTCGCCCACGTACAGCGCCTCGGCGGTCTCGGCGTTGTGGTCCAGGTCGGCCTGCTCCCAGGGGCCGCCGACGCTCGCCAGGAACGCCTCGATGACGTTCTGGAACCACAGCCAGTTGTTCGTGTACCCGCGGGTGCCGACGACGCCGGCCAGCCAGTCGACCGTGCGCTGCCGGGTGCCGTCGTCGAGCCGGTCCCACAGCCAGGGCCGCGTCTCGGACAGCCCGATCGCCACCGACGCCGCCTCCACCACGGCCTGCCGCCGCTCGTCGACCCGGGGCCAGCGCTCGTCGCCGGCGGGGTCGGTGCCGTGCCGCAGCCCGGCGGCGTACCGCTCGAGCAGCCCGCGCGGGTCACGACCGTCCTCGCCGCGCAGGCGGAACGCCGCGAGCAGGAACGTCCGCGCGTACCCCTCGAGCCCGTCGCTCCAGGTGCCCGACCCGCTGACGGGCCCGGGCAGCGTGATCAGCGCGCCGCCCGGCGAGGCGAAGGGGCGGACGGCCTCGAGCAGCCCGTCGGCGGTCGCGAGCCACCGTTCGCGGGTCCAGCGGCGCGCGGGCGCGAGACGCGGGTCGGACGTCGCGGCACCCGTCGTCCTTCCCGTCGTGGCTGTGCTCGTGGTGCGGGCGGGCGTCGTCGCGGCGGGTGTCACCTCGGCATCCTCGCCCAGCGGAAGGCGGTCGCGGAAGGTCCGAACATTTTCGATCATCCCCGGACATCGTCGGCTACGGTGCTGCTCTGCCACGACGACCCGATCCGCTCGACGACGACGGAGGACCACCCATGCACCTGCCCACGGCCCGGCACGAGTACCTGCTGCGCGAGGTGGAGCTGCGGGGGAGCGTGCGCTCGGCGGAGGCGGCCGCCGCGCTCGGCGTCGCCGAGGTGACCATCCGCCGCGACATCGTCGAGCTCGACCGCGCGGGGCGGCTGGCGCGGGTGCACGGCGGTGCCGTGACCGTGCGCTCGGCCCGCGAGCCGCAGGCCGCTCGCGTGCTGGTCGGCGTCGTCGTGCCGAGCTCCACGGTGCACTTCCCGCCGCTCGTGCGCGGCATGGAGGCGCTCGCGCCCAGCCTGCACGTGCGTCTCGTGCTCGGCGTCTCGCAGTACCGGCCCGAGGTGGAGGCCGCCCAGGTGGACCGGCTCGTCGGCCTCGGCGTGCAGGGGATCGTCGTCGCCCCCACCACCCGGGACCGGTCGCCGGAGGAGCTCGCGGCGTGGCTGCGGTCGGTGCCCGTGCCGGTGGTGGTCGTCGAGCGACGCGTCGACGGGCTCACCGCCCTGAGCGAGCTCGACCAGGTCCGGTCGGACCACGCCCACGGGGCGGTGCTCGCGGTCGAGCACCTCGCGCGGCTCGGGCACCGCCGGATCGGCCTGGCGGTGTACGACCGGACGCCGACCGCCCCGCACGTGCGGGAGGGCTTCGCGACGGCGGTCGCCCGGCTCGGCGTCGAGCCGGGGCCGGACGTGTCGCTGCCCAAGGGCGAGGGCGACCCGGCCGGGCTCGAGCGCGAGCTGTCCGCGTTCCTCGACCGGTGCCGCGACACCGGCACGCGCGCCGTCCTCGTGCACACGGACGACCACGCCGCGCGCCTGGTCGAGGCGGCGCTCGACCGCGGCCTGCGCGTGCCGGAGGACCTCGCCGTGGTGGCGTACGACGACGAGAACGCGGAGCTCGCCGTCGTCCCGCTCACGACGGTCACCCCGCCCCGCCGCGAGCTGGGCCGCGAGGCGTTGCGCGTGCTCGTCGGGCGGATCGTGGGGGACGAGGGCGGCGAGGTTCCGGGGGCTCACGGGTCGCCGCGGCACGTCGCCCTGCTGCCGCGGCTCACCGTCCGGGGCTCCTGCGGCGCGGCGGCGCCCTGACCGGCCGGTACCCCGCTACAGTTCCTTCGGGAACGTCAGCACCACGACGGTGGAGACGACGAACAGCACCGCGGCGACGCCGAGCAGCCCGCGCCGGGCGGTGCGGTGCGCCAGCTTGGTGCTGAGGGCGGCGAACAGGGCGACCGACGCGAACAGGATCGACGTCAGCACGTAGTTGTCGCCCGTCTGGTTGGCCTGCCGCGCCGTGGCCGACAGGTCCTCCGCGCGGTCGAGCTCGGCGTCGGCGCGCGCCTGCGCCTCGAGCCGGTACTCGGGCATGAGGAACGGCGTGCGCGGCGCGTCGTCGTCGTGGATCGGGTCGGTGGCGAGCCAGGCGTCGAACGCGGGCACCATCTCGGGCCGGAACCGCGTGTACAGGAACTCGGACTCGGTCCCGTCCACGGGCTCGTACGTCCCGTCCTCGGCGAGCCCGGAGTCCCGGCCCGCGCGGGTCTCGGCCGCGACGGCGTCGATCCAGGACGCGAACGCCGTCACGTCCATCACCGTGAGCTGACCGGCCTCGGTCGAGGCGCGCGTGGACTCCGCCCGGGCTGCCCCGGCCGCGGCGTAGCTGTTGGCCTGCACGCCCGACCACTTGGTGGCCTGGAACGCCGACCACGCCGTGACGACGGTCGCCAGGGCGAGCAGGACGGTGGCGGCGAGCTCGACCCGCCGGCTCATCGTGCCGCCGCCCGGGTTGTCCGGGTCGCGCTCGTCCCGCCGTGTCATCGCGTCGCCCTCCGTCCCGGCGCCGGGTCTCCGGTCGCCGCCGCGGTCACGGCTCATCGTGTCGGATGACCTGCGACTTCGCCCCCGGAACAGCGCTCGGGTGAGTTGCGCCGCCCGGCATGCGGACCGTCCGCAGCGGTGCCAGAGTGTCGGCAGGGCGGGCAGGGGCGGACGGCCTCCGCCATACCCGCCCTCCGCAGACAGCTCGACCGAGAGGCAGGACATGCGACCCACAGGACCCGTAGAGCTCGTGCTCATCGAGTTTCCCCGGAGCGACTTCAAGGGCGAGATCGTCGCAGAGCTCGGGCGTCTCGTCGACGCAGGCACGATCGACGTGCTCGACGCGCTGGTCGTGCGCAAGGGCGAGGACGGCTCGGTCGAGTGGCTCGAGGCGAGTGAGGAGAGCGGCGCCGAGGAGCTGGCCCGCATCGTGGGCGAGCCCGCCGGGCTGCTCGCGGCGGACGATGTCGAGGACATCGCGGACGAGCTCGCCCCGGGCTCCGCGGTCGGGATGCTCGTGTTCGAGCACACGTGGGCGCGGGGCCTCGGAGCCGCCGTGCGCGGAGCCGGCGGGCAGGTGCTCGACTGGACGCGCGTGCCGGCCGAGGCGATCGACGCCCTCTCCGACGAGATCGAGAAGGAGAACTGAGATGCCCCCCATGCGACGGATGGGCCGACCCGGCCTGATCGGCACGATGGCCCGCACGGCCGTGATCACCGGGACCGCGAACGCGACCAGCCGGGCGATGAACCGCCGCGCCGCCTCGCGCGAGCAGCAGCAGTACGAGGCCCAGCAGTACCAGGCACAGCAGGCGCAGGAGCAGGCCTGGGCCCAGCAGCAGGCCCAGCAGCAGGCCCAGCTGCAGGCCCAGCAGCAGGCGCAGGTCGCGGCGGCGCCTGCGGCGCCGGCGGAGGACGACCTCATCGCGCAGCTGAAGCAGCTCGGCGACCTCAAGGCCGCCGGCATCCTGTCCGACGCGGAGTTCGCCGCCGCCAAGGCCAAGCTGCTCGGCTGAGCGAGCGCCGCCACCCGCGACCCGTGCACCCCGAAGAGGAGCCGTGACCGACGCTGTCGCCGACGACCCGACCACCCGCCGGCCCTGGGCGAGATTCCTCGGCGTGTGCGCGCTGCTCGGCATCCCGGTGTCGGTGGCCGCCTTCCTGTTCCTCGCGGTCCTGCACGAGCTGACCCACCTGGTCTGGGAGACGCTGCCGGAGGCCTGGGGCTTCGAGGGGCCGCCGTGGTGGTGGCCGCTGCCGTGGCTGGCGGTGGCGGGCGTCATGGTCGGCGTCGCGGTGCGCTCGCTGCCCGGGCACGGGGGCCATCTGCCGGTGCACGGGCTGAGCCTCGGCCCGGTCCCCGCGTCCCACGTCCCCGGCGTCCTCCTCGCCGCGCTGGCCGGCCTCCCGCTCGGCGTCGCGCTGGGCCCCGAGGCGCCGTTGCTGGCGATCGGCGCCGCGCTGGCCCTGGTCCTCGTGCGGCCGTGGGACGCGCGGCTCGGCGACCCGGCGCGCCAGGTCCTCGCGGTGGCGGGCTCCGCGGCGGCACTGTCGGCGATCTTCGGCAGCCCCGTGGTCGGGGCGGTGTTCGTCGTGGAGGCCTCGGCGATGACCGGCGTGACCGGCGCGCGGCTCGCGGCCGTCGTGCTGCCGAGCCTGGCGGCCTCCGGGGTCGGTGCCCTCGTGTTCACGGGCATGGGGACGTGGACCGGCCTCGAGATCGCCTCGCTGGCGCTGCCCGACGTCGACGCCCCGGCCCGGCCCGACATCGGCGACGTGCTGTGGACCCTCCCGGTGGCCGTGCTCGTCGCGGTCCTGGTCCGGCTCGTGCACCGGCTGGGCGAGGCGGTCGCCCGCCGGGCGGCGTCCCGGCCGTTCTCGGGGGCGGTCGTCGGGGCGCTCGTGGTCGCGGTCTGCGCGTCGGCCTACGCCCTGGCCACCGGCCGGTCGCCCGAGGAGGTCGCGCTCTCCGGGCAGGCGCTGCTCCCGACGCTCGCGGCCGACCCCGCGGCGTGGGGCGCCGGGGCCCTGGTCGCCCTGCTCCTGCTCAAGGGCGTCGCCTACGCCGTGTCCCTCGGCACCCTGCGCGGCGGCCCCATCTTCCCCGCCGTCCTGCTGGGCGCCGCCGCCGGCGTCCTCGCCGCCGACCTGCCCGGGTACGGGGCGGTCCCGGCCCTGGCGGCCGGCATGGGCGCGGCCACGGCCGCGACCCTGCCGTTCCCCGTCTCGTCGACGGTGCTGGTGGTCATGCTGCTGGGGTCGGGCGCGCCGGCGATGGCGCCGGTCGTCATCGTCGCGGTCGTGGTCGGGTACACGACCGAGCAGTTCCTGCTGCGACCCCGCCGCGAGGCCAGGGACCGGGCGCGCGCCGCCGGTTGACCTCGCGGGCGCGCCGGTCACTCCCCGGTCGAGCCGTCCACCGCCTCGCGCAGCAGGTCGGCGTGGCCGTTGTGCCGCGCGTACTCCTCGATCATATGCACGAGGATCCATCGCAGGCTGAACGCGCCCTCGCCGGGGCGCCGGGACTCCCGGGCCGACGTGCCGTCCAGCCCGGAGCGCGGTTCCGTGTCCGCGAGCGCCGCGTCGATCGACCGGTCGGCCGCCTCGACGGCGGAGTCGAACAGCGTCTGCAGGTCCTCCGGGGCGTCGTCGGCGGCGCTGTGCCACTCCCAGTCGCGGTCGGCGGCCCAGTCGGCGGTGTCGAACGGGGGCAGGGCGGGCGCGCCGTCGTACACCTCGACGAACCAGTTCGACTCCACGTACGCGAGGTGCTTGAGCAGCCCGCCGAGCGTCATCGTGCTGGGCGGCAGCGGCGTGCGCAGCTGCTCGGCCGTGAGCCCGGCAGTCTTCCGGCGCAGGGTGTCACGGTGGTAGTCGAGGTACGCGCGCAACGTGGTGACCTCGTCGGCCCGCAGCGGCGGGTCGACCCGCGTGTCGTCGGCTCGCAGGGTGGCCGCCGCAGGCAGCCGGAACGCGCCGCCGGCAAGCGCCGCGCGCACGGCCGCGGCGGTCTCGGCGGGTTCCTCGGCGCTCGTGTCCCGGGCGTGCCCCTCCAGGTCGGCCAGGTCGGCGAACGCGGCGTGCATGCTGCGCACGGCGGCCGGGTCGCGCAGCTCGGCGTCGGCGCGGCCGGTGGCCCGCGCGAGCGTGGCGTCGAGGCCGGGGCGCAGGACGACGTACGCGAGGTCCCAGCCCTCGCGCGCGGCCGCCGCCCGGAACGGGGGCAGGAACCACGGGCCGACGACGCCGTCGAGCACGACGTCGTAGCCGCCCCGGGCGTAGGCGCTCGCGGCCGCGACGATCACCTCGGCGACGACCTCGTTCTGGTGCTGCGACCCGGTGAGGTACGGCGGCACGAAACCCACGGTGATCGACCGGTAGAACGTGTCGGTGGTGAGGGTCACGGTGGGGCGTTCCGACGCGGCGCCGAGCAGCGCGGCCACGGTGGTCTTCCCCGCGCCGGGCGGCCCGGTCAGGATGGTCACGGTCACGCCGCGACCCTAGCCGGAGCCCCGGACACGAGCCCCGTCTTTTCCGCGCCCCGTCCACTCGCACGCCTCTCGCACGACCCGCCCACGACGCGCCCACGACCTGGTCGCCGCTCAGGCGCCTGCGAGCTCGCGGGCACGACGCAGCACGTGGTCCAGCATGTCCGGCGTGAGGCGACCGGTGAAGGTGTTCTGCTGCGAGACGTGGAAGCAGCCCAGCACGGTGAGGGTGGGTCTCTCGCCCGGCGCCGCGGTGTCGTCCGCCCTGCGTGCGAGCGTGACCTCGGCGCCGTGGGCGAACCGTGGCCGCGGGCGCGGCACGTCCCAGCCCTGCTCCGCGAGCGTCGTGAGCAGCGCCTGCCAGCCGATGCCGCCGAGCGCGACGGCGACGCGCACGCCGGAGCCCACGAGCTCGAGCTCCCGCGCCAGGTACGGCGCGCAACGATGCCGTTCCTCGGGGGTGGGCTTGTTCGCGGGCGGGGCGCAGCGGACCGGGGCGGTGACGCGGATGCCGCGCAGCTCCAGGCCGTCGTCGGCCGCGACCGACGTCGCCTGGTTGGCGAACCCGGTGCGGTGCATCGCTGCGAAGAGGAAGTCCCCGCTCCGGTCGCCGGTGAACATGCGGCCCGTGCGGTTGGCGCCGTGCGCCGCGGGGGCGAGCCCCACGACCACGACGCGCGCAGCCGGGTCCCCGAAGCCCGGGACGGGGCGCCCCCAGTAGTGCTCGTCGCGGAAAGCGGCGCGGCGCTCGCGGGCGACGTCCTCGCGCCAGGCCACGAGGCGCGGGCAGGCGCGGCACTCCACGAGGTGCGCGTCGAGGGCTGCCAGCGTCGGCGCGGTGCGCGCGGCGACCGGGTAGTCGGGGGAGTCGGGCGGCGGGACGGCGGGCACCGGTCCATGGTGGCGCACGGCGGCCGGCCCCACGACGGCGCGGGCGGTGCGGACGCACGAGGGCCCGCCGTCCCGGGTCGGGGGTGGGCGGGCCGTGCGGGTGTCGTCGGGACGACGCGGGGTGTCAGACCGCCGGGTTGAGCCGGCCGCGGGCCGGGGTGGCCGTGGCGGCGGGCACGGTCGCGGTGGCGACGGCGGGCTCGGCGGCGAGGCGGCGCACCGACCAGCCGAGCAGCCCGAAGAGGACGCCGAGGCCCATCACCAGGGCGCTCACGCCGTAGGCGACGACCGACGTGAACAGCGAGGCCCGCAGGAACGAGGCGTTCATCGCGGTGGCGCGCAGCGGGTCGTCCTGCTCGAGCTGGGCGTAGGTCTGGCCGCCGGTGGCCTCGAGCGCGTGCTTGTCGATGACCTGCGCCTGGGCGTACGCCGTGAGCGGGCCGTCCACCGTGGCTCCGCCGAGGAACGCGGCGTCCTCCGAGACGGTGATGTCCTGGGCGGCGAGCTGCGTGCTCACGGTGGCCCACGTGGCGGCGCCGGCACCGATCATCAGGATGCCGGCGATCAGCGCGACGAGGCCGACGATGCGAACCGGTCGCTGGGTGGTGCGGGTGGTGGTCATGGTCCCCTCCGGGTGCCGGGTCGCGTGGTCCGCGGCCGGTCTGGACTGCGCCGGGTCTGGCGCTGCCTCTATGGTATGACCACAGGTCCTGACCTGCACGGACGATTCTTGTGAAGTCCTTCACAAAGCGTCCCGGGGCGACGGCCCGCGTGCTCGCGCCCCCCCGGTCGCGGGTGCGCGGCGGGCGTGGTGGTCTGGACGGCGGCCGGACGGCACCGGGCCGGCCGGCACCGAAGGGGGAGCAGCATGAGCGAGAGCTCGGGCCTGGGCGGCCTGTTCGACAAGGCCAAGGAGAAGATCAAGGACCTCGCCACCGACGAGAACATCGACAAGGCGGCGGCCGAGGTGAAGAAGCGGACGCCGGACAACGTCGACGGCTACGTCGACAAGGCGGCGGCGGAGGCCAAGAAGCGCAACGACGACGGCCCGGCCGCCCGGCCCGACGACGGCCCGGCCGCCCGGCCCGGCGGCGGCCAGGGCGCCTGACCAGGTCGGCCCGCGCCCGCCCGACGGCGCGTGGCGCGGGCCCGGGCCCCGCGGATGAGTACGATCGTGGGGCGTCACCGATGGTGGCGCCCCACGACCGTGCCCGGCTCCCCGGGCCCGGACGGTCCCGATCAGGCGTTGCCGCTCCCGTCCGCAGCGCCCACGACCCGCAAGGAGCAGCACGTGTCCGACGTCGCCTCGCCGATGCCACCGAACCCCGACGACGCCGAGCAGGACACGGTGACGGTGCAGACGCCGACGACGGGCACGGAGCTGTTCGCGGACCGTAAGGACGTCGTCGTGATGCGCGTCGGCGGCGAGCTGCTCGACCTCTCGCGCGACCTGGCGGCCGGCACGGTCGTCGAGCCCGTGACGATCGGCTCGCCCGACGGCCTCGCGGTGCTGCGCCACAGCGCCGCGCACGTGCTGGCCCAGGCGGTGCAGCAGGTGAACCCGGACGCGAAGCTCGGCATCGGCCCGCCGGTCACCGACGGCTTCTACTACGACTTCGACGTCGCGACGCCGTTCACCCCCGAGGACCTCAAGGCCCTCGACAAGGCGATGGCCCGCATCATCAAGGAGGGCCAGACCTTCCGCCGGCGCGTGGTCACCGAGGAGGAGGCGCGCGCCGAGCTCGCCGCCGAGCCGTACAAGCTCGAGCTCATCGGGCTCAAGGGCGGGTCGTCCGACGACGACGGCTCCTCCGTGGAGGTGGGCGCCGGCGAGCTGACCATCTACGACAACGTGCGCGGCGCCGGCCGCGAGTCCGAGGCCGTGGTCTGGAAGGACCTGTGCCGCGGCCCGCACCTGCCCAGCACGAGGCTCATCGGCAACGGCGTGCAGCTGATGCGTTCCGCGGCCGCCTACTGGCGCGGCAGCGAGAAGAACCCGCAGCTGCAGCGCGTCTACGGCACGGCCTGGCCGAGCAAGGACGACCTCAAGGCGTACCTCGAGCGCCTGGCCGAGGCCGAGCGCCGCGACCACCGCCGCCTGGGCAGCGAGCTCGACCTGTTCTCCTTCCCGGACGAGATCGGGTCCGGCCTGCCCGTCTTCCACCCCAAGGGCGCCATGGTGCGCATGGAGATGGAGGAGTACTCCCGCAAGCGGCACATCGAGTCCGGCTACTCGTTCGTCTCCACGCCGCACATCACCAAGGCGAAGCTGTTCGAGACGTCGCGCCACCTCGACTGGTACGCGGACGGGATGTACCCGCCCATGCACCTGGACGCGGAGCTCGACGACGAGGGCAACGTGCGCAAGCCCGGCCAGGACTACTACCTGAAGCCGATGAACTGCCCGATGCACAACCTCGTGTTCTCCTCGCGCGGGCGCTCCTACCGGGAGCTGCCGCTGCGGCTCTTCGAGTTCGGCACCGTCTACCGGTACGAGAAGTCGGGCGTGGTGCACGGCCTCACCCGGGCGCGCGGCTTCACCCAGGACGACGCGCACATCTACTGCACCCGCGAGCAGATGCAGGACGAGCTCACGTCCCTGCTCACCTTCGTGCTCGACCTGCTGCGCGACTACGGCCTGAACGACTTCTACCTCGAGCTGTCCACCCGCGACCCGGAGAAGTCGGTGGGCGACGACGCGACCTGGGAGGAGGCCACCGAGGTGCTGCGGCAGGTCGCGACGGCTTCCGGCCTCGAGCTCGTGGCCGACCCGGGCGGCGCCGCGTTCTACGGCCCGAAGATCTCGGTGCAGGCCAAGGACGCCATCGGGCGCACCTGGCAGCTGTCCACCATCCAGCTCGACTTCTTCGAGCCGGAGCTCTTCGAGCTGGAGTACACGGCACCGGACGGCTCGCGGCAGCGCCCGGTGATGATCCACCGCGCGCTCTTCGGCTCGATCGAGCGCTTCTTCGGCATCCTCGTGGAGCACTACGCCGGCGCCTTCCCCGCGTGGCTCGCGCCGGTCCAGGTGCTCGCCGTGCCCGTGGCCGACGCGTTCGACGACTACCTGTCCGACGTGGTCGCCCAGCTCAAGGCGCAGGGGATCCGCGCCGAGATCGACCGGTCGGACGACCGGTTCGGCAAGAAGATCCGCAACGCCGCCAAGGAGAAGGTGCCGTTCGTGCTGATCGCGGGCGGCGAGGACGCCGAGGCGGGCGCGGTGTCGTTCCGCTTCCGCGACGGCAGCCAGGAGAACGGCGTGCCGGTGGCGGACGCCGTCGAGCGGATCGTCACGGCCGTGCGCGACCGCGTCCAGGTCTGAACGGCGCGGGCGTGACGGGGGAGAACGCGACGACGGGTCCGGCGGTCGAGCCGGCGAGCGGCTTCGGCCCGCCCGAGGACGGCCTGCAGCGGCTCTGGACGCCGCACCGCCTGGTCTACATCGGCGGGCAGGACAAGCCCGCCGACGGGACGGTGGCGCAGTGCCCGTTCTGCCGCATCCCCGCGGGCGACGACGAGGCGGGCCTCGTCGTCGCCCGCGGGGCGGAGTGCTACGCGGTGCTCAACCTGTACCCGTACAACTCCGGGCACCTCATGGTGCTGCCGTACCGGCACGTGTCGGGCTACGTCGACCTCACGGGGTCGGAGACCGTCGAGCTGGCCACGATGACCCAGACGGCGATCCGCACCCTCACCGCGGTCTACGGGCCGGCCGGCTTCAACATCGGCATGAACCAGGGTGAGGTCGCCGGCGCCGGCATCGCGGCGCACCTCCACCAGCACGTCGTGCCGCGCTGGCTCGGCGACGCGAACTTCCTGCCCGTCGTCGGGCAGACCAAGGCCCTCCCGGAGCTGCTGGCGGACACGCGCGCCCGGCTCGCCGCGGCGTGGCCGGCGGGCCGCGGCGCCGCGCCCGAGGGAGGTCGCTGATGCTCGGCGGGCTCCGCGCGGCCATGCAGCGCCTGTTCACCCCGCTCGCGCGGCTGCTCCTGGGCTGGGGCGTGTCGCCGGACGCGGTGACGATCGCCGGGACGGTGGTGGTGTCCGTCCTCGCGCTCACGCTGCTGCCCACCGGCCACGTGCTGCTCGGCGGGCTCCTCATCGGCCTGTTCGTCCTCACCGACTCGCTCGACGGCGTCATGGCGCGCCTGTCGGGGCGTTCGGGGCCCTGGGGGGCGTTCCTCGACTCGACGCTCGACCGGGTGTCGGACGGCGCGGTGTTCGCGGGCATCACCCTGTGGTTCGTGCTGCACCCCGACCTCCCGTACGCCACGTGGGGGGTGGCGGCGTCGCTGGCCTGCCTCGTGCTGGGCGCCGTCGTCCCCTACGCGCGGGCGCGCGCGGAGAGCGTCGGCGCCACCGCGACGGTCGGCATCGCCGAGCGCAGCGACCGGCTGCTGGTCGCTCTCCTGGCGGTCGTGCTCACCCAGGTGGGGGTGCCGGTCGTCGTCGCCGAGGTCATGCTCACGCTGCTCGCTGTCGCGAGCCTCGTCACGGTGGTGCAGCGCGTCGCGACCGTACGTCACCAGCTGTCGCGCAGCGCGCACACCGAAGCCACCCCCGACCCGGAGGCCTGATGCGGATCGACGTCGCCCGCCTGTACACGTTCGCGTGGCGCCACGCGCCGAAGATCCCGGAGCCGGTGCTGCGCGCGGCGTTCACCGCCGTCGCCGACGTCACCTGGCTGCGGCGCACCGAGGGGGTGCGGCGGCTCGAGGCGAACTACGCGCGGGTGCGGCCCGACCTGGGCGGTCCCGAGCTGCGCCGGCTGACGCGCGCGGGCATGCGGTCGTACATGCGGTACTTCCGCGAGGCGTTCACCCTGCAGGGCGCGACGGCCGAGCAGGTCGCGGCGCGGGTGCGCGTCGACGGGCTCGAGCACGTCGCGGGCCCGGTCGCCGACGGGCGGGGGGTCTCGCTCGCGCTCGCCCACCTGGGCAACTGGGACCTCGCGGGCGCGTACGCGACCCCGCACATCGCGCCCGTCCTCACGGTCGCGGAGCGACTCAAGCCGGAGGAGCTCTTCGTCGAGTTCGTCGAGTTCCGGCGATCGATCGGCATCGAGGTGCTGCCGCTCGGCGACCACGACGTCTTCCGCAACCTCGTGCGGGGCGCGGTGCGGGGCGGCTGCATCGTCCCGCTGCTCGCCGACCGCGACCTCACGGCGTCCGGCGTCGAGGTGGACCTCTGCGGGCACCGCGCCCGCGTCGCCGCCGGGCCGGCCGCCCTGGCGCTCGCGGCCAAGGTCCCGCTCGTCCCGGTGGGGATCACCTACGAGCGGCTCACGGGAGAGCGCCGGCGCGCCGCCGGCACGGCCTGGGGCATCGTGATCCGGTTCTACCCGCCCGTCCCGGTGCCCGACGACTCCGGGCTGCACCGCAAGGACCGGGTGGCGCGCATGACGCAGGGGTGGGTGGACGCGGTCGCCGTCACCCTGCAGGAGTCCACGCAGGACTGGCACATGCTCCAGCGCGTCTTCGTCGACGACCTCGACGCCGAGCGGTACGCCCGGACCAGGGCCGAGGCGGGCGAGGCATGAGCGCGCCCGCCGACCTCGCCGCCGCGACGCCGTCGCGCCCGCTGCGCGTCGGGATCGTGTGCCCGTACTCGTTCGACGCGCCGGGCGGCGTGCAGTTCCACGTGCGCGACCTCGCCGGTGCGCTGCAGGACGCCGGGCACCACGTCTCCGTGCTCGCGCCGGCCGACGACGACACCCCGGTGCCCGACGTCGTCACGTCCGCGGGCCGCGCGGTGCCGGTGCGCTACAACGGCTCGGTGGCGCGCCTGACCTTCGGCCCCCGCACCGCGGCGCGGGTGCGGCGCTGGCTGGAGGCGGGGCGCTTCGACGTCGTGCACGTGCACGAGCCGATGGTGCCCAGCCTGTCCATGCTCGCCCTGTGGTCCGCCGAGGGGCCCGTGGTGGCCACCTTCCACACGTCCCAGACGAGGTCGCGGGCGCTGCAGGTCGCCTACCCGCTGCTGCGTCAGTCGCTGGAGAAGATCGCGGCGCGGATCGCGGTCTCCGAGGACGCGCGCCGCACCCTCGTCGACCACGTGGGCGGCGACGCCGTCGTCATCCCCAACGGCGTCTACGTGGACACGTTCGCTGCCGCCGCGCCGTCCGACCGGTGGCGCGGCACCCCCGAGGCGCCGACCGTCGCCTTCCTCGGCCGGCTCGACGAGCCGCGCAAAGGCCTCCAGGTGCTCGTCGCGGCCGCGCCGCGGGTGCTCGAGCAGGTTCCGGGGGCGCGCTTCCTCGTGGCCGGCAAGGGCGACGACGGCCGGGACGCGGCCCTCGAGGCCCTCGGCCCGCACGCCGGGTCGTTCGAGTTCCTCGGCGGCGTGAGCGACGAGGACAAGGCGTCGCTGCTCGCGTCGGCGGACCTGTACGTGGCGCCGCAGACGGGCGGCGAGAGCTTCGGCATCGTCCTGGTCGAGGCCATGAGCGCCGGCGCGGGCGTCGTGGCCAGCGACCTCGGGGCGTTCCGCCGGGTGCTCGACGACGGCGCCGCGGGGCGTCTGTTCCGCACCGGAGAGCCCGACGACCTGGCGCGCGCGATCCTCGCGGCCCTGGCGGACCCTGCGGGCACCGGCGAACGGCGCGAGCGCGCCACGGCGTTCGTGCGCCGGTTCGACTGGTCCGCGGTGACCGCGCAGGTGCTCGCGGTCTACGAGATGGCGCTCGCCGCGGGGGAGGCGCTGGGCTCCCCGGTGGCCCCGTCGCGGACGGAGAGCGCCGTCGGCTGGCTGCGCACGCGGCGTGCCGGGGGAGGTGAGGGCGCATGACCTGGTCCGAGCTCGCGCTCGTCGTCCTCGTCGTCGCGGCCGTCGCGGTCTGGCTCGCCTGGATCTCGGCGTCGCGCCTCGACCGGCTCCACCGCAAGGTGGTCGCGTCGCGCATCGCCCTGCAGGCCCAGCTCGCGCGCCGCGCGGGCGCGGCCGTCGACCTGGCCTCCTCGGGGCTGCTCGACCCGGCGGGGGCCGTGCTCGTCGCGGACGCGGCGTTCGCCGCCCTGGAGGACGACACCGGGCCCGCGCCGGCGGCCGGCGCCGAGCTCGCGCTCGAGGGGTTCGGGCCCGGCCGGGAGCGCGCCGAGAGCGAGCTGTCCGCGACCCTGCGCTCCGCGCTCGGCGACGACGAGGCGCTGGCGGAGCTGCGCCGGGAGCCCGGTGGCGACGAGCTCGTCGGACAGCTCTCGGCGGCCTGGTACCGAGCCCAGCTGGCCCGCCGGTTCCACAACGAGGCCGTCGCGCAGGCGCGACGGGCGCGACGCAGCTGGTACGTGCGTCTGCTGCGCCTCTCGGGGCACGCGGCGCTGCCGCACATGGTCGAGCTGGACGACCAGATGCCGGAGGGGCTCTCCGGGGCCTGACACGCGGAACTAGGATGGAGGGTGCGTGACAGCGGTCACGCGTCCCACTGCGACACGAGCGAGGTTGCGTTGAGCGAGACCAGCGGCAGCGACGGCCGGATCCCCGCGGGCGAGGTGGGCACCGCCCGCGTCAAGCGCGGCATGGCCGAGATGCTCAAGGGCGGCGTCATCATGGACGTCGTCACGCCCGAGCAGGCGAAGATCGCCGAGGACGCCGGCGCCGTCGCCGTCATGGCCCTGGAGCGGGTGCCCGCCGACATCCGTTCGCAGGGCGGCGTCGCCCGCATGAGCGACCCCGACATGATCGACGGCATCATCGACGCCGTCTCGATCCCCGTGATGGCGAAGGCGCGCATCGGGCACTTCGTCGAGGCGCAGGTGCTGCAGTCCCTGGGCGTCGACTACATCGACGAGTCGGAGGTGCTCACCCCCGCCGACTACGCCAACCACATCGACAAGTGGCAGTTCACGGTGCCGTTCGTGTGCGGCGCCACCAACCTCGGCGAGGCGCTGCGCCGCATCACCGAGGGCGCGGCGATGATCCGCTCCAAGGGCGAGGCCGGCACGGGCGACGTCTCCAACGCGACCACGCACATGCGCCAGATCCGTGCGCAGATCCGTCGGCTGACCTCGCTGCCCGAGGACGAGCTGTTCGTCGCCGCCAAGGAGCTGCAGGCCCCCTACGAGCTCGTCGCCGAGGTGGCGCGGGCCGGCAAGCTGCCGGTCGTGCTGTTCACCGCGGGCGGCATCGCCACCCCGGCGGACGCCGCGATGATGATGCAGCTCGGCGCCGAGGGCGTGTTCGTCGGCTCCGGCATCTTCAAGTCGGGCGACCCGGTCGCGCGCGCGAAGGCGATCGTCCAGGCGACCACCTTCCACGACGACCCGGACGTCGTCGCCAAGGTCTCCCGCGGGCTGGGCGAGGCCATGGTCGGCATCAACGTCGAGGCCGAGCCGGCGCCGGTGCGCCTGGCCGAGCGCGGCTGGTAGCACCAGCTCTGACCGCGACCAGGGGTCCCGCCGACATCGCGTCCGCGGGGCCCCTGGTCGCGCTCGACTAGTGTCGGGGCGTGCTGCTCCCTGAACCTTCGGTGCCGGGTGCGGACCTGCCCGTCCGGGCGGTCCTGCCCGCCACGGTCGACGCGGTGCGGTCGAGCGGCGCTGCGGTGCTGGTCGCGCCGCCCGGATCGGGGAAGACCTCGTTGCTGCCCCTGGCCCTGTCCGACGCGCTCGGCGGCAGGATCATCGTCGCCGAGCCGCGCCGGATGGCCACCCGTGCGGCGGCGACCCGGCTGGCGGCGCTGGTCGGCGAGCCGCTCGGACGGCGGATCGGCTACGCGATGCGCGGTGAGCGCAGCGGCGGGAAGGACCTCCGCGTCGAGGTGGTGACGACGGGGCTCCTCGTGCGCCGGCTGCAGCAGGACCCGGAGCTGGCGGGTGTCACGGCGATCGTGATCGACGAGTGCCACGAGCGGCACCTGGACGCCGACCTCCTGCTCGCGCTCCTCGTCGACGTCCGGGCGAACCTTCGGGACGACCTGGCCGTCGTCGCGACATCGGCCACGGCGGACACGGTCGGGCTGAGCCGCGCGCTCGGCGCGGGCGCTCCCGCACCCGTGATCACGGCGACCGCCGCGCTGTTCGACGTGGCGACCGAGTGGGCGCCCCCGCCGTTGCCCACGCCGCTGCTTCCCGGCGGTCGGGTCGACCCTCGCCTGCTGGACCACGTCGGGACCGTCGTCCGGCGCGCCCTGACCGAGAACGACGGCGACGTCCTCGTGTTCGTCCCGGGCGAGGCCGAGATCGACGGGATGGCCCGCCGGTTGGCCGACCTCCATGTCCTGCCGCTGTTCGGTCGCCAGTCCCGGGCCGAGCAGGAGCGAGCGCTGGTGCCCTCCGCCGCGCGTCGGATCGTGGTGACGACGTCGGTGGCGGAGAGCTCGCTGACGGTGCCCGGGGTCAGGGTCGTGGTGGACGCGGGTCTCGCCCGGGAACCGCGGACCGACCAGTCCCGCGGTCTCGGGACGTTGGTCACCTGCCGGGTCTCGAGGTCGTCGGCCGACCAGCGGGCGGGTCGCGCCGGTCGGGAGGCGCCGGGCCGGGTCTACCGGTGCTGGTCCGCCACCGACCACGCGCGTCTCGACGATCATGCGGCGCCGGAGATCGCGGTCGCCGACCTGGCGGCGTTCGCCCTCGACCTCGCGGCGTGGGGCGCGCCTGCGGGGGCCGGCCTGACGCTGCTCGAGGCGCCGCCCGCGCCCGCGATGACGGCGGCCACCGCGCTGCTGCGCCGCGTCGACGCCGTGGACGACGACGGCAGGATCACCGAGCGGGGCCGGCGGATGCGGGCGATCGGGGCGCATCCTCGCCTCGCTCGTGCGTTGCTGGACGGGGCCCCGCGGGTCGGCGACGACCGGGCGCGCGAGATCGTCGCGATGCTCTCGGACGACTCGGGCCGCGCCTTCGGCGACGACCTGCCGGCACGCCTGCGGGCACTCCGCTGCGGTGACGACCGGGGGGCGACCGCCCGCTGGCGGGAGGAGTCGGCGCGCCTCGGCCGCGGCGCGCCGTCGGGCCACCCGTCGGACGGGCGGGCCGGTCGGGGGACGCCCGGGGTGCCGGACGATCTCGCGGTGGGCATCGTGGCGGGGCTGGCGTACCCGGAGCGGATCGCGCGGGCCCGGGGGGCCGACTCGACGACGTACCAGATGTCCGGCGGCACGGGTGCTGCGCTGGATCCGCGGTCGCCGTTGCGAGGCACCGCCTGGCTGGCGATCGCGGTCGCCGACCGGGCACCCGGTCGCGCCGACGCCCGGATCAGGTCCGCGGCGCCGATCGACGAGCAGACCGCGCGGGACGTCGCGGGCGATCTCGTCTCGACCGAGGACCGGATCCGCTGGGACGACGGCCGGATCGTGACGCGGCGGGTCGAGGCGCTCGGCGCGATCGTGCTGGGCGACGTCCCGTTGACCGACCCCGACCGGATGCTCGTCCAGGGGGCGGTGCGCGAGGGCATACGGGGCAGCGGTCTGTCCGTCCTGCGCTGGTCGGAGACCGCGCTCACCCTGCGGCAGCGGCTCGCGTTCTGCCACGCCCACCTCGGAGCCCCGTGGCCCGCGGTCGACGACGAGGCGCTGCTCGCCGATCTCGACGCGTGGCTGGGTACGGAGCTCGCCTCGGTGCGGGTCGCGCGCGACCTCGCCCGCATCGACGTGGCCTCGGCGCTCCGTCGGCTCCTGCCGTGGCCCGCGGCAGCCCGGTTCGACGAGCTGGCGCCGGAACGGCTCCAGGTCCCGTCGGGCTCCGCGGTCCGGCTCGCGTACGACGGTGCCGAGCCGCCGGTCCTCGCGGTGAAGCTGCAGGAGGTCTTCGGCTGGACCGCGGCCCCGGCCGTCGCGGACGGCCGCGTCCCCGTCGTCCTGCACCTGCTGTCGCCCGCCGGACGACCGGTCGCGATCACGAGCGATCTTGCGTCCTTCTGGAGACAGGGCTATCCCGGGGTCCGGGCGGACCTGCGGGGCCGCTATCCCCGCCACCCGTGGCCGGAGGATCCGCTGTCCGCCCTCCCGACGAAGCGGGTGAAGCCCCGCCGGTGAGCGCCGGCCCGGTCCCGTCCGTGGCGGTGACCGTCCAGGGCGCGGGGATCGGGTCGTCGAGGTCTCGCCCCTGGCTACCATGAGCGCCATGGATGCACGTTCCCCGTCGGCCGTGAACCGCGACGTCGAGGCCGAGCCGGAGTCGGCGCGCCTCACGGGGCGGGACCGGTGACGCCGGCGCTCGGCGACGACTGGGCGGTAGGGCCGGACGGGCTGCGCCAGCGGCGCGCGGCGCGCGTCATCGTGCTCGACGACGCGGACCGGGTGCTGCTGGTGCGCGGTCACGACGCCGACCAGCCGGAACGCTCGTGGTGGTTCACCGTCGGCGGCGGCATCGACGCCGGCGAGAGCGAGGTCGACGCGGCCCTGCGCGAGCTGCGCGAGGAGGCCGGGCTCGAGCTCGCGCCGGGCGACCTGGTGGGCCCCGTGCTGACCCGGGACGCGTACTTCCACTTCTTCGCGGAGACGTGCCGCCAGCAGGAGGTCTTCTTCCTGGCGCGCGTGGACGGCGGCCACCGGCCCACCGACGACGGGTGGACGGCGGAGGAGCGCGACGTGCTCGACGAGATGCGCTGGCTGACCACGGCCGAGCTGCGCGCCGAGACGCGCGAGGTCTTCCCGACCAGCCTGCCGGACGTCGTGGAGGACCTGGCCCGGGGGTGGGACGGCACCGTCCGCCACCTCGGCGTCCAGCACGACGACGAGCCGTCCGACCCCGAGGAGCTGGGTACCCGCACGCCCTGACCCTCCAGGCGTCCCGGGCCGCCGACGCGCGCCCCGGGCATCAGTTGGCTACCGTCGTCTCATCGGGCCGCACGCAGGGGTGCGGACAGAGCGGCAGGGGGATGTCGACATGAACCGACTGACGAAGGCTGCGATCGCCGTAGGAGGGGCCGCCGTCCTGCTCGTCGGCGGCGCCCAGACGATCGCCTACTGGACGGCACAGGGCACGGCCACCGGGTCGGACGTCACCGCCGGCACGCTCACGATGTCGGACGGGGCGTGCGGCGACTGGACCCTCGACGGCGGCGGCTCGGTCGCGGCGGGCATCGTGCCGGGCGACACGGTCACCACCACCTGCACGCTGGCGGTGGGGGGCACCGGTGACCATCTGGCGCTGGGCGAGATCACCGTCTCGTCGCCGACCTGGGCGGCGGAGAACGCGCTCACGGGCGCGCTCGACCTCAGCCTCACCTCGGCGACCCTGGGCGGCGAGACGCTGGAGCTCCCGCTGACCGAGCCGGTCCCGGTCGGCGAGACCGACTCGCTCGTCGTCAACCTCGAGGCGGCGTTCGACACGGCCGCGGGGAACGACACGCAGGCGCTGACCGCCGCGCTCGAGGACGTCACGGTCCAGGTCACGCAGGCGCACGTCGTCCCCGCTCCCTGAGCGCGCCGTGGCTGCGGCACCGCGCCCGGGCCGTGTCGTGGGACGCGCGGCGGGGCGCGTCCTCGCGTGCGTCGTCCTGCTGGTCGCGGGCGGGGCCCTGCTCCTCGTCGTCCTGGTTCCGCGCCTGGCCGGCGCCACACCGTACGGCGTGGCGACCGGGTCGATGCGCCCCGCGCTCGACGTCGGCACGCTCGTGGTGGTGCGCCCGGTCGACGTGGACGAGATCACGACCGGACAGGTGGTCACGTACCAGCTGCGCTCCGGGGACCCCACGGTCGTGACGCACCGGGTGGTCGGCCTCGGCACCACCGTCGACGGGGAGCGGACGCTGCTGACCCGGGGTGACGCGAACGCGGTCGCCGACCCGGAGCCCGTGCGGGCCGTGCAGGTGCGCGGCACGCTCTGGTACGCCGTCCCGCAACTGGGCCGCCTCATGGGTCTCGGGACGCCCGAGCAGCGGGGGTTCCTCACGACCGGCGTCGCGGTCCTCCTCCTGGGGTACGCGTCGTGGCTCGTCGCGGGCGAGGTCCGGGAGCGGCGGGGGCGCCGGTCGTCCGGCGCGGGGGAGCCCCCGTCGGCCCCCGGCTCAGGCGTCGGGCACCGGGCCGAGCGTTCCGCCCGACGGGCTCGCGACCTGGTGGCCGGCGGCGCCGCCGGCCGCGGGCGGTGCGCGGAAGGGCGACGGCCGATGAGGGGCGAAGGGCGCCGTGTCGCGACGTGCGGGGCCGCGCTCGTCGCCGGGGTGCTGCTGGCGCCGGCGCCGGCGGCGGGAGCGTACGGCGGCCCCGAGCACGGAGGCGTGGCGCTGAGTGTGGACGGCCGCCGCTGGACGACCGACCTCGAGGCGGCGCTCTTCGGCTCCACGCCCTGGACGCCGGGCGAGACGCGCCGGGCCGTGCTGCTCGTGCGCAACGACGGGCCCGGCCCGGCCGGCAGCCGCGTCGCCGTCTCGGTCGGGGACGGGGTGACCGGCCACGGAGCCTCCGCCCTCGCAGAGGCGGTGCAGGTCCGGGTGCGCCCGGAGGGGGGCAGGTGGTCCGACGGCGCGGGGTCCGCCCCGGTGCTGCTCGCCGAGTCGGAGGTGCTGCCCGTCACGGTGGAGGCGTCGCTCGACCGCGCGGCGGGGAACGAGACGCAGGGCGGGACCGTCCCCGTGGACGTGCTCGTGACGTTGGCGGGCGACGGGCCGCCGGACAGCGGAGGCGAGCAGGACGGCGGGCGCCGACAGGCCGACGACGTCCCCGACGGCCCGGGCGCGCTCGCACGGACCGGTGGACAGCCGCTGCCGGTGCTGCTCGCGGCCGCGGGTGCCGTCGCGGCCGGCGTGCTGCTGAATCGTGCCCGCCCGCGAGGGGGCGACCACCGTGCCTGAGCCGGCGCGGGCCGGGGCGACCGTGCGCCGCGTCGCGGTCCTGGTGGTCGCGGCGATGGTGTGCGTGCTCGCCGGGGGCGGGATCGCCTGGGCCTGGTGGCGCGGGGCGGGCACCGCGGCGGCGCCGACGACCCAGATCTCTGCGGGCACGGTGGACGTGCAGGTCGCGAACCTCGGCAACGGCCTCGTGGGCCGCGGGGGCACGGTCAGCCTGCCCGCTCTCGCGCTCCCCGGCGCGGTGCCGGGCTCCGGCGCGTCCGAGATCGTCACGGTGCGCAACGGCGGCTCCCGTTCCGCCACGGTGACCGCGACGACCTCACGGACCGGGACGCTCGGGACGGCGTTCACGACGAGCGCGTCGTTCGGCGCGGCGGACACGGGGACCGGCTGCGGCGCGGGGTCCGGTGGCACCGCCACGATCCCGGCGGGCGGGACCGTGGCGCTGTGCGTGGCGGTGGCGGTCTCGGCCGCGGCCCCCTCTGCCACCCAGGGCCAGAGCGGGGGCGTGTCCGTGGCGCTGGCGGCGACGATCCCGGGCACGTCGTGGAACGACACGGGCACGGTGACCAGCGCCGCGGTCTCCGCCGCGACGGTCGCCGCCCCGACGAACCTGACGTGCGGCCTGCTGGGGATCGGGTCGGTGACGTTCAACTGGACGGCGGCGACCGGCGCCACCCGCTACACGTTCGGCTACGGTCCGGGCGGGAACACCACGGTGCAGGTGGCCGCGGGGACGACGAGTCACCAGGTCACCGCGACGGCGAACAACGCGACGGCCCAGGTCCGCGCGGACCGCGTCTACCCGGGAGCGACATGGAGCTCGGCGTGGTCCAACACGCGGCGGTACTCGATCACGCTGGGCCTGCTCGGCACCTGCACCTGAGCACGTTGCGGCCTTCGCCGACGGTCGCCCCTACACTGCCCCGGTGACCACGACGATCGGAGTCCTCGCCCTGCAGGGCGACGTCCGCGAGCACGCGGCCGCGCTCGAGCAGGCGGGGGCGCGCGCCGTGAGCGTGCGCCGCCCGTCCGAGCTGGACGCGGTCGAGGGGCTCGTCCTGCCCGGCGGCGAGTCGACGACGATCGACAAGCTGCTGCGGCTGTTCGAGCTCGCCGACCCGCTGCGGCGGCTGATCGGCGAGGGGCTGCCCGTGTTCGGCTCGTGCGCGGGGATGATCCTGCTCGCGGACCGCATCGAGGGCGGCACCGCCGACCAGCGCACGCTGGGCGGGATGGACGTCGTCGTGCGGCGCAACGCGTTCGGCCGCCAGGTGGACTCGTTCGAGGCGGACCTGCAGGTCGCGGGCGTCTCGGACGCGCCGGGCGGGCGCCCGGTGCGCACCGCCTTCATCCGCGCTCCGTGGGTCGAGGAGGCCGGGCCGGACGTCGAGGTGCTCGCCCGCATGCCGGACCGCTGGGCGGACGGCTCCACGGTGGGGCCCGCCGCCGGTAAGATCGTCGCAGCACGTCAGGGACGGCTGCTCGCCACCGCGTTCCACCCGGAGATCACGGGGGACGCGCGCGTGCACGGGTTGTTCGTCCGGCTCGTCCAAGCATCGCGAAGGAGTTAGGGAGCGCATGTCAGGTCACTCCAAGTGGGCCACGACCAAGCACAAGAAGGCGGCGATCGACGCCAAGCGCGGCAAGCTTTTCGCGAAGCTGATCAAGAACATCGAGGTCGCCGCGCGCACGGGCGGCGGCGACCCGGCCGGCAACCCCACGCTGTTCGACGCCATCCAGAAGGCGAAGAAGTCGTCGGTCCCCAACGACAACATCGACCGCGCGCTCAAGCGCGGCTCCGGCGAGGGCGCCGACGCCGTCGACTACCAGACGATCATGTACGAGGGTTACGGCGCGAACGGCATCGCCGTCCTCGTCGAGTGCCTCACGGACAACAAGAACCGTGCCGCCTCCGAGGTGCGCCTCGCGTTCTCCCGCAACGGCGGCAACCTGGCCGACCCGGGCTCCGTGTCCTACCTGTTCTCCCGCAAGGGCCTCGTCGTGGTGCCGAAGGCGGAGGGCGTCACGGAGGACGACGTCATGCTCGCCGCGCTCGACGCGGGCGCCGAGGAGGTCAGCGACGAGGGCGACGTCATCGAGGTCCTCTCGGAGGCCACCGACCTCGTCGCCGTGCGCACGGCGATCCAGGAGGCCGGCATCGAGTACGACTCGGCCGACTCCATCTGGCACCCCTCCATGGAGGTCGAGGTCGACGTGGAGGGCGCGCGCAAGATCATGCGCCTCATCGACGCGCTCGAGGACAGCGACGACGTGCAGAACGTCTACGCGAACTTCGACGCCTCCGACGAGGTCATGGCGGCCCTCGACGAGGAGTGACGGCTCCCGGCGCGGGTCGGCCGTCCGCGGCCGCCCGCGTGAGAGGGTGACGACGTGCGCGTGCTGGGGGTGGACCCGGGTCTGACCCGGTGCGGGGTCGGCGTCGTCGACTCGTTGCCGGGCCGCAAGGCCCGGATGGTCGACGTCGGGGTCGTGCGCAGCGAGCCCGAGCTGAGCGTCGACCTCCGGCTGCTGCGCGTCGCCGAGGGGCTCGAGGAGTGGCTCGAGCGCACGGTGCCCGACGTCGTCGCCGTGGAGCGCGTCTTCGCCCAGAACAACCGCGGCACCGTGATGGGCACCGCGCAGGTCGCCGGCCTCGCGATGGTCGCGGCCGCCCGGCGCGGCGTCCCGGTCGCGATGCACACGCCGAGCGAGGTGAAGGCCGCCGTCACCGGGTCCGGCCGCGCCGACAAGGAGCAGGTGCAGCGCATGATCGCGCGCATCCTCGGGCTCGACGAGCTGCCGCGGCCGGCCGACGCCGCCGACGCGCTCGCCCTCGCCGTCACGCACCTGTGGCGGCCGTCCGGAGCGCTCCAGGGTGGCGAGCGGAACGAGCTCACCCCGGCCCAGCGCGCCTGGGCGGCGGCCGAGCGCACCGCGCGCACCGGCTCGCACCGCGGCGCCCCCTCCCGAGCCCGGCGCTGAGCGGGACCCGGGCCGCCCGGTCGCCGTCGCGCGGCTCGTCGTGCGGCTCGTCGAGTGTCGCCCGCCCCGGCGTCGGCGCCGGTTGTTACAGTGACGCCTCGTACGGGTGTTCGACGGCCGTGTCGACGGACATCTCGACGGCCTCTTCGACGGAAGGACCACGGTGATCGCCTCCCTGACCGGCACGGTCACGCACGTGACGCTGGAGCGGGCCGTGCTCGACGTCGGCGGGGTCGGGTACCTCGTGCACGCCACCCCGGGCACCCTCGCCGGCCTGCGGGTGGGGGAGCGGGCCCAGCTGCACACCACGCTGGTCGTCCGTGAGGACTCGATGACGGTGTTCGGCTTCGCGGAGGCGGACGAACGGGAGGTCTTCGAGACCGCCCAGTCCGTGTCCGGCGTCGGGCCCCGGATCGCTCTCGCCATGCTCGCCGTGCTGACCCCCGACGCCCTGCGCCGCGCCGTCGCGTCCGAGGACCTCGCGGCGCTGCGCCGCATCCCCGGTGTCGGCCCCAAGAGCGCCCAGCGCATGGTGCTCGAGCTGTCCGGCAAGCTGGGCGCCCCGACGTCCGCCGCCGCCGGCGCCGTCGTGCCCGACGCGCCGCCCGTCGCCGCGGGAGACCCGGCGCGCGACCAGGTGGTCGAGGCGCTCGTGGGCCTGGGCTGGGCCGCCAAGGTCGCCCAGGACACCGTCGACCGGGTCCTCGCGGACGCGGGCGACGACCGCCCGGCCGACAGCCCGATCGACGTCGCGGCCACGCTGCGCGCGGCGCTGCGCTCCCTGGGCGGCCGCCGTGGCTGAGGCGGACCCGGAGTACGGCGGGGAGCGGCTCGTCACCTCCTCGGCCGACGACGTCGAGCGCGCGGCCGAGGCGGCGCTGCGCCCGAAGAAGCTGGACGAGTTCGTCGGGCAGCGGGTGGTGCGCGACCAGCTCTCCCTGGTCCTGCAGGCGGCCCTGGCCCGCGACGCGTCACCCGATCACGTCCTGCTGTCCGGCCCGCCCGGGCTCGGCAAGACCACGCTGGCGATGATCATCGCCGCCGAGCTCGGCACCTCGCTGCGGGTCACGAGCGGCCCGGCGATCCAGCACGCGGGCGACCTCGCGGCGGTGCTGTCCTCGCTGGAGGAGGGCGAGGTCCTCTTAATCGACGAGATCCACCGGCTGGCCCGCCCGGCCGAGGAGCTGCTGTACGTCGCGATGGAGGACTTCCGCGTCGACGTCGTCGTCGGCAAGGGGGCGGGCGCGAGCGCGATCCCGCTGGCGCTGCCGCCGTTCACCGTCGTCGGCGCGACGACGAGGTCGGGCCTGCTGCCCGCCCCGCTGCGCGACCGCTTCGGGTTCACCGGGCACCTCGACTTCTACGACGCCGCCGAGCTGGAGCGCGTCATCACCCGGTCCGCCGGCCTGCTCGGCGTCGACATCCAGCACGCCGCAGCGCACGAGATCGCGGGCCGGTCGCGCGGCACCCCCCGCATCGCCAACCGCCTGCTGCGCCGCGTGCGCGACTGGGCCCAGGTGCGCGGGGACGGCAGCCTCGACCTCCGGGCGGCCCGGGCGGCGCTGGAGGTCTACGAGGTCGACCCGATCGGCCTCGACCGGCTGGACCGTGCCGTGCTCGACGCCGTCTGCCGCCGGTTCGCCGGCGGTCCCGTGGGCCTGGGCACGCTCGCGATGACCGTGGGTGAGGAGCCGGACACCGTGGAGACGGTGGCCGAGCCGTACCTCGTCCGCGAAGGGCTCCTGGGCCGCACGCCGCGCGGCCGGGTCGCCACGCAGGCCGCCTGGGAGCACCTCGGGCTCGAGCCGCCGCCCGGCGCGTGGGGCGCGCCGCTCGGGGGAACCCTGTTCGACGGGTCCGACAGGGACGCCGGGCCGCCCCAGTAGACTGGGAGCGCCCCCGGCCGCCGACGGCCCAGGGCCGGAACTCGACGGGTGCCGTGCTCGTTGGGGGCCGTGTGCGCAGGACTCTGCGCCGGCGTGCCGACCGGTGCGCCCCCGACGCCCGGCAGTCGGTCGACGACCGTCGGGCAGCGACAGACAAGGACGCTCCGTGGAACTCATCATCCTCTTCGTGGTCCTCGCCGGCCTCATGTTCTTCATGAGCCAGCGGACGCGCAAGCAGCAGAAGCAGCAGGCCGAGTTCCGGTCGCAGCTCGAGCCGGGTCAGGAGGTCATGACCGGTTCGGGCCTGTTCGGCACGGTCGTGGAGATCGACGAGGCGACCGACACCGTCACCATCGAGACCGGCCCCGGCGGCGCGCAGACCCGCTGGCTGCGCGCGGCCATCGCCAAGCGCGTGGACGCGCCGGTCGAGGAGCCCGTGGCCGAGGCCGACGAGACCGACGTCACAAGCGACTCCTCCGCGACCGGTACGATCACCTCCGGCGACGGTCACATCGACGTCCCCGACGACCTGTCGAGCCTGGACACCGCGCAGCGGGAGTACCGGGAGCAGCAGCGTCGTGACGAGGGCGAGGCCGGCACCACCAAGTGACAGCATCGAAGTGACAGCACCAGCGACATGGGACGGCGGGCGCTCGCGCCCGTCGGCCTGACGACGCGCCGGTCGGGGTGATCCCGGCCGGCGCCATCACGCGCCGGCCCCGCGGCGGCGCGCAGACGGGAAGAGACAGAAGTTGGCGAACTCACGCACGAAGCGGTCGCGTCCGGTACGCACCCTCGTGGTCTTCACGATCCTGACGATCGTCCTGCCGTTCCTCGCCCTCGGCGCCGGCGTCTTCTGGGACGCCAAGTCCGACTCCAACCCGGACGGCGCGAGCTGGGCCCCGGGGCTGGCGCTCGACCTGCAGGGCGGCACGCAGCTGATCCTGAAGGCGGACACCACCGACGGGTCGCAGGTGACGTCGGCGACGATCGACGAGTCGATCAACGTCATCCGTCAGCGCATCGACTCCTCGGGCGTGTCCGAGGCGGAGATCACCGCGCAGGGCTCCCAGAACATCGTCGTCGGGATCCCCGGCGAGGTGTCGCAGGAGACCATCGACCTCATCTCGCAGCCGGCGCAGATGCGCTTCCGCCCGGTGCTGACGTACGCCGCGGGCACGCCGACCCCCGAGCCGTCCGCCTCGCCCAGCGCCGACGCCGGCGACGCGGCGCAGGACGACGCCGCCAAGGACGACGCGGCCAAGGACGACGCGGCCGCTGAGGACGCCGCCGGCGACGCGCCGAGCGGCAAGGGCGCGGGTGCGCCGCTGTCCGTCCCGGCGGACGTCGACCCGTCGGCCACGCCGACCGCCACCGCGACCCCGACCGAGGGCGACGACGCGGACCCGTCGCCGTCGGCGACCCCGGAGGGCGAGGAGGCAGCAGCCTCCGACCCGAGCGACCTGGCGCAGATCACGCCGGAGATCCAGAAGCAGTTCGAGCAGCTCGACTGCACCGACCCCGCCAACCTCAAGGGCGGCGGCGGGGACGACCCGGACAAGCCGCTGGTGACGTGCGGCGAGCAGGACGGGCTGAAGTACATCCTCGGCCCGATGGAGGTCGACGGCGTGCACATCTCGTCGGCGAGCTCCGGCCTCGTCCCCGGCGCGAACGGCACCACCACCAACGAGTGGGGCGTCTTCCTCAACTTCGACTCCGTGGGCACGAAGGAGTTCCGCGAGACCACGACCCGTCTGCAGGGCCTCGAGGCGCCGCGCAACCAGTTCGCCATCGTCCTGGACGGGCTCGTCGTCTCGGCGCCGTCCCTGTCCCCGGGCACGATCATCTCCAACGGCCAGGCGACGATCTCCGGGTCGTTCACGCGCGACTCCGCGGCCACGCTGGCCAACCAGCTGAGCTTCGGCGCCCTGCCGGTGCAGTACACGGTCGAGAGCCAGGAGGTCATCTCCGCGACCCTCGGCTCCGAGCAGCTGCGCAACGGCCTGATCGCCGGCCTCATCGGCCTCGCGCTCGTCGTCGTGTACTCGCTGCTGCAGTACCGCACGCTCGGCCTGCTGACGGTCGCGTCGCTGGTGGTCGCGGGCGTGATCACCTACGTGTCGATCGCCCTGCTCTCCTGGGGGATGGGCTATCGGCTCTCGCTCGCGGGCGTCGCCGGCCTGATCGTCGCCATCGGCTTCACGGCGGACTCGTTCATCGTGTACTTCGAACGGATCCGCGACGAGCTGCGCGACGGGCGGACCCTCGCCTACGCGGTCGAGCGCGGCTGGGCCCGCGCCCGGCGCACGGTGCTCGCCGCCAAGGCCGTCAACCTGATCTCCGCGATCATCCTGTACTTCCTCGCCGTGGGCGGCGTGCAGGGCTTCGCGTTCACCCTGGGTCTGACCACGATCATCGACGTCGCCGTCGTGTTCTGGTTCACGCACCCGATGATGGAGGTCATCACCAAGATCCCGTTCTTCCGGGACGGCCACCTGTGGTCGGGCCTGTCGCCCGAGCGCCTGCGCGCGAGCTCCGGCCCGCGGTACGCGGGCGCCGGCCGGGTGCGGATGCCGCAGCCCGCCGTGGCCGGCGCCGCCTCCGAGGGCGCCGACACCGGCGCCGAGGCGCCGGGCGAGCGCGTGGTCGCCGAGCCCGTGCACAGCGGTGCACGGCAGGCCCCCGCGGCCCCCGTCACCGACGCCTCCGGGCGCCGGCTGACGATCGCCGAGCGGCGCGCGGCCGAGCGCCGGGCGGCCGCGGAGGAGGCGGACCCGCAGCCGGACGCAGGACCGGGCGACGGATCGCCCTCGGCGACCGGTGAGAACCATTCCGGCACGAACGAGGAGAGCCGCTGATGGCCGGCATGCACTTCGCCCAGTGGGGCAACGACCTGTACACGGGCCGGCGGTCCTACCCGATCGTGCAGCGCCGCAAGCGCTGGTTCACGATCGTGGGCATCCTCGCCGTCGCGTCGATCGCCGTGATCCTGATCAAGGGCCTCACCCTCGGCATCGACTTCCGCGGCGGCACGGAGTTCACGGTGAACGACGCGAGCTCCACGGAGCAGCAGGTCGCGATCGACGCGGTGCACGAGGTGCTCCCGAACGAGGAGCCCCGCGTCGCGATCGTGGGCGGCTCGGCGGTCCGGGTGCAGACCGAGACGGTCACGCCGGAGCAGGAGGCCGCCCTGGTCACGGGCCTCGCCACCGCGTACGACGTCGACGAGTCCGCGGTGACGACGTCCTTCGTCGGCCCGACCTGGGGCGCGGGCGTCTCCATGCGGGCGCTGTGGGGCACCGTGGTGTTCGTGGTGGCCGCGGCGCTGTTCATGGCCGTGTACTTCCGCGCCTGGCGGATGTCCGTGGCGGCGATCGTCGCGATGCTCGCCGACCTGCTCATCTCGGCCGGCGTCTACGCGGCCATCGGCTGGGAGGTCACGCCGTCGACGATCATCGGCTTCCTCACCATCCTCGGCTTCTCGCTCTACGACAAGATGGTCGTGTTCGACAAGGTCCGCGAGAACACGGCGGACGTGCTCACGCAGACCCGCAGCACGTACGCGGAGCGCGCCAACCTCGCCGTGAACCAGACCCTCGTGCGCTCGATCAACACGTCGGTCGTGGCGCTCCTGCCGGTGGCGAGCATCCTCTTCGTCGGCGCGTTCCTGCTGGGGGCGGGCACGCTCCGCGACCTGTCGCTGTCGCTGTTCGTCGGTATCGCCGTCGGCGCCGCGTCGTCGCTCTTCCTCGCGACGCCGCTCGACGTCGCGCTGCGGGATCGCGAGCCGAAGATCGCCGCGCACACGAAGGCGGTCCTGGCGGAGCGCGCCGGCCTGGTCGCGGAGGGCGGCCACGACGCCGAGGTCGCGGCGTTCACGACCGGGTCTGCGCAGCTGATCCCGGGCCAGCACCAGGGCAACCGCGCCCAGCCGCGCCGCAAGCGCGGACACTGAGCCGGGGGTCACGCGATGGATGACAGCTCAGGCTTCGGCGTGCCCGGCGGCGGGCGCCCCGGCGACCGTCCGGACGACATCGTCCTGGACGGGCTCCGGGGGCTCGGCGCCGAGCGAGCGGCGGAGGTGCGCGCGCTGATCCGCGACGTGCCGGACTACCCGCACCCGCCCGTCGTGTTCCGCGACATCACCCCGCTGCTCGCGGACGGCCCGGCGCTGGCGGACGTCGTGGAGGCGTTCGCCCGCCTCGTGGACGCGGACGGCGGCGTGGACGTCGTCGCGGGCATGGAGGCGCGGGGCTTCCTCCTGGGGGCGCCGCTCGCCACTCGCCTCGGGGTGGGGTTCCTGCCGCTGCGCAAGGCGGGCAAGCTGCCGCCGCCGGTGGAACGGGTGGACTACGACCTCGAGTACGGCTCCGCCGCGATCGAGCTGCGCACGGGAACACTCGAGGCGGGGGCGCGTGTTCTCCTGGTCGACGACGTGCTCGCGACCGGCGGCACGGCGTGCGCGGCGGCCGAGCTCGTGGAGCGGTCGGGCGGCCAGGTGGTCGCCCTGGCGTTCCTGCTCGAGCTCGCCGGCCTGGGCGGACGCGACAGGCTGACCGGACGGACGGTCGAGGCTCTGCTCCGCGTGGAGTCGTAGACTTGCCGTCCCGGCCGGCGGCGACCCCGCGGTGGTTGCGGAAGGAGGCGCAGATGAGCGACGAGACGAAGGTCGTGCGCGCCGCCAACGCGCCCCAGGGATCGACCGGGCAGGGGGCGGTCCCGGGCCGCGGCTCGGGGTCCGGCCGGAGCGTGCGCAACCGGCTCGTGCGGCTCGGGGTGCGGGGCGCGCCGCCCACGACGCCGGCGCTGGAGCCGGTGCTCCAGGCTGTGCGCACCAACCACCCGAAGTCCGACCTCTCGGTGCTCGAGCGCGCCTACGCGACGGCCGAGCGGTGTCACCGGGGCCAGGAGCGCAAGTCCGGCGACCCGTACATCACGCACCCTGTCGCCGTGGCGACCATCCTCGCCGAGCTCGGGTTCGACGGCGCGACCCTGGCGGCCGCGCTGTTGCACGACACGGTCGAGGACACGGACTACGGGCTCGACGAGCTGACCCGCGAGTACGGCGAGGAGATCGCCATGCTCGTCGACGGGGTCACCAAGCTGGACAAGGTGAAGTACGGCGACGCCGCCCAGGCGGAGACCGTGCGCAAGATGGTCGTCGCGATGGCCAAGGACATCCGCGTGCTGGTCATCAAGCTCGCGGACCGGCTGCACAACGCCCGCACGTGGAAGTACGTCTCCGGCTCGTCGGCGCAGCGCAAGGCGCGCGAGACGCTCGAGATCTACGCCCCGCTGGCGCACCGGCTGGGCATGAACACCATCAAGTGGGAGCTGGAGGACCTGTCCTTCCAGACGCTCTACCCCAAGGTGTACGACGAGATCGTGCACCTGGTGGCGGAGCGCGCGCCCGCCCGCGAGGAGTACCTGTCGGTGGTGCGGGAGCAGATCTCCGCCGACCTGCGCAGCGCGAAGATCAAGGCGACGGTCACCGGCCGCCCGAAGCACTACTACTCGATCTACCAGAAGATGATCGTCCGCGGGCACGACTTCGCGGAGATCTACGACCTGGTCGGCACGCGCGTCCTCGTGGACACGGTGCGGGACTGCTACGCGGTGCTCGGCGCGCTCCACGCGCGCTGGAACCCGGTCCCGGGCCGCTTCAAGGACTACATCGCGATGCCGAAGTTCAACATGTACCAGTCGCTGCACACGACGGTCGTGGGCCCTGGCGGCAAGCCCGTCGAGATCCAGATCCGCACGCACGACATGCACCGTCGCGCGGAGTACGGCGTCGCCGCGCACTGGAAGTACAAGCAGATGGCGCCGGCCGGCAAGACGACGTCGGACGACCCGCGCGCCAACGACATGGCGTGGCTGCGCCAGCTCGTGGACTGGCAGCGCGAGACCGCCGACCCGAGCGAGTTCCTCGACTCGCTGCGCTACGAGATCGGCGGCGCGGAGGTGTACGTCTTCACGCCGAAGGGCGAGGTGATGGCGCTGCCCGCCGGGGCGACGCCGGTCGACTTCGCGTACTCGGTGCACACCGAGGTGGGCCACCGCACCATGGGGGCCCGCGTCAACGGGCGGCTCGTGCCGCTGGACTCGACGCTGCAGAACGGCGACACGGTCGACATCCTCACCTCCAAGGCGGAGTCCGCGGGCCCCTCGCGCGACTGGCTCGCCTTCGTGAAGTCGGCGCGCGCCCGCAACAAGATCCGCCAGTGGTTCACCAAGGAGCGGCGCGAGGAGGCGATCGAGCAGGGCAAGGACGCCATCACCAAGGCGATGCGCAAGCAGAACCTGCCGATCCAGCGCCTGCTCAGCCACGAGGCGCTGGTCGGGCTGGCGAACGACATGCGCTACGCCGACGTCTCCGCGCTCTACGCGGCGGTGGGCGAGGGGCACGCGTCCGCGCCGCACGTCGTCGACCTGCTGGTCAAGTCGCTGGGCGGCGAGGAGGGCACCGAGGAGGACGCCGCGGAGGCCGCGGCCCCCGGCCGCCCGTCGCGCCGCGGCCGCACCGGCGACCCCGGCGTCGTCGTCAAGGGCGTGGACGACATCTGGGTGAAGCTCGCCAAGTGCTGCACCCCGGTGCCCGGCGACTCGATCGTCGGCTTCGTGACCCGCGGCGCGGGCGTCAGCGTGCACCGCGCGGACTGCGCCAACGCCGAGCAGCTGGCCAAGGCGCAGCCCGAGCGCATGGTGGACGTGTCCTGGACCACGGGCGCCAACACGATGTTCCTGGTGCAGATCCAGGTCGAGGCGCTCGACCGGTCGCGGCTGCTGTCCGACGTCACCAAGGTGCTGTCGGACTACCACGTCAACATCCTGTCGGCGTCGGTCTCGACGTCGTCCGACCGGATCGCCCTGTCGAAGTTCGTCTTCGAGATGGCGGAGCCCGGCCACCTGCAGCAGGTGCTCACCGCGGTGCGCAAGGTGGACGGCGTCTTCGACGTCTACCGCATCACCGGGACGAGGGCCGCCGACGTGCACCAGGAGTCGGCGGGAGCCTGAGCGACTCCAGCAGCCCCGGCCGGTCGGGGCGGGGAGCCGCACGGCGCCGTCGGCGCGCAGCCCGCTGAGCAGGAGGCCGACGAGCCGGCGCGAGGCGACCACGGCCTCCTCCGGCGTGGCGGCCACGACGCCGCTGTCGGCCATGACGACGAGCGCGAGGTCGTCGCGGGTGACGGGCGAACAGCTCGCGCGCCGCGGCGACGATCCGGTCGCGGTTGCGGGCGTCGGCCCGCAGCGCGGCCGTGGCGCCGTCCGCGGGGCGCGCGGCCGGGCGGGTGCGAGAGAGCTCGGCGGTCATCGCTCTCACTCCAGGCGGAAGTGGACGAGTCGTTCCGGTTGCCTTGCTAGCGTGACGGGGCGCTGACCGGCGTCCCCGCCGCGCGTCAGGAAGGAACACCTCATGCCGAGCCTGGCCTCGCCCCGCTCCCGCCGCTTCGTCACCCGGTTCAACGCCGGGGTTCTCGCCTGGCGCAGGTCGCCCCGCTGGGGCGGAGCGCTCCGCCGCACCCTCACGATCGTCCGGTACACGGGGCGCCGGTCGGGGCGCGAGTTCGCGATCCCGGTCGGGTACCGCCGCCGGGGGGACGAGGTCGTCATCGGGGTCGGGATGCCGGACGCCAAGAGCTGGTGGCGCAACTTCCTGGGCGAGGGCGCCCCCCTGACGGTCGAGCTCGACGGCGCCGAGCGCGGAGGGCACGCGGTCGCGCACCGGGACGACGCCGGCAGGGTGACCGTCCGGGTGCGGCTCGAGGCCCCCAGGCTCCGGCGAGCGGAGGTGCCGGCCCACCTCCCGGAGTAGGTTCGCCAGCATGACGCTGCCGCTCGAACCGCCCGTGCTGCCCATGCTCGCGAAGTCGGTGCCGGACGTGCCGGACCAGCCTCCGGGCGACGACGTCTGGGTGTACGAGCCGAAGTGGGACGGGTTCCGCGCCCTGGTGTTCCGCGACGGCGACGACGTGCGGATCGACTCCCGCAACGGTCGGCCGATGCAGCGCTACTTCCCGGACGTGGTGGACGCGGCGCTCGACGCGCTGCCGCAGCGCTGCGTCGTCGACGGCGAGATCGTGGTCGCGCGCCCCGGGGACGGCGCGGCCCGGGCGGCGCACCTGGACTTCGACGCCCTGGGCCAGCGGATCCACCCCGCCGAGTCGCGGGTGCGGCTTCTCGCGTCGGAGACGCCGGCCAGCCTCGTCGTCTTCGACGTCCTCGCCCTCGGCGGCGACGACCTGTCCGGGCGGCCGCTGCGCGAACGGCTCGAGGCGCTCGACGGGCTGGCGCTCGACGGGCCGCAGGTGCACGCCACGCCCCGCACGCAGGACGCCGGCGTCGCGCGCGACTGGTTCGAGGCGTTCGAGGGCGCGGGCCTCGACGGCGTGGTCGCGAAACGGCTCGACGACCCGTACCAGCCGAACAAGCGGGCGCTGCTGAAGATCAAGCACGCCCGCACGGCCGACGTGGTCCTCGCCGGCTACCGGCTGCACAAGACGTCGACGCCCTCGACGCCGCTCATCGGCTCGCTCCTGCTGGGCCTGTACGCACAGGAGGACGACCCCGACAGCCTGCAGTTCGTCGGCGTCTCCGCGTCGTTCCCCGCCGCGCGCCGGGCGGCCCTGCACGCCGAGCTCGCACCGCTCGTCGTGGAACCGGGCACCGAGGACGCCGCCGCGCACCCGTGGGCGGACTGGCAGGACCCGGCGGTCGCGGACGGCAGCGCGGGCGAGAGGCGCCCGAGAGCGCAGTCGCGCTGGAGCGCCGGCAAGGACCTGTCCTTCACGCCGCTGCGCGTGGAGCGGGTGCTGGAGGTCGGCTATGACCACATGGAGGGCGCGCGCTTCCGGCACACCGCGCAGTTCAAGCGGTGGCGCCCCGACCGCGAGCCGTCGTCGTGCACCTACGACCAGCTCGAGGAACCGGTCGGCTACGACCTCGCGAGCCTCCTGCCCGGGGCTCCGGGCACCGCCTGAGCCCACCGATCGGCGGGCCGCCGATGAGTCGAGGCCCCGGGGCAGGTCTGGGGAGCATGGGCACACTGAGGTACGGACTGATGAGCTGTTCCATCGACGGCTACGTGGCCGACGCGTCGGGCGACTTCGACTGGGGCGCACCGGACGACGCCGTCCACGCGTTCATCAACGACCGGGTCCGGGACGTGCGGACCTTCGTCGTGGGCCGCCGCATGTTCGAGACGATGCGCGTGTGGGACACGTGGGAGCCCGGGCAGAGCGACGCCGCGGACGAGTTCGCCGAGATCTGGCGCGGGATCGACAAGATCGTCTGCTCCGACGGCCTCGTGGCGGAGCAGGGCACGGTCGACGCGCCCCGCACCACGCTCGAGGCGCGCCTCACCCCCGAGCGCCTGGCCGAGATCGCGGCGGGGACCGACGGCGTCGTCGAGGTCTCGGGCCCGACGACCGCCGCGGTGGCGCTGCTGGCCGGAGTGGTCGACGAGATGACGGTACGCGTGGTGCCGCACGTCGCCGGCGGCGGGCTGCGCCTGCTGCCCGACGGGATGCAGGCCGACCTCACGCGCGCCGAGTGCGTCCCGCTCGGCGACGGGTCGGTCTTCCTGCGGTACACGCGTCCCTGACGGTCAGGTGCGCTTGCGGTCGGTGTCCCGGCTGGGCTGCACACGCTTGGGCTCGCCGGGCATCTTGGGATACTCCGGCGGGTAGGGCAGGTCGCCCAGGCCGTGCTCCTCCTCGTCGCGGCGCGCGAGCTCGAGCGCGGCGTCGAGAGAGCAGTCCAGCCCCGGGTCGCGGTCGGCGCGCAGGGCGGCGAACAGGTCGCCGCGCTCGGCGAACCGGGCGGGGACGGTCGTGACGTCGAAGTCGTCCGGGTGCACCTCGCCGACCTCGTCCCACTCCAGCGGGGTGGAGACGGTGGCGCGCTTGTTCGCCCGGACGGAGTACGCGGAGGCGATGGTGCGGTCGCGGGCCATCTGGTTGTAGTCGACGAAGATCGCCTCGCCCCGCTCCTCCTTCCACCACTTCGTCGTGACCTGGTCGGGGAGGCGGCGCTCCAGCTCGCGGCCGACCGCGATCGTGGCGCGCCGGGCCTGCTGGAAGGACCAGCGGGGCGCGAGCGGGACGAAGACGTGCAGGCCGCGCCCGCCCGAGGTCTTGGGGTACCCGGTGAGCCCGAGCTCCGTGAGCAGGTCGCGCAGGTGGGGCGCGACGGCCGCGGCGTCGTCGAAGGAGGTGCCGGGCTGCGGGTCGAGGTCGATGCGCAGCTGGTCGACCGCCTCGACGTCGTCGCGGCGCACGGGCCACGGGTGGAAGGTCAGGGTGCCGAGGTTCGCCGCCCAGGCGATGACGGCGAGCTCGGTCGGCGCCACCTCGTCGGCGGTGCGCCCGCTGGGGAAGGCGATGGTCGCGGTCTCGACCCAGTCGGGGGCTCCCTTGGGCAGCCGCTTCTGGTAGAAGGCGTCGCCGCGGTTGTCGGCGCGCGTCGCCATCACCGCCTCGGGCCACCAGCCCTTCGGCCACCGCTCGAGCGTCGTGGGCCGGTGCAGCAGCGCGCCGAGGATCCCGTCGCCCACCGACAGGAAGTACTCGACGATCTCGCGCTTCGTAAGGCCCGGGCGGTCGGGCAGCTCGGGGAAGACGACGCGGTCGGGGCTGGAGACGCGCACGGCGCGGCCAGCGGCGTCGAGCTCGACGGCGGGTGCGGCGGAGGCCATGCGGCTCAACCTAGGGCAGGGCGGCGGGCGCCGCACGGAGGGCGGCGGCCCGGGCCAGCACGCGGCGGGCCCGCGGGCGTCCGACGACGCGGACGCGACGTTCCAGCAGCGCGGCCGCGTCCGGGAGAGCGAGGCCGCAGGAGTCCGCGACGACGCGGGCGAGGCGGGTCGCGTCCTCCTCGCCCGGCACGTGCACCGCCACGTCGACCACGGTCCGCAGCGGCGCGGTCACCCGCACCCCGGCCAGCTCGACGACGTCGCCGCGCAGCAGCGGCGCCTGCCACACGAGCCCCGCTCCCCAGAGCTCGGGCCGGTGCCCGCCGGCCGGGTAGGTGACGTCGAGGTGCTCGGCGGACCGGGTGCCCGCCAGCCGGCCGGCGTGCACCCACGCCGCCGTGCGCCCGGCGGCCACGGCCCCCGCGGGCAGCGACCCGGCCAGCAGCGCGGCCCGCAGCACGGGGGTCACGGTCGTGCCGGCGACGACGGCCGCGTCGTCGCGCACCACCTCGAGGGAGCCGTCGCGCACGAGGACGTCCCACGCCGCCCGCCCGCCGACGTCCGCCGGGCGTACCAGGGGACCGGACGCGCGTCCCGGCGCCGTGAGCAGGTCACCGAGCCGCCGCGGAGCGACCGGGGACCGGAGGCGGTCGCCCGTGGGTGGGCCGGGCGGTGCGGGGACGACGACGAAGGGGCTCACGACGCGGAAACTATCCGGTCGTGAGCCCCTTCGGGCACCGCCTGTGGATCGTCGCGCGCACGCGCCGTCCGGTCGGGCCCCGCCCGGTCAGGCCGGCGGCCGTGCGCCGTCAGCCGCGGGTGTCCTCCGCGGCGCGGACGACCTGCTCGAGCCAGGCGCGCCGCGCGGCGAGCGCCGTCTCGGCCTCCTCGACGCGCCGCGCGTCACCCGACTCGCGCGCCTCGGCGAGATCGCGCTCGAGCCCCTCGATGGCGGCCTCGAGCTGTGCCGCGGCACCCTCGGCCCGCGCGCGGGTCTCGGGGTTGGTGCGATCCCAGCGAGCCTGCTCGGCCCCCCGGACGGCCGTCTCGACCGCCCGCATGCGGGCCTCGACGCGCTGGATGTCCCCGCGCGGCACCTTGCCGGCCTCCTCCCAGCGGTCCTGGAGGTCGCGCAGCTTCTCCTTCGCCGCGGCCAGGTCCTTGACGGGCAGGAGGGCCTCGGCCTCGGCGAGCAGCGCCTCCTTGACCTCGAGGTTCTGCCCGTACTCGGCGTCGATCGCCGCGTTCTCGGCGTCGCGGGCGCCGAAGAACGCGTCCTGCGCCGCCCGGAACCGGGCCCAGAGCGCGTCGTCGTCCTTGCGGCTGGCACGCCCCGCGGCCTTCCACTGCGCCATGAGGTCGCGGTAGGCGGCGGCGGTCGCTCCCCAGTCGGTGCTGGTCTGCAGGGACTCCGCCTCGGCGACCAGCTGCTCCTTGGCCGCCTTGGCCGTCGAGTTGCGCTGCTCGAGGTCGGCGAAGAAGTGCCGCCGCTCCCGGTCGAACGCGGTGCGCGCGTGGCTGAACCGCTTCCAGAGGGCCTCCTCCGAGGGGCGGTCGATGCGCGGCCCGCTGCGCTGCGCCTCCTTCCAGCGATCCAGGAGGCCCCGCAGCTCCTCGCCTGCCGGGCGCCACTGCATCTTGGCGGGGTCGGTGGCGGCGATCTTCTCCGCGGCCTCGACGATCGCGGTGCGGGCGGCGACGGCCTCGGCCTTGGCGGCCGCACGCTCCTGCTCGAGCGCGGCCCGGCGCTCCGCCGCGCGTGCCTTGAGGCCCTCCACGCGGGCCCGCAAGGCGTCCAGGTCGCCGACGGCGGCGGGCTCGCCCGTCTCCTCCGCGAGCTTCGCGAGGGTCTGGTCGATCTCGCGCACCGACAGGTCGGCGCTGTCCAGCCGGGTCTCGAACAGCGCGACCTTGGCGTCCAGGTCCAGGTAGCGCCGCACGTAGAGACTCATCGCCTCCGAGGCGTCCACGCCGGGGAACTGGCCCACCTGGCGCTCGCCGGCGGCCTCCCGCACGAACACCGTGCCGTCGTCGTCCACCCGACCGAACGCCTCCGCGGCGGACGCCGCGGCCGCGTCCAGCGCCGGGGGGACGACCGGCGCCGCAGGCGTCGTGGGCTCGGCCGGCGGCACGTCGGCGGGAGTGGGCGCGGCCGGGCGGCGCAGCGCCGACGGCTTGGGCGCGCCCGGGCGGGGCGGCTTCGGCATGGCGGGCGGCTTCGGCGCCGCGGGAGCCGCCGGGGCGGGCGCGGCGGTCGCCTCGGCCTCGGCCTCGGCGGCCTCGGGCTCAGCGCTCGTCCCGGTCGTCCCGGTGGTCTCGGTCGACTCGGCCACGGGGGCCGTCTCGGCGGCCTCGGCGGGAGCCTGCTCCGCGGTCTCGGGCTCCGGGGTCTCCTGCGCGGGCTCGGCCGGGGGAGCCGGGTCCGTGGTCTCGCCCGGGACGGGCTGCGGGTCCGCCGCGGGAGCCGGCGGGGTCGCCTCGTCCGGGGTCGTCTGCGATGGAGTCTCGGCCGTCTCCTCGGTGCCGGCCGGGGTCTCCTCGGGGCCGGTCGAGCCGGGGGTGCTCTCGCTCACTGGGTCTCCACTCCTTCGATGATGACGGGGGTCGCGGGGGAGCCGTCGCCGGCCCCTCCGTCGACGCCCTCGTCAGCGACTGCCTGGACGGCGTCCAGGCCGGACGTGACGGTGCCGAGCACCGTGTACCCGCCCGCGGTGTCGGACGGGATGGTCGAATCCTGGTACACGATGAAGAACTGCGAGCCCATCGACTCGCCGTCGTCGCCGCGGCGGGCCATCGCGATGGTCCCGGCGGGGTAGACGTCGTCCTCCGGGGCGTTCTCGATCGGGCCGTACGAGTAGCCGGGGTCACCGGTCCCGGTCCCCGTGGGGTCGCCGCACTGCAGGACGTAGATGCCCTGGGTGGTGAGGCGGTGGCAGGGGGTGCCGTCGTAGTAGCCCTGGTCCGCGAGCGACACGAAGCTCGCGACGCCCTGCGGGGCGGCGGCGCCGTCCAGCTCGAGGACGAGGTCCGTCTCCGTGCCGCCGGCGCACAGGTCGACGGTCGCGGTCCACGTGCGGTCCTCGGCAGCCGAGGGGTCGGGCAGGTCCCCGCCGTCGCGGGCGCCGACCTCCGCCGCGGGGCAGTCACCTGCGGCCTGCGGCGTCGACGACGCTGCGGGGTTCGCGGCACCGCCCAGGTTCGCGACGACGAACCCGCCGCCCACCAGGGCGAGCACCGCCACGATCGCCACGATCGCGAACGTCCGCTGCCGCCGGGCGCGCGCCTGCGCCTGCCGCTGCTCCCACTGCTGCTGCCGCTTGCGGGCGTACTCCCGCTCGCGCTTGGTGGCCGCCAACGCGCGGTCCTCCTCGCCTCGTCCCGGTCGCCGCACGGGAACTCCCGCGCGCGGGGGACAGTCTAGAGGCCGGGACGCAGGTCACATCCGCTACGGCGGCGGCGACCCCGGGCCGGGCCGCGGCGGCTACGGTGGCGCGGTGCAGATCCTCCTCGTCGTCGCGCCCGTCTTCGCCACCAACTGCAGCGTCGTGGTCGCCGGCGCAGAGGGCCGGGACGCCGACTGCGTGGTCGTGGACGCCGGGGCGGGGGTCGCCCCCGACGTCGAGCGCCTGGTCGCCGAGCGCGGCCTGGTCCCGCGCGCCGTCGTCGCGACCCACGGGCACGTGGACCACACCTGGGACGCCGCGGCGCTCTGCGAGCGGTACGACGTCCCGTTCCGCATTCATCCCGCGGACGCCTACCGCCTGGCCGACCCGTTCGGGACGCTGGGCCTCGCTGCGGTGCGCGACGGCGGCGACCCGGGGGTGAGCGGCGCGCTCGCGCAGGCGCTCGCGGCCACGGGCCGGCGGGCCGAGGACTACCGCGCGCCGGCCGTCGTCGAGCCGCTCGACCTCGGACCCGACGGCGAGGGGGCGCTCGCTGCGGGAGCGGTGCGGCTGCGCACGCTGCACGCTCCGGGGCACACCGAGGGCTCGACGCTCCTCGTCGTCCGGGACGGCGACCACGACGGCGACTCTGGCGGCGACCACGGCGGCGACCACGGCGGCGGCGTCGTCCTCGCGGGAGACGTGCTCTTCGCGGGCGGGGTCGGGCGCACCGACCTGCCGGGTGGAGACGCCGCCACCATGGCGCGCACGCTGCGCGACGTCGTGGGCGCGCTCGGCCCGGAGCTCGGCGTCGTGCCCGGCCATGGCCCGACCACCACCGTCGGCCGCGAGCTGGCGACGAACCCCTTCCTGCGCCCGCACCTGCGCTGATCCGTCCCGTCCGCCCCGTCCCCGGCGGTGGGACGGGTCCGGACACGGCCCCGGCGTCTGGGAGGATGAGGCCCATGGCACGCCCCACCCCGCTCTCCGGCTTCCCCGAATGGCTCCCCGACGGTCGCGTCGTCGAGCAGCACGTCCTCGACACGCTGCGGCGGACGTTCGAGCTGCACGGGTTCGCCGGTATCGAGACGCGGGCGGTGGAGCCGCTCGACCAGCTGCTGCGCAAGGGCGAGACCTCGAAGGAGGTCTACGTGCTGCGCCGGCTGCAGGAGGAGCAGGACGGCGACGCCGAGGGATCGAGGGCCGACAGGGCAGCGGCGGCCGAGAAGCAGCTCGGCCTGCACTTCGACCTCACCGTCCCGTTCGCGCGGTACGTGCTGGAGAACGCCGGCCGCCTCGCCTTCCCTTTCAAGCGCTACCAGATCCAGAAGGTCTGGCGCGGCGAGCGCCCCCAGGACGGCCGCTTCCGCGAGTTCGTCCAGGCCGACATCGACGTCGTCGGCGCGGGCGAGCTGCCCTACCACTACGAGGTCGAGCTCCCGCTCGTCATGGCCGAGGCGCTCGGCGCGCTGCGCGACGTCGGCGTGCCCGAGGTCCGCATCCTCGTGAACAACCGCAAGGTCGCCGAGGGCTTCTACCGCGGCCTGGGGCTCGACGACGTCGAGGGCGTGCTGCGCCAGGTCGACAAGCTCGACAAGATCGGGCCGGACGCCGTCGCGGAGCTGCTGCAGGCGGAGCAGGGCGCCGCCCCCGAGCAGGCCAAGGCGTGCCTCGAGCTCGCCGCGATCTCGGGCGCGGACACGACCGTGGTGGACCGGGTCCGGGCCCTCGCGGCGTCCTACGACGCGGGCACGGAGCTGCTCGAGACGGGGCTGGGCGAGCTCGCCGCGCTGATCGAGGCGGCCGCACGCCGCGCTCCCGGCGTCGTCGTCGCGGACCTGAAGATCGCGCGCGGCCTCGACTACTACACCGGGTCGGTCTACGAGACGGTGCTGGTGGGGCACGAGCAGCTCGGCTCGATCTGCTCGGGCGGGCGCTACGACACCCTCGCCTCCGACGGCAAGAACACGTACCCGGGCGTCGGCCTGTCGATCGGCGTCTCCCGCCTCGTCTCGCGGCTCCTGTCCGCAGGGCTGGTCGCCGCGACGCGCGGCGTGCCCACGGCCGTGCTGGTCGCCGTCACGGACGAGGCGCACCGGGACCGGTCCGACGCGGTCGCGGCGGCCCTGCGCGCCCGTGGGGTTCCCGCCGACGTCGCGCCGTCGGCGGCGAAGTTCGGCAAGCAGATCAAGGTGGCCGACCGCCGCGGCATCCCGTTCGTGTGGTTCCCGGCGCAGCCGGGCGAGGACGGCACCGAGCCCGCCGTCCTGTCCGGCGAGGTGAAGGACATCCGCTCGGGGGAGCAGGTGGACGCGGACGCCGCGACGTGGGAGCCGCCGGCGGAGGACCTGTTCCCGCGGGTCGTGCCGGCCGCCGCCGAGTGAACCCGGCGTCCCTCAGGCCTCGATGAGCGCGACGACGTTGCGCGCCGGGTCCCGGAACCAGCCGATGGTCGGGCCCTGGCGCGGGTCGTCGCTGCGCACGACGCCGTCGGCGTCCTGGGCGAACCCCGGGTAGCGCACCAGGTCCACGCCGGCGGCGTGCAGGTCCGCCGCCGCGGCGGCGACGTCGGGCACGACGAGGTTGAGCACGGTGTGGCTCGCGGGCTCGTGGGCCTCGCCCTTCGGGTAGACGAAGACGGCGCTGCCGCCGGTGACGTCCAGCTCGAGCCCCATGGACGTGCGGTGCACGCGGAGCCCCACGACGTCCCGGTAGAACGACTCGACGGCGTCGAGGTCGTCGACGGAGAAGCTGCTGAAGCCACGCTGCACGGTGATCACGGGGGTCTCCTCGGGTCGGGAAGCAGCCGGCGGGGACCGGCCTGAGAGGTGGACCCCGCGGGCGGCCGGAACTGATCGGGAGCCATCCCGCGGGGGTTGTCCCCCGAAGACCCTGAGGCGCCCCTGAGATTCACCCTGATCTCGCCGCTGACCTGGCCGGACGGCGCCCGGGGGACGGTACGGTGACCGCCGTGAGCATCTACGTCGTCCTGTCCCGCAGCAGCACCGTCCTGTCGCGGACGATCCGCCTCGCGACGCGGGACGAGTACACGCACGCGGCCCTGGCCCTCGACGCCGACCTCGAGCTCATGTTCAGCTTCGGGCGTCGCCGCGCGTCCAACCCGTTCGTCGGCTGCTTCAAGCGCGAGCGGCTCGACGACGACCTGTACCGGGGGATGGACCGGCTGCCGGGCGTCGTCCTCGAGGTCCCCGTGACGTCCCGCCAGCGGGACGCCGTGGGCGCTCGCGTCGCGGAGTTCCTCCTCGACAGCCACACCTACGCCTACAACGCCCCCGGCCTCGTGACCGGTCTGCTCGGGCGGGGGTCCGAGGACGACCGGCGGTTCTTCTGCTCCGAGTTCGTCTACCACGTGCTGCGCGACGCGGGGGTGTGCGACCTGGGCGTCCCGCGCTGGAAGGTGCGCCCGCAGACGCTGCTGGACGTGCCCGGCACCGTCGTCTACCGCGGGGACCTCAAGCGCTACCGGTCGTCGGACCTCGCCGCGGCGCCGGTCCCGGCGCTCACGCTCCAGGGCGCGGACGGGCTGTTCGCCACGTCGCGGTCGGGGGTCTCGCTGGCGTTGTGAAGCCGAGCCACGGGCGGACGCCGTCCAGGGCTCGCACAGGGCGTCGTGCGACGCTGGGCCCATGCCGAGCCGAGTCTTCCTGCACGTGGGCGCGCCCAAGTCCGGCACCACCTACCTGCAGTCGCGTCTCCACGCGAACCGCCACGACCTGCGCCGGCACGGGGTGCTGTACCCCAGCGGGCCGCTGGGCGAGCCGAGGGTGCACTACTGGGCCGCGCTGGACGCCACGGGGGCGCGGCACGGCATCGACCCGCGGCGACTGCGCGGCGCGTGGGACCGCCTGGTGGGCCAGGTGCGGCGGGCGCGGGGAGACGTCGTCGTCAGCCACGAGCTGCTGGCGAGGGCGGACCCGGCCCAGGCGGCCCGGGTGCTCGCGGACCTGGCGGCGACCGGCGCCGAGGTCCACGTGGTGCTCACCGTCCGCGACCTGGCGCGCGAGCTCGCGAGCGGATGGCAGGAGACGCTGAAGTTCGGCGCGAGGACGACGCTGCGCGCCTACCTCGACCGGGTCAGGGCGGGGCGGTCCGCGTTCCTGGACTCCGTGGACCCGACCCACGTGCTGACCGTGTGGGCCGCGGACCTCCCTGCCTCGCGGGTCCACGTGGTGACCGCGCCGCCGGCGGGCGGCGCCGGGGACACGCTCTGGCTCCGCTTCCTGGAGGCCGTCGAGGTCGACCCCGCCTGGGCGCCGCGGGACGCCGAGCGGTCGAACGCCTCGGTCGGGGCGCCCGAGGCGCAGGTGCTGCGCGGCCTCAACCGCCGGCTCGGGGACGCGGTGCGGCGCGGCGGTGCCCTCTCGCCGCTCGTCGACGGCGTCGTCGCCGGGGACGCGCTCGCGCCGAGGCGGTCCACCCCCATCGCCCTGGGGCCCGACGACCACCCGTGGGTGGCAGAGCTCAGCGAGACCTGGGTCGCCTGGCTGCGCGACCAGGACGTGACCGTGCACGGCGACCTGGCCGACCTGCTGCCCGTCCCGCCCGGCGACGACTGGACCGACCCCGACACGCCGCGACCGCGCGAGGTGACCGCGGCCGCCCTGGACACGGTCGCGGTGCTGCTCGCGGAGCTGGCCCGGCGCCCGCTGCCGTGGCGGGATCGGGCCCGCCGGGCGCTCGCGCGGCTCCGCCGCTGACGCCGGGCGGGCTGGACAGCGAGTCGAACGTCTGTTCGAATGATGGCGTGAGATGGGATGGTCAGACGGTCGGCGCCGACGACGGTGCCCTGCCCGGGCTCGAACGCTCCGCCCTGGGGCGGCTCGGCCTGGTGCGCACGGTGCGGACGCCGGAGTTCGCCGACGTCACGTTCCACGAGGTGCTCGCGAAGAGCGCGCTGTCCAAGGTGCCCGCCGCATCGAAGATGCCGTTCGGGTGGACCGTCAACCCGTACCGGGGATGCAGTCATGCGTGCCGCTACTGCACCAGCCCGGAGACCCTGGTTCTGATGGCCGACGGGAGGCAGAAGCCGATTCGCGACATCCGGGTGGGGGAGCAGATCGTCGGGACGGTCGTCGACGGCCGATATCGGAGGTACGAGGCGACGGCGGTCCTCGCCTGGTGGCGGACCATCCGTCGGGCGTACCGCGTGACCCTGGCCGACGGGACGGAGATCGTGGCCAGCGGTGACCACCGGTTCCTGGTCAGCGGGCGCGGCTGGAAACATGTGGCGCGGCAGGAGCGCGGCTACCCGCAGCGTCCGTTCCTGACGCTGAACAACACGCTCATGGGGTTCGGCAACGGGAGGGCCGCCGCCGAGCCGACGGTTGCTGGACCCTCGAAGGAGTACCGGCGCGGCTATCTCACGGGCATGATCCGCGGTGGCGGCATGCGCCTCGACAAGACGTACACAAGGGCTTCCGGGCGGCCGGTGCGCGTCACCCATGTCCGTCTGGCGTCGGCCGACGCGGAAGCTCTGGAGCGCTCGGCCGACTACCTCACGCAGGAAGGCGTCGCGCTCAAGCGTCGCCCGTTCAGCGCCGCGTCCGCGACCCGTCGGGCGATCGACTGCATATACACCGGTCGCCGTGCGGACTACGAGAAGATCAACCGGTTGGTGGCCTGGCCCGGTGACCCGACCGAAGAGTGGTCGAGGGGGTTCCTGGCGGGCATCTTCGATGCGGAAGGATCGTTTTCGCGGGGCATCCTCCGCGTCTCGAACAAGGACGAGGAGATCCTCTCCAGGACGAGCGCATCCATGGATCGGCTCGGTGTGCCGAACGTCCGAGAGCGCTCCAGCCCTCGCGGCGTCGGGGGCGTGCGGGTCGTGGGTGGGCTTCCCTCCCGGCAACGCTTCTTCCGTCTCGTGCGCCCGGCGATCACCCGGAAGCTCTCCGTGCTCGGTGGGGCCGTCAAGACAGCCGCCGACCTGCGCGTCGTGAGCATCGAGGACCTGGGTTTCGAGCAGGAGATGATCGACATCACCACCGGCACCGGCGACTTCATCGCGAACGGGGTCGTCTCGCACAACTGCTTCGCCCGCCCCACCCACGAGTACCTCGACCTGGACGCCGGCCGGGACTTCGACTCCCAGGTCGTGGTGAAGACGAACGTGGCCGAGGTGCTGCGCGCCGAGCTGGCGCGGCCGGCCTGGACGCGGGAGCCGGTGGCGATGGGCACCAACACCGACCCGTACCAGCGGGCCGAGGGGCGGTACCGCCTCATGCCCGGCGTCATCGGGGCGCTCGCTGACTCCGGCACGCCGTTCTCGATCCTCACCAAGGGCACGCTCCTGCGTCGGGACCTGCCGCTGATCGCCGAGGCGGCGCAGCGCGTCGAGGTCGGGCTCGGGGTCTCCCTCGGCTTCGCCGACTCGCCCGCCGACGAGGAGCTGCAGCAGTCGGTCGAGCCGGGGACGCCGACACCCCGGGCGCGCCTCGACCTGATCCGCGCGGTGCGGGCCACGGGCCTGCCCTGCGGCGTCATGGTGGCCCCGGTGCTGCCCTGGCTGACCGACTCCCGCGACCACCTGCGCCGCCTGCTGGACGCCGTCGCGGACGCCGGTGCCACGGGAGTCACCGTGGTGCCGCTGCACCTCAAGCCCGGCACCCGCGAGTGGTACCTGCAGTGGCTGGAGCGCGAGCACCCACGCGCCGTCGCCGGCTACGGGCGCGTGTACGCCCGCGGCGCCTACGCGCTCGAGGCCTACCGGCAGTGGCTGTGGGACCGGGTCGAGCCTCTCCTCACCGAGCGCGGCTTCCGCTCGTCCGGGCACCGCTCGCGGTCGGGCGCCACGGGGCGGTTCCCGGACGACCTCACGCCGCACGACGAGGGTGACTACCCGTCCGGGGCGCTCGCGGGGATGCCTCGCGACGGCGGCGGGCTCCAGGTGGCCGGCGCGGACGTCGAGCAGGTGCTCTTCTGAGGCACAGGCGGGCTCAGCGCAGGAACGAGAACCACAGCACGAACAGGCACAGCAGGAACATGCCCGTGGCGTTGACGAAGAAGTTGCGGCCGAAGTCCCGCGCCCGGACGTGGAACATCAGGGCGAGCACGAAGTACACGACCAGGCAGACGGCGGTCACGAGCCCGAGGTAGGGGATCCAGATCCCGGCGACGAGCCCGGCCGCGGCGGCGGCCTTGATCCACGGCATCACCCACCACCAGCGCTCCGGGAAGTTCACGTCCCGGAAGCACTGCGCGATGAACGCCGCGGGTCTCACGCACAGGAGCGCGTCGCCCGCGGAGACGAGCGCGAGGACGAGCACGGGCCAGACGGGGTCGGGCAACGTCGCCATGGGGTCGACGTTACGGCCCGCCGGGCAGGCCGTGCCGTGGGTGTGACCAGGCTCTCAGGCGCCCTCGACCAGCCGGGCGGGGAACCCGCCGGTGGCGACGGGGCCCCACCGCTCGACCGTGATCCGCACGACGCTCTTGCCCTGGCGCAGCATCGCCTCCCGGTACTCCTCCCAGTCGGGGTGCTCCTTGCCCGCGGCGGCGCGGTAGTACTCGACCAGCGGCTCCACCGAGTCGGGCACGTCGATGACCTCGGCCGTGCCGTCCACCTGCACCCAGGCGTCGTCGAAGTCGTCGCCGAGGGCCAGGAACGACGCCCGCGGGTCCCGCCGCAGGTTCACGGCCTTCGCGCGGTCCGGGTACGTCGAGACCACCACCCGGCCATCCGTGTCGACGCCGAACGTCACCGGGCTCAGCTGCGGCGAGCCGTCCCGCCGGGTGGTGACGAGCACGCCGTGCCGACGCTCCCGCAGCACCTCCAGCAGCCCGTCGCGGTCGACGGCGGTCGTGGTGGCGATCGGTGGCGCCATGGGAATCTCCTCGCAGAAGGGGGCCGGCCAACGACTAGACTCGCACGGGCGCGCCAGCGCGCCCGGACGTCGCCACCGGCGACACGGTCCTCCCACCCCGTTCGAAAGGAACACTCCGTGCTCCGCACCCACACGGCCGGCTCACTGCGGGCCGAGCACATCGGTCAGACCGTCACCCTCACGGGGTGGGTCGATCGGCGCCGGGATCACGGGGGAGTGGCCTTCATCGACCTGCGCGACGCGTCCGGCATCGCCCAGGTCGTCATCCGCGACGAGGCGGTGGCGCACCCGCTCCGCTCCGAGTTCGTCCTCCAGGTCACGGGCGAGGTCGGTCGCCGCCCCGAGGGGAACGCCAACCCGAACCTCGCCACCGGCGAGATCGAGCTCCTGGCCAAGGACGTCGTCGTGCTGAACGAGTCCGCGCCGCTGCCGTTCCAGGTGTCGACGGCGCTCGCGGACACCGAGGTGATCGGCGAGGAGGCGCGCCTCAAGCACCGCTACCTCGACATCCGCCGCCCCGCGCCGGCACACGCCCTGCGGCTGCGCGCCAAGGCGAACCAGGCGGCCCGTCGCGTGCTCGACGAGCACGACTTCGTCGAGGTCGAGACGCCCACGCTGACCCGCTCGACGCCCGAGGGCGCGCGCGACTTCCTGGTGCCCGCGCGCCTGGCGCCCGGCTCCTGGTACGCGCTGCCGCAGAGCCCCCAGCTGTTCAAGCAGCTGCTCATGGTCGGCGGGCTGGAGCGCTACTACCAGATCGCACGCTGCTACCGCGACGAGGACTTCCGCGCCGACCGCCAGCCGGAGTTCACGCAGCTGGACGTCGAGCTGAGCTTCGTCGACCAGGACGACGTCATCGCGCTCGCCGAGCAGGTCCTCGCCGCCCTGTGGAGGCTGATCGACGTCGAGATCCCCACGCCGATCGCCCGTATGACCTACGCCGAGGCCATGCGCCTGTACGGCACGGACAAGCCTGACCTGCGCTTCGGCAACCCGCTGGTCGAGCTGACGGACTACTTCGCCGAGACCCCGTTCCGGGTCTTCCAGGCCGAGTACGTGGGTGCCGTCGTCATGACCGGGGGCGCGTCGCAGCCGCGCCGCCAGTTCGACGCCTGGCAGGAGTGGGCCAAGCAGCGCGGGGCCAAGGGCCTCGCGTACGTCACCTACGGCGAGGACGGCACGCTGGGCGGCCCGGTCGCCAAGAACCTGTCCGACGCCGAGCGCGAGGGCCTCGCCGCCGCCACCGGTGCGCAGCCGGGCGACGCCGTGTTCTTCGCGGCGGGCAAGACCGCCGAGGCCCGCGCGCTGCTCGGCGCGGCCCGGCTCGAGATCGCGCACCGCACCGGCCAGGTCGACGAGGACGCCTGGGCGTTCGTCTGGGTCGTGGACGCGCCGCTGTTCAAGCCGACCGGCGAGGACGACGACGTCGACCTGGGCCACTCCGCCTGGACCGCCGTGCACCACGCGTTCACGTCGCCCAAGCCGGAGTGGGTCGACAGCTTCGAGTCCGACCCGGGCAACGCGCTCGCCTACGCCTACGACATCGTCTGCAACGGCAACGAGATCGGCGGCGGCTCGATCCGTATCCACCGCCGCGACGTGCAGGAGCGCGTGTTCGACGTCATGGGCATCGGCCCCGAGGAGGCGCAGGAGAAGTTCGGCTTCCTCCTCGACGCCTTCAAGTTCGGCGCCCCGCCGCACGGCGGCATCGCGTTCGGCTGGGACCGCATCGTCGCGCTGCTGACGAGGTCGGCGTCGATCCGCGACGTCATCGCGTTCCCGAAGTCGGGCGGCGGCTACGACCCGCTCACCGAGGCCCCCGCCCCGATCACGCCCGAGCAGCGCAAGGAGGCCGGGGTGGACGCCGTCCCCCAGGCCGACGGGGAGTGACGCTCTCCCTCGACGCGCCGTCGCTCGCCCCGGTCACCCAGGTGGCCGGGGCGAGCGTGCCTCCCCGTTGGGCGCACCACCCCGTCGTGGTCGCCGAGGCCGCCCACAGCGGGTGGGACGCCAGCCACGTCTGGCACGACGACGACGCGTTCCTCGTGCGGCTGCGCTGGCGCGAGCGGATCGACGGGGGGCGCCCGCTGGCCGTCGACCACGACGCGGCCGGGGTCAGCCTGCTGGCCGTGGGCGGCGCCGAGGGCGCGGCACGTCTGCTCCTCGCCGCGGAGGCGGAGCTTCGCCCTGGCGGGCTGGGGCCGGTCGTGCGGGCGTCCATGCCGCGCGGCACCTACGCCGCGGTGTCGGCGTCCGGCGCGTGCGGCGGCGCCGTCGTCCCCGCGCCGTTCGACCATGCGCCGTTCGACGCCTGGGACTGGTACGCCGTCACGGGACCGCCCGCCGTCGTCGCGGGCGAGGAGCGGGTCGTCGAGCTGCTGGGCGACGCCGGACGTGCCGAGGCGGCCGCCTGCCTCGCGGTCGCGAACCCGGACGGCGAGCTGCCCGTGGGCGAGCCGCGGTCCCGCTGGTGGGGCTGGCGGGACGACGACGGCGTCGTGCGCGCCGTGGCAGGCGCGTCGCGCCGCGTGCCGGGGCGGCCGTGGACCCTGGGGTCGATCGGGACGGACCCGGCGTGGCGGGGCCGGGGGATCGGGGCGGCCGTGACGGCCTCGGCGACCCGCGCCGGGGTCTCCGAGGCGTCGATGGTCACGCTGGGCGTGTACGCCCACAACGTCGCCGCCCGCAGCGTGTACCGGCGGCTGGGGTACGTCCTGGGTCAGGAGTTCGAGAGCTCACGCCCCTGACGTCGCCGCCGGCACCCGGGCGTCGGCGAGGTAGCCGTCGGGGCGCACGAGCAGCGTCGCGTCGCGGCCGTCCGCGCGCCGCACCACCACCCGCTCGGCGGCGTCGACCTCACCGGGTCCCGGCGGGACCGTCGCCGGGGAGCCCTCCGCGGGCCCGACGAGCACGAAGCGCCCCTCGCGCAGGGCCTCGGCCAGGCGCGACCCCGAGGGGCCCGCGACCAGCGGCAGGTCGGGCACGCGGCGCCCGGCGGCATGGTGCGCCCCGGGCGGGGCCGGGTAGCGCACGCCGAGCGCCGACACCACGCCCGCGGCGCGGCGGCGCACGGGCGCCGCGCGGGACAGGAGCGTGGCGCCCGCCGCGCGCACCGCGGCTGCGGCCGGTCCCGGGCGGGTGGCGAGCCGCAGCAGGGTCCCGCTCGCGCGCAGCACCTGGGCGCCCACCGGGTGCCGCTCGGCCGAGTACTCGTCCAGCAGCGCGTCGTCGGCGCCACGCACCACGGCGGCGAGGCGCCACGACAGGTTCGCGGCGTCCTGCAGCCCCGTGTTCATGCCGAGCCCGCCCGCCGGGCTGTGCACGTGCGCGGCGTCGCCCGCGAGCAGCACGCGCCCGACCCGGTACCGCGGCACCTGGCGCTCGTCGGCGGCGAACCGGGTGGCGAACCGCAGCTCCGCCATGCCGTGGTCGTCGCCGAGCGTCGCCCGCGCGACGGCGCGCACCTCGTCGAGATCCACGGGCCCCTCGTGGCCGGGGTCGAGCGCCTCGTCCCAGCCGATGAACCGGTACCAGTCGTCGCCGAACGGCGCGAGGAAGCCGAGCGCACCCCCGGACGACGCCACGGTGAGCGCGTCCTGCGGGGGCCTGGCGAGGCGGACGTCGGCCAGCACCATCGCGCGGATCACCGTCTCCCCGGGGAACGGCAGGCCCGCCGCCCGCCGCACCGTCGAGCGCACGCCGTCCGTACCGACCACCCACGGCGCGCGGAACCGGACCAGGGCGCCCGCAGCCGCGTCGCCTCCCTCGTGGCCGGCCCCGTCGCCGGTCTCGTCGGCCGCCAGCACCGAGGCGCCGCCGTCGTCCTGGCCCACGTCGGTGACGCGCATCCCGTGCCGGAACACGGCGCCCGCCTCCTCCGCACGCCGGCGCAGCAGCCGCTCCACCTCGTACTGCGGCGTGACGAGCACGAAGGGGAACCGGCCGGGCAGCGTGTCGAGGCGCACGTCGGCCCGCCCGAACACGCGGATGCTCCGCACCCGCCGGCCGGTGGCGAGCAGCTCGTCCGCCAGCCCGCGCGCGTCGAGCGCCTCGAGGCTGCGCGCGTGCACCGCGAACGCGCGGGTGAGGTTGCTCAGGCCCGCAGGCCGCTTCTCGAGGACGGTCACGCGCGCCCCTGCCGCGGCGAGGTCGCCGGCGAGGAGCAGCCCGGTGGGCCCGGCCCCGACCACCACCACGTCCGCCACCGGGTCCGATGTCGTCCTGTTGCGCGCGCTCATGATCCCTCCCGACGTCAACAAGCGTTGGCATGTTCGACGGTAGGCCTGTCGGCCCGCAAGGTCAACAGGTGTTGGCATATGCTCTCGGCATGGACGTCACCCCCGCACCCCGGCGCTCGGACGCCACCCGCGCCGCGATCCTCGAGGCCGCGCGGGACCGGTTCGCCCAGGACGGCTACGACGGCGCGACGGTGCGGGCCATCGCCGGGCAGGCGGGCATCGACCCCTCGATGGTCATCCGCTACTTCGGCTCCAAGGAGGGCCTCTTCGCGCGGGTGGTGGACGTGGCCCTCGACATCCCCGACCCCGCGCGGATCCCCGCGGAGGGCCTCGGCCGCGTGCTGGTCACGCACTTCCTGGAGCTGTGGGAGCGCGACGGCGTGCTCGTCACGCTGCTGCGCGTCGGCGTCACGAACCCGGCGGGCGCCGAGCGCCTGCGCGGCGTCTTCCGCGACCAGCTCGTGCCCGCCGCGGAGCGCTTCGGCCACGACCCCGCCGACGCGCCCCGCCGCGCGACGCTGGTCGCGTCGCAGATCCTCGGGATGGCGCTGCTGCGGTACGTGCTGAAGTTCGGGCCCGCGGCCGAGATGTCCCGCGCGGACGTCGTCGCCTGGCTCGCGCCGACCGTCGAGCGCTACATCACATCCCCCGAGCCGTGACGCGGGCCCGGGGCGTGGGTGGCGCTCCGTAGGCTGGGCCGCATGGACCTGTTCGACGCCGCGCTCACCGGCACCCGCGGCACGCCGGCGACCGGCCGCAGCGGCCCGAGCGCCCCCCTGGCCGTGCGCATGCGGCCGGCCGCCCTCGACGAGGTCGCGGGCCAGGCGCACCTGCTCGTGCCGGGATCGCCGCTGCGCCGCCTGGTGGAGCCGGACGACGAGTCCGCGCGCCGTGCCGCCCCGGGGTCCGTGATCCTGTGGGGGCCGCCCGGCGTGGGCAAGACCACGCTGGCGTACCTCGTCGCGACGGTGTCCGGGCGGCGGTTCGTCGAGCTCTCCGCGGTCACCGCCGGCGTGAAGGAGGTGCGCCAGGTCGTCGAGGACGCCCGGCGGCGTCTCGCCACCGGCGGCGAGGAGACCGTCCTCTTCATCGACGAGGTGCACCGCTTCTCCAAGACGCAGCAGGACGCGCTGCTGCCCAGCGTCGAGAACCGCTGGGTGACGCTGGTGGCCGCCACCACGGAGAACCCGTCGTTCTCGGTCAACTCCCCGCTGCTGAGCCGGTCCCTGCTCCTCACGCTCAAGCCCCTCACCGGCGACGACGTCCGCGCCCTCGTGCGCCGCGCCGTCGCGGACGAGCGCGGCCTGGACGGCGCCGTCGAGCTGACGGACGAGGCCGAGGACCAGCTCGTGCGCATGGCGGGCGGGGACGCGCGCAAGGCCCTGACCATCCTGGAGGCCGCCGCCGGCGCGGCCCTCGCGGACGCGGTCCCCGGCCGCACGCCCGGGGACCCGGTCGCCGTGGACCTCGACACGGTCGAGCGCGCCGTCGACGTCGCCGCCGTGCGGTACGACCGCGACGGCGACCAGCACTACGACGTCGTCTCGGCGTTCATCAAGTCGATCCGGGGCTCGGACGTGGACGCCGCCCTGCACTACCTGGCCCGGATGGTGGCCGCGGGCGAGGACCCGCGCTTCATCGCGCGGCGTCTCGTGATCTCCGCGGCGGAGGACGTCGGCATGGCCGACCCGTCCGCCCTGCAGACCGCGGTGGCGGCGGCGCAGGCCGTCCAGCTCATCGGGATGCCCGAGGGGCGGATCGTCCTCGCGGAGGCGGTCGTGCACCTGGCGACCGCGCCGAAGTCCAACCGGGCGTACCAGGGGATCGACGCGGCGCTCGCGGACGTGCGGGCGGGGAAGGTGGGCGTCGTGCCGCCGCACCTGCGTGACGCGCACTACGCGGGCGCCGAGGGGCTCGGGCACGGCAAGGGATACCGGTACACGCACGACGCGCCGCACGCGATCGCGGCGCAGCAGTACCTCCCCGACGAGCTCGCGGGGCGGCGGTACTACGACCCGAGCGACCGCGGGTTCGAGAAGCAGGTCACCGACCGGGTGGCGCGGATCCGGCAGATCCTGGACGACGCCTGACGCGCCTACCGGCCGGCGACCGTGCGTCAGGCGGCCTCGAGCTCGATGAGGGTGCCCGCCATCGTCCGGTAGACCTCGTCCCAGGCGGCCGCCACCTCCGGCGTCACCGCGTCCCCCAGCACCGCGACGATGGCGGCGAACAGGTGCTGGTGGACCACCTCGTACTGGGCCGGCTCCACGCCGACCGCGCGGTGCCGCTGGGCGACCGGGGCGAGCACGTCGCGGGGGTCGGCGTCCTCGTCGGCGACGAGCATCGCCGCGCACGAGGTGATCGCGGCCGCGAGCGCGCGCTGCTGGCTGCCGTCGGTGATGCGTTCGGGGGAGAACATCGACCCGAGCAGGCCGGGGTGCTCGTCCAGGAGGGTGCGGTAGAAGATCGTGGTGATGTCGTCGATCGAGTCCTCGACCACGGGCAGGGTGGAGCGGACCACCTCGGCGGAGCGGGGCGAGAGGGTGACGGGGGAGGGCATCGGGGCGACTCCTTCGGGCGACCGACCGGCGCCGTGCCGGCGGTGCACAGTCAAGCGCCCGGGCGACGCCGGCGACAAGACCTTGCCGGAGGAGGCATGGGTGGAGCCCGCCGGGCCGGGGCGCCCCGCGGGATGCGGTAAGATGCTGCGGTTGCCGTTTCCGGCGACCACCTGGGACCTCGGCCCCGTGAGCACCCGCCCCGCGCAGGAGCTCCATCGGCTGGTCCCGCACCCGAGACCTCCCCTCCACGGGGCGGACGTCGGGTGTGACCTCATCCATCACCACAGGACAGGAAGCAACCAGTGACCGCTGTCACCAAGTCGCGCCGCCAGGTCCGCCTGAGCCGCAAGCTCGGCCTCGCGCTGACCCCGAAGGCCGTCCGCCACTTCGAGAAGCGCCCGTACCCCCCGGGTGAGCACGGCCGCGCCCGCCGCCGCACCGAGTCGGACTACGCGGTCCGCCTCCGCGAGAAGCAGCGTCTGCGCGCGCAGTACGCGCTCCGCGAGAAGCAGCTCCTCAAGGTGTACGAGAACGCCCGCAAGCACCCGGGCCTGACCGGTGAGGTCATGGTCGAGGACCTCGAGACGCGTCTCGACGCGCTCGTGCTGCGCGCCGGCTTCGGCCGCACCATCCTGCAGGCCCGCCAGGCCGTGACGCACCGTCACATCCTGGTGGACGGCAAGATCGTCGACCGTCCGTCGTTCCGCGTGAAGCCGGGCCAGACCATCCAGGTCAAGCCGAAGTCGCAGACGACCACGCCGTTCCAGGTCGCCGCCGCCGGTGCGCACCGCGACGTCCTGCCGGCCGTCCCGGGCTACCTCGACGTGAACCTCGAGAAGCTGTCGGCCACGCTGACCCGCAAGCCGAAGCGCGCCGAGGTCCCCGTGACCTGCGAGGTGCAGCTCGTGGTCGAGTTCTACGCGCGCTGATCCTGCGCATCGCCGCGGACGAGTCCGCAGCACCTCGGACGCCCCGTCACCCGCCTCGCGGGGGGCGGGGCGTCCGCCGTTCGTGGCCGGTCACCCGGGATAGGGTGACGACCGACCGTCTGACGCCTGTGCGAGGAGAGATCTGATGTCGATGGGTGACGTGGCCGGGCTCATCGCGGCCGTCGCGTTCGTGCTGCTCGTGGGCCTGCTCGCGATCCCGCTCGTGAAGCTGGGGCGCGTGCTCGACGAGGCGACGCGCTCCATCCGCGAGGTCACGGAGCACTCGGTGCCGATCCTCGACGAGGCCGCCACCACGGTGGCCTCCACCAACGACCAGCTGGTCAAGGTGGACACGATCACGACCTCGGCTGCCCAGGTCAGCGAGAACGTGTCGGCGCTGGCCGGCCTGTACGCCTCGACGCTCGGCCGCCCGCTGGTCAAGGTCGCGGCGTTCTCCTACGGCGTGCGCCAGGCGTTCGCCCGGGCCTCGCGCTCGGGCCGCGGCGACGACGCGAAGGCCGGCCGCTGATGCGCCGGCTGTTCTGGGTCGGCGTGGGCGTCGTGGTGACGGTCGTCGTCGTCCAGCGTGGCCGCAAGATCGTGGCGCAGTACGCGCCCGAGGCGGTGGTCGACCGCGCGGAGCGTGCGGCGCAGGACGCCGGACGCCGGGCGGAGACCTTCGTCGCCACGTTCCGGCGGGAGTTCGCCCAGGCCCGCAGCGCCCGGGAAGCCGAGCTCACCGCCGCGCTGCTCGCCGAGGGGCAGCCGGACCCGGACGACGTCCGCGCGAGCGGGCTGCGCGCCGCCGACCTGCGCGGAGGGCCCGGACGAGCCCGGCACGCGGCATCCGCGCCCGACGGACGGCCCGACACCGAGGCCGAGGTCGCCGCCGACGAGGCGGACCTCGGCTACTCGTTCTGATCCCCGCTCCGCGAGATCCCGTTCCGACCATCCCCCGGCGGGCGCGAGAATAGGGGTCGGCCGCCCCCGGCGGGCGGCCACCCGCTCGTCACACCCGTCACCAGCCGTACCGGTCTGACGTCAGCCTCGACATCGGCCTCGACATCATTGAAGGACACCATGCGCACCGCCGAGATCCGCAAGCGTTGGCTCGACTACTTCGAGTCGAAGGACCACGCGATCGTGCCCAGCGCACCCCTGGTCTCGCCGGACCCGTCGATCCTGTTCACGATCGCGGGCATGGTGCCCTTCATCCCGTACATCCTCGGTACGGAGCCGGCGCCGTGGCCGCGGGTCGCGAGCGTGCAGAAGTGCATCCGCACCAACGACATCGAGAACGTGGGCCGCACCACGCGGCACGGCACGTTCTTCCAGATGAACGGCAACTTCTCGTTCGGGGACTACTTCAAGCGCGAGGCGATCGACTTCGCGTGGGAGCTCCTCACGACCGACCAGGGCCAGGGCGGCTACGGCCTCGACGGCGACCGCCTCTGGGTGACCATCTGGGAGGAGGACGCCGAGGCCTTCGACGCGCTCACGAAGGGCGTCGGGCTCGACCCGAAGCACGTGGTGCGCCTGCCCCGCGAGGAGAACTTCTGGGACACGGGCCAGCCCGGCCCGGCGGGCCCCTGCGCCGAGTGGCACTACGACCGCGGCCCCGCGTACGGCCCCGACGCCGTGGGCGGCACGGTCGACCCGGGCGGCGACCGCTACCTGGAGATCTGGAACCTCGTCTTCGACCAGTTCGTGCGCGGCGAGGGCCAGGGCAAGAACTACCCGCTGCTGGGCGAGCTCGAGCACAAGAGCATCGACACCGGCGCGGGCCTGGAGCGCATCGCCTACCTGCTGCAGGGCAAGGAGAACCTCTACGAGATCGACGAGGTGTACCCCGTCATCGCGCGTGTCGAGGAGCTGACGGGCAAGCGCTACGGCGCCGACCCCGAGGACGACGTGCGGATGCGCGTGATCGCCGACCACGTCCGCTCGTCGCTCATGGTGATCGGGGACGGCGTGCGCCCGTCGAACGAGGGCCGCGGCTACGTGCTGCGCCGCCTCGTCCGTCGCGCCGTGCGCGCCGTGCGCCTCCTCGGCGTCGACGAGGTCGCGCTCCCCTCGCTGCTGCCCGTGTCCAAGGACGCGATGAAGGCGTCCTACCCGGAGGTGGAGGCCGACTTCGCCCGCATCAGCGACGTCGCGTACGCGGAGGAGGACGCCTTCCGCCGCACGCTCGCGCAGGGCACGACCATCCTGGACACGGCCGTGGGTCGCGCGAAGTCGCGGGCCTCGGACGGAGCGGACGGCGGCACCCCGGTGCTCGGTGGCGCCGAGGCGTTCCAGCTCCACGACACGTACGGCTTCCCGATCGACCTCACGCTCGAGATGGCGGCCGAGCAGGGCGTCCAGGTGGACGAGAAGGCGTTCCGCGACCTCATGGCGGAGCAGAAGCAGCGCGCCCGCGCCGACGCGCTCGCGAAGAAGACGGGCCACGCCGACCTCCGCTCGTACGAGCACCTGAACAAGGAGCTGTCCGCGCCGGTCGAGTTCCTCGGGTACACCGACACGGAGTCCGCGGTGACGGTGGCCGGTCTGCTCGTCGACGGGGTGCCCGCCCCCGCGGCGACCGCGCCCGCCGACGTCGAGGTCGTCCTCGACCGCACGCCCTTCTACGCGGAGGCCGGCGGCCAGCTCGCCGACCAGGGCACGATCGTGCTCGACGGCGGCGCGACCATCGAGGTCGACGACGTGCAGCGCCCGGTGAAGGGCCTGTCCGTGCACCGCGGCCGTCTGGTCGAGGGCACGGTGGCGCTGGGCGACCCCGGCACCGCGACGATCGACGTCGCGCGTCGCGTCGCGATCAGCCGCGCCCACTCGGCCACGCACATGATCCACAAGGCGCTGCACGAGATGGTCGGGCCGGACCGCACCCAGGCAGGTTCGGAGAACGCCCCGAGCCGCGTGCGCTTCGACTTCCGGTCGCCGACGCCGGTGGCGGCGGACGCCCTCGGCGAGATCGAGGAGCGGGTCAACGCGCGCCTCACCGAGAACCTCGAGGTGACGGACGCGACGATGCCGATCGCCCGCGCCCGCGAGCTGGGTGCCATGGCGCTGTTCGGCGAGAAGTACGGCGACACCGTGCGCGTCGTCTCGATCGGCGGCGACTGGTCGCGTGAGCTGTGCGGCGGCACGCACGTCAGGGCCACCGGGGAGGTGGGTCGCGTCGCGCTGCTCGGCGAGGCCTCGATCGGCTCCGGCGTGCGCCGCGTGGACGCTCTCGTGGGCGACGGCGCGTACGGCTTCCAGGCCAAGGAGCACGCCCTGGTGGGCCAGCTCACCGGCCTCCTGGGCGCGCGCCCGGACGAGCTGGCCGACCGCGTGGGCTCGCTGCTCACGCGCCTGAAGGACACCGAGAAGGAGCTGGCGGGCCTGCGCCAGGACCGCATCCTCGCCGCGGCGGGCACGCTCGCCGCGCAGGCGGAGCGCGTCGGCGACGTGCGGGTGGTGGCGCACGACGCCGGCGAGGTGGCCTCGGCCGACGACCTGCGCGCCCTCGTGCTCGACGTGCGCGGGCGCCTGGGCGACGCGGAGGCCGTGCTCGTCGCCGTCGGGGGCGTCGCGGGCGGCCGTCCCCTGGTGGTCGTCGGCACGAACGCCGGGGCGCGCGACGCGGGCCTGCGGGCCGGCGACTTCGTCAAGGTCGCCGCGAAGGCGCTGGGCGGCGGGGGCGGCGGCAAGCCGGACCTGGCCCAGGGCGGCGGCACCGACGCGTCGGCGCTGCCGGCCGCGCTGGCCGGCGTGTCCGAGGGTGTGCGCGCGGCCCAGGCGGGCGCGTGACGGGACCGTCGCCGGAGCCGGCCGTGCCCCGCGGGCTGCCGCGGGGCGCGCGCCTCGGGGTGGACGTCGGCAAGGCACGCATCGGGCTGGCGGGCAGCGACCCCGACGGCCTCGTCGCGACGCCGGTCGAGACCGTGCCTCGCGTGCTGGAGGTGCCCGCGGGCGCCGACGGCGCGCCCACGGTGACGCCCGACGTCGCGCGGATCGCGACGGAGGCCGAGGAGCGGTTCGCCGCGGTCGTGTACGTCGGGCTGCCGCGGCACCTGTCCGGGGCGGAGGGCGCGGCCACCGCGGACGCGCGCGACTTCGCCTCCCGGCTGGCGGCCGCCGTCGCGCCCGTCGAGGTGCGTCTGGTGGACGAGCGGATGACGACCGTGACGGCGCACGCGCAGCTGCGGTCGGCGGGGCGACGCACCAAGACCCACCGGTCTGTCGTCGACCAGGCCGCAGCCGTTATCATTCTGCAATCTGCACTCGACGTGGAGCGGTCGGCGGGGGAGCGCGCCGGCGAGCTCGTCGAGCTGCGGCGACCGGGCGCCTGACCAGCCCGGACGGCAGCACCCGACCCACCGTGCCCACCCCAGGCCCTGTCAGAAGGAAGAACCCGGCGTGACGGACCTCTTCGAGCACCCCGCCCTCCAGGAGGCGCCTGCGGCACCCTCGCGGCGCCGCTCGGCCGCCGGCCGGAGGGCCGCCGCCAAGCGCAAGCGCCGCCGCAGGCAGCGCACCGCGGTGGTCTTGGTCGTGGTGCTCGCGTTCGTGGGCGCGGGTGCCTACCTGCTCTGGGACCGCATGGACTCGCTCGTCGGCGACCTGCCCTTCATCGGCTCGCAGAACGACGACTACCCGGGACCGGGCGGGGACCCCGTCGACGTCGTCATCCCCGAGGGGGCCACCGGCGGCCAGATGGGCACGGTGCTGCAGGAGGCCGGCGTCGTGGCCAGCGTCGGCGCGTTCACGGACGCGTTCGGCCAGAACCCGGCCGCCGCCGGCATCCAGCCCGGCACCTACCAGCTGCAGGCCGAGATGAAGGCGTCGGACGCCGTCGCCGCGCTGGTGAAGAACGAGAAGCTGCAGACCAACGTGACCATCCCCGAGGGGTACACGGTCGCGCAGGTCGTCGACAAGGTCGGCTCGGTCACGGACATCACGCCGAAGGAGCTCGAGAAGGCGCTGAAGGACCCGGGGTCGTTCGGGCTGCCGAAGCAGGCCGACGGCAACGCCGAGGGCTGGCTGTTCCCGAAGACGTACACCGTGCAGCCGGGCGACGACGCCACGACCCTGCTCACGGCGATGGTGGACCAGACGAAGAAGGAGCTGGAGTCGCTCGGGGTCGAGAAGTCCGACTGGCAGGACGTCCTGAACAAGGCGTCGTTGGTCGAGAAGGAGGCGCCGGACGGGTACCGGGGCGAGGTCGCACGCGTGATCGAGAACCGCCTGGACCGCGACGAGGCGCTGTACCTGGACGCGATCAACTCCTACGGGCTCGGCAAGCCGGCGGACGAGATCACGAAGTCGGAGTTCGCAGACGCGAGCGATCCGTACAACTCCCGCAAGAACACCGGGCTCCCGCCCACGCCGATCGCCAACCCGGGTCGGCCGTCGGTCGAGGCCGTCCTCGACCCGCCCGAGGGCGACTGGAACTGGTACGTGACGGTGAACCTGGACACCGGCGAGACCAAGTTCACGGACAACTACCAAGAGTTCCTCGAGTACCGCGCCGAGTACCAGAAGTGGGCCTCGGAGAACGCCGGCTGACATGACGGTCACCCGACGAGCGGCGGTGCTGGGACACCCCGTCGCGCACTCCCTCTCGCCCGTCCTGCACACCGCCGCGTACGACGCCCTCGGCCTCGAGGGGTGGGAGTACTCCGCGATCGACACGACCGTGGCGGACCTCCCGGCACTGGTGCGAGGGCTGGACCTCGGCTGGGCCGGACTGAGCGTCACGATGCCGCTCAAGCACGCGGTCATGGACCTCGTGGACCACGTCGACCCGCTCGCCGTGGCCGTGGGCGCCGTCAACACGGTGCTCGTCGGCCCCGCGCAGTGCGGGGTGACGCTCACGGGCACGAACACCGACGTCTACGGCCTGGTCACCGCGCTGCGCGAGGGGTTCGCCGCCCAGGGGCGTTCCGGCGCCGGCGCGCAGAGCGCCGTCGTCCTCGGCGGCGGCGCCACGGCCGCGTCCACGCTGGCTGCGCTGGGCGAGCTCGGCTGCACGACGCCGCGCGTCCTGGTCCGCTCCCTCGGCCGGACGGCGGGCCTGCAGGAGGCGGCGGCACGCATGGGCGTGTCCCCGCGGTTCGAGGTGCTCGACCCGTCGGCGTCGCTCGGCGCGCTGCGGGACGCCGACGTCGTCGTCTCCACCATGCCCGCCTACGCCGCCGACCCGGTCGCGGCCGCGCTCGCCGCCCACGGCGGCACGCCCGCCGGCGTGCTGCTCGACGTCGTCTACGACCCGCGTCCCACCGCCCTGTCGACCGCCTGGTCGGACGCGGGCGGCACCGTCGTCGGGGGCGAGCGGATGCTGCTGCACCAGGCGGTGGAGCAGGTGCGCCTCATGACCGGGCGCACGGCCCCGGTCGCGGCCATGGACGACGCGCTCGGCCGGGCCCTGACGGCGCCCGCGTCCGCCCGCTGACCACCGGACGGACCGGCGGCGCGAGCGTGGAAGAATCGCAGGCATGCTGCGCTGGATGACGTCGGGGGAGTCGCACGGTCCGTCACTCGTGGGGGTGCTGGAGGGACTGCCCGCCGGCGTCGAGGTGGTGACCGCGGACATCCAGGCCGCGCTCGCCCGCCGGCGGCTCGGCTACGGCCGCGGCGCCCGGATGAAGTTCGAGCAGGACGCGGTGCGCGTCCTCGGCGGCCTGCGCCACGGGATCACGCAGGGCGGCCCGCTGGCCTTCGAGATCGGCAACACCGAGTGGCCCAAGTGGACCGACGTCATGTCGCCGGACCCCGTCGACCGCGAGGCGCTGCTCGTCGACGCCGGCACCGGTGACGAGCGGGAGATCGCGCGCAACCGTCCGCTCACCCGGCCGCGCCCGGGCCACGCCGACCTCGTCGGGATGCGCAAGTACGGGTTCGACGACGCGCGACCGGTGCTCGAGCGGGCGTCGGCGCGCGAGACCGCGACGCGCGTCGCGCTGGGCCTGGTCGCGGCGAAGTTCCTCGAGCAGGCCGTCGGCGTCCGGCTGGTGTCGCACGTCGTGGCGATCGGCCCGGTCGAGGTGCCCGAGGGCACCGACCTGCCCGCGCCCGAGGACGTCGCCGCCCTCGACGCCGACCCGGCGCGCTGCTTCGACGCCACGACGAGCGCGGCGATGGTCGCGGAGATCGACGAGTGCCGCAAGGACGGCGACACGCTGGGCGGCGTCGTCGAGGTGCTCGCCTACGACGTGCCCACCGGCCTCGGCAGCTACGTGCAGGGCGACCGGCGCCTCGACGCCCGGCTGGCGGGCGCGCTCATGGGCATCCAGGCGATCAAGGGCGTGGAGGTCGGCGACGGCTTCCGCACCGCCCGCCGCCGCGGCTCGGCCGCGCACGACGAGATCGAGCGCGGGGACGACGGCCACATCCACCGCCGCTCCAACCGTGCGGGCGGCATCGAGGGCGGCATGTCGAACGGCGAGGTGCTGCGCGTGCGCGCCGCGATGAAGCCGATCTCCACCGTGCCGCGCGCCCTGGCGACGGTCGACGTCGCGACGGGCGAGGCCGTCACCGCCCACCACCAGCGCTCGGACGTGTGCGCGGTGCCGCCCGCCGCCGTCGTCGCGGAGGCGATGGTGGCGCTCGAGCTGGCGCAGGCCGTCGTGGAGAAGTTCGGCGGGGACTCGGTGGCCGAGGTGCGGCGCAACGCCGAGTCGTACCTGGCCTCGATCCCCGAGCTACTCCGATGAGCGCGGGCGTCCCTCGCGCCGTCCTCATCGGCCCGCCCGGCAGCGGCAAGACGACCGTCGGCCGCCTGCTCGCGCAGCGGCTCGGTGTCGCGTTCCGGGACACGGACGCCGACGTCGAGGACACCGCGGGCAAGCCGGTCGCCGACATCTTCGTGGAGGACGGCGAGCCGCGGTTCCGCGAGCTCGAGCGGGAGGCCGTCACCACGGCCCTGGCCTGCCACCCCGGCGTCCTCGCGCTCGGCGGCGGCGCGATCATGGACGAGCACACCCAGCGGGCGCTCGAGGGCTACGTCGCGGGCGGCGGCACCGTCGTCTTCCTGGACGTCTCCCTCGCGCACGCCGCGCCCCGCGTCGGCTTCAACCAGTCCCGTCCGTTGCTCGTGGGCAACCCGCGGGCGCGGTGGGTCGAGCTGATGCAGGCGCGTCGGCCCACCTACGAGCGCCTCGCCACGGTGCACGTGGTCTCCGACGAGCGTCCCGCGCACGAGGTCGCCGCGCAGGTGCACGCCGGGGTGACGGGCGGCTCGGCACAGCAAGGCGCGGCGCAGCACGACGCGGCCGCGGGCACATCGGCACAGGAGGTCCAGTCATGACGGTCCGCGTGACCGTGCAGGGCAGCACGAACGAAGCCCCGTCCTACGACGTCGTCGTCGGACGACACCTGCTCGGCGAGCTGCCGGGCCTGCTCGGGGACGGGGTGCGGCGGGTGCTGGTCATGCATCCCGCGTCGCTGCAGGCCACCGGCGAGGCCGTGCGCGAGGACCTCGTCGCGCAGGGCTACGAGGCGTTCGCCGTCGAGCTCCCGGACGCCGAGGAGCAGAAGACCGCCCAGGTGGCGGCGTTCTGCTGGCAGGTGCTGGGGCAGGCCGACTTCACGCGCTCGGACGCGATCGTCTCCGTCGGCGGCGGCGCGACGACCGACCTGGCAGGGTTCGTCGCGGCCACGTGGCTGCGGGGGATCAAGGTCGTGCACGTGCCGACCACGCTGCTCGCGATGGTCGACGCCGCCGTGGGCGGCAAGACGGGCATCAACACGGCCGAGGGCAAGAACCTCGTGGGCGCCTTCCACCCGCCCGCCGGGGTGCTGTGCGACCTGGCGGCCCTGGAGACCCTCGACCGCTGGGACCTCGTCGCCGGCATGGCGGAGGTCGTCAAGACGGGCTTCATCGCCGACCCGCGCATCCTCGAGCTCGTCGAGGAGCACGCCGACGAGCTCCGGGAGTGGAAGGGTTCGGACGCCTCGCCCGAGACCTGGGCCGTGCTGACCGAGCTCATCGAACGGTCGGTGCGCGTCAAGGCCCGCGTGGTGGGGGAGGACCTCACGGAGCAGGGGCTGCGGGAGATCCTCAACTACGGGCACACCCTGGGGCACGCGATCGAGCTCACCGAGCGCTACCAGCTGCGGCACGGCGCCGCGGTCGCGGTCGGGATGGTCTTCGCGGCCGAGCTCGCCCGGCTCGGCGGCAAGCTCGACGACGCCGTCGTGGACCGGCACCGGTCGATCCTCGACTCGCTCGGCCTGCCGACCACCTACCGCGGCGACCGCTGGGACAAGCTCCTCGCCGCCATGCAGCGGGACAAGAAGACGCGCGGGAACCTGCTGCGCTTCGTCGTGCTGGACGACGTCGCGAAGCCGACGCGCCTCGAGGGGCCGGACCCGACCCTGCTCGCCGCGGCGTACGCGGAGATCTCGAAGGAGCCGCCGGCCGGCCGGCCCGGCGTGACGGTCCAGCTCGGGCTCTAGCGGTAGCCGGCCGTCCCGCCGGCCGTGCGCGCGGACTCGCGGTCGGCGTCCCACGCGCGCACCACGTCCCGGCATGCCGGGAGGTCGTCGTCCGCGACGAGCAGCACGAGGTTGCCGTCGTGGTCGCTGTACAGGGTCCGGACCACGACGCCCGCCTCCGCGAGGCGGCGCGCGAACGCGCCCATCTGCCCGGGGAGGTCCTGGGCGAGGCGGGTGGTGACGACGTCGCGGGCGACCGCGGGCCCGAGGCCCGCCGCCACCAGCGCGGCGACCGCGCGGGGCCCGTCGTCGACGAGGAAGTGGGCGACGCGGCCGCCGTCGAGGCCGGTCACGCCGCCGCCCTCCAGGCTGACGCCGGCGCGCCCGAGCGTCTCGCCCAGGTCGGCCAGGGCGCCGGGCGTGCCGGGCAGGTGGACCTCGAGGTCCTGCGGGGCGGGGGCGTCAGAGGCGGTCATGCGGCGACCGTAGACCCGGGACGTTTCGGCGTCCGCCGAAGCGTCGTCGCCGTATCGTCGGGGTCATGGGTGGTGATGGGCGGGACCGGGACTTCACCGACGTCGGGCGGGCGCTGTCCGCGCCGGCGCGGTCGGCGATGGTCGGGCTCCTCATGGACGGCACGGCACGCCCTGCCGGGGAGCTGGCGAGGGCGGCGGGCGTGGGCGCCCCCGCTGCGTCGGAGCACCTGGCGGTGCTCGTCGCCGCTGGGCTGGTGACCGGCCGCGCCCGCGGCAGGCACCGGTACTTCGCCCTCGCGGGACCCGACGTGGCCGACGCCCTGGAGGCGCTCGGCGCGCTGGCGGGCCCTCTGCCCGTGGCGGGGCTGCGGCGCAGCCGGGAGGCCGACCGGCTGGCGGCGGCCCGGTTCTGCTACGACCACCTCGCGGGCCGGCTCGGCGTGGGGCTGGCCGAGGCGTGCGTCGCGCGGGGGTGGCTGGACGATCCCGACGTCCTCGCCCTTACGGACGCGGGCGCCCACGGGCTGCGCGGTCTCGGCGTGGACGTGGACGGCGCGGCCGCCGCCCGCCGCCCGACGACGCGGGCCTGCCTGGACTGGACCGAGCGCCGCGTGCACCTGGCCGGTGCGCTCGGCGCCGCCGTCGGCGCCCGCTTCCTCGACGCCGGATGGGTGGCGCGGACGAGCGGGCGGGGGCTGCGGCTGACGTCTGACGGGCGGGACGTGGTGCGCGAGACGTGGGGCGTCGAGCTGGTGCCGCCGTCCGGCGGTGGCGCGGGCCCTGGGCGGGCCTGACCGGCGGGACGCTCAGGCCCACAGGCCGCGCGCGACGAGCACGTCGCGCAGCAGGTCGGCGCGGTCGGTGACGATGCCGTCGACGCCGAGGTCGAGGAGGCGGCCCATCTCCCCGGGGGTGTTGATCGTCCACACGTGCACCTGCCGCCCGGCGCGGTGGGCGGCGGCGACCGTCCTCGCGTCGACCACGGGCACGCGGCCCTCGGAGACGGGGACCTGCAGGGCGTCCACGTCGCGCAGGGCGCGGCGGGCGAGTGCGTCCACCCGGAGACGGGCGCCGGCGAGGAAGCCCGCCACCTCGCGGCGGCCGGCCGACGTCGCGACCGGGCGGGTCAGGCGGGCGAGGGTCGCGCGGCGGCGCCCGACGTCGAACGACGTGACGCAGACCCGGTCGTGCGCGCCCGTGCGCTCGATCGCGGCGGCCGTGGGCCCGACCCCGGAGTCCTCCTTGACGTCGACGTTCACGCGCAGGTCGGGCCAGGTGCCGAGCACCTCGTCGAGGCGGGGCACGGGCTCGCTGCCGCCGATGCGCGCGTGCCGCACGACCGACCACGGCAGGTCGGCCACGCGGCCGGTGGCGTCGGTGGTGCGGTCGAGGGAGGCGTCGTGCAGGGCGACGGCGACGCCGTCGGAGGTGCCGTGCGCGTCGGTCTCGACGTAGCGGAAGCTCAGGTCGACCGCGGCGGCGAACGCGGCGAGGGAGTTCTCCAGGTTCTCCCGGCCGTGCGAGAAGCCGCGGTGCGCCAGAGCGAGGACGGGCAGCGGTGCGCCGTCGGCGCCGCGGGGGTCGAGGTACGGGTGCGCGGGGGTCGGTCTCACGGCTGCTCCTGGTCCTCGAGCGTGTCGACGGCCGCGCCGTCGGTGACGGCGCGAGGTGGCTCGACGCCCGGGGGACGGACGTCCGGCAGACGGGCGTCGAGCCACGCCAGGACGCCGTCGAGGTAGGCCCGGCGGGGGGCGTCGGCGGACAGGGAGAGGTCGTGCACGCCGCCGGGCACGACCAGCGGCGCCGTGTCGGGCCCGACCCGGGGCGTCAGGGCCGCGATCCGCCCGACGTCGAGCACGGTGTCCTGCGCGTCGAGGCGCGGGTTGTCGGGCCGGTCGGGGCCGGAGGAGTCGCTGCGCGCGACCAGGACCGGCCCGGGGACGGCGAGGCCGCGGGCCAGGCGGGCCTGCGCCCGCGTGACCGTGCGGAGCCAGCCCGCGCGCGCCGGGAGCCCTTCGGGGCGCTTGAGCGTGGTGTCGAAGTCCCACCGGCCGCCGCGGGAGGCGTGCTGGGCCGCGGCGTACACCGACGGGTTCGCACTGACGACGGCCAGCGGGCGACGCCGCCCCAGCACCTCGAGCACCGCGGAGCGGCCCGCGTCCGCGAGGCGCGAGCCGCTGAGGGAGAAGAAGGGCGAGTTCAGCACCAGGAGGTCGGGCCCGTGCGCCGGGTCGTGCCGGACGGCGTGCGCCCACAGCGCCGCGCTCAGGCCGCCCGTCGAGTGCGCGTGCACCACGAGCGGCAGCCCGGGCTCGAGCTCCCGGACGGCGTGCGCCGCGGCGGACAGGTCGGCGCCCGCCTCGCGCAGGCTCGCGACGTAGTGCGGGGGCAGCGGGTCGCCGGCCCCCGGGCCGGCGGCGAGGTCGGTGTCGGAGTCGCTGTCGAGCAGGGAGCGCCCCGCGCGGCGCAGGTCGACGGCGTGGAACGCCAGGCCGCCGTCGACGAACGCCCGCGCGAGGTGCGCCTGGAAGAAGTGGTCGTTGTACCCGTGCACGTGCAGCACGACGGCGTGGGGACGCTCCGGTCGGTCGACGGCCCGCACCAGGGTGGCGGGGCCGAGCGGCCGCTCCTCGAAGCCGGGGCCGAGGAGCCGGTCGGGCTGCCACCGCCCGGCGGGACCGGGGTGCCGAGGTGGTCGCGGGGCGGGAGCGTGCACGGCGCGATCGTATCCGCGGGGGCCGGCCGCGGCGCGCCGTCGACCGCGCTGCGACGTGCCCCTCCCGCCGGGCCCCCGTGTCGGGCAGACTGCGCCTCATGAGCGACCGACCGGCGGTGCCGGAACCCGTACCCGACGCCGCGCCCGCCGCCCCGCACGGGTCGCCGCACAGCCCGCCTCACGGCCCGCTGCACGACGGCGCGGCGGGGTCGGACGTCGCGGGGGCGCCGGTGCCGCGCCGTCAGGTCGTCTCGTGGGCGATGTGGGACTGGGCGACGCAGCCGTTCAACACCGTGATCGTCACGTTCGTCTTCACGGCGCTGTACCTCACGAGCGACGCCTTCCTGACGCCGGAGGTGGCAGCGCTGCCCGCGACCGACCCGGTGCACGAGCGCGCCCTGGCCGGGCTCACCAGCGGGCTGGGCCTCTGGATCACGATCGGCGGGCTGCTCGTGGCGCTCCTCGCGCCCGTGCTGGGGCGGCGCGCCGACGTCGAGGGGCGCCGCAAGGCCTGGGTGGGCGGCGCGACCCTGGTCATGGTCCTGGCCATGGCGGCCCTGTTCGCGGTGCGCGCCGACCCGGCCTGGTTCGTGCTCGGCGCCGCCCTGGTGTCCCTCGGCAGCGTGGCGAGCGAGATCGCCGGCGTGAACTACAACGCGATGCTCGTGCAGGTGTCCACGCGCGCCACCGTGGGGCGGGTGTCCGGCCTCGGGTGGGGGCTGGGGTACCTGGGCGGGATCGTCGCGCTCGTCCTCGTCGTGGTGGCGCAGACCTTCGACTGGTGGGGCATGCCGACCGACGACGGCCTGGCGTACCGGGTCATCGCGCTCGGCTGCGCCCTGTGGGCCGTGGCCTTCGCCTGGCCGCTGTTCCGGTACGTGCCCGAGGCGCCGCCGGCCGAGGACCGGCCACGCGTCGGGTTCTTCGCCGGCTACGTCGTCCTGGTGCGCGACGTGGTCGCCCTGTACCGGCACGAGCGGCCGACCTTCTGGTTCTTGCTCGCGAGCGCCGTCTACCGCGACGGGCTGTCCGCCGTGTTCACGTTCGGCGCCGTCATCGCCGCGGTGTCGTTCCGGTTCAGCGACGACGCGGTGATCGCGTTCGGCATCGCCGCCAACCTGCTCGCCGGCCTCAGCACGATCGTCGCCGGGCGCCTGGACGACCGGTTCGGGCCCCGCGCGGTGATCATCGGCTCGCTCACCGGGCTCGTGGCGTGCGGGCTGCTGGTCGTCGCGCTGCACTCGTTCGGGTCCGTGGTGTTCTGGGTGGCGGGGCTGGCGCTGACCTGCTTCGTCGGCCCCGCGCAGGCCGCGTCCCGCTCCCTGCTGGCCCGCGTGGCGCCCGCCGGGCGCGAGTCCGAGATCTTCGGCCTCTACGCCACGACAGGACGCGCGGTGTCGTTCCTCGCCCCCTCGATGTGGACGCTGCTCATCGCGCTCACCGGCGCCACCATCTGGGGCACCCTGGGCATCGTCGCCGTGATCCTCGTGGGACTGGTGCTCATGCTCAAGGTGACGGTGGGCCGTCGGGAGCCTGCGCGTCCCGACGGCGCCGCCCCGCGGCCCTGATCTCGGCGGCGACCGCCTCCAGGTCGGCCAGCGGGGCCAGGTGCTGCAGCTTCTCCGGGTTGATGACGCCGTCGATCCGGGAAATGCGGCCGCCGGAGAACTGCAGGGCGTACGTGCCGATGACGCCGCCGCCCACCGAGTCGTCGGCGTACGCGATCATGCCCGGGCTGCCGTTGACCACGGTCGCCTCGATGCGCGCCGGCGCGCCCCGCCTGGCGAAGCCCGACAGCAGCCTGGCCACCGCCACGTTGCCCGACACCGGGCGCGACACCGCCAGCCCCACGGGCACGTTGCCGCCGCTGTCGCCGGTGAGCGCGACGTCGTCGGCCAGCAGCTCCACCAGCGCGTCGACGTCGCCCTCCTCGGTCGCCGCGATGAACCGCCGCACCAGCTCCTCCGCGTGCGGGTCGGGCGACCCGGACCGGACGGGACGCACGTCCGTCGCGGCGTCCTGCCGCGCCGCCACGCGCCTCCGCGCCCGGGACGCGAGCTGCCGCGCCGCCAGCTCCGTCGTCCCGATCACCTGGGCCGACTCCCGGTGGGGATAGCCGAACACGTCGTGCAGCAGGAACGCGGCCCGCTCCGCCGGGGTGAGGGTCTCCAGCAGCACGAGGAACGCCGTGGACAGGTCGTCGGCGAGCTCGGCGTGCGCGGCGGCCTCCCGGCCCGCCGACCCGGCGGCGACGACGTCCCCGACCAGCGGCTCGGGCACCCACTCGCCGACGTACGACTCGCGGCGCACCCGCGCCGAGCGCAGCACGTCCAGCGCGATCCGCGTCGCGACCGTCGTGGTGTACGCGGCCGGGTTCACCACCACCGGGTCCACCATCCCGACCGGGGCCACGCGCAGCATGGCCTCCTGGGCGACGTCCTCCGCCTCGGTGACGCTGCCGAGCATCCGGTACGCGGCGCCGAACGCCACCCGGCGCAGGTCCTCGAGGTCGACGGCACCGTCGGGTGCGCGCCCGGCGCGTCGTCGGGCGGGGGTGTCGGTGCGTGGCATGCTGCCCATCCTTCCGCGGGGCGGGCGATCCGCCCCGCACTGCCGACGACGTGGCGTGGCGCGACGTGACAGCGGGCCGCACGATGGACCCGTGGGAGACGTCGAGGACTACCTGGCCACCCTGTCCGGACCGGAGCGCGCCGCCGTCGCGCGCGTCTACGAGCGGGCGCGGGCCCTGGTGCCCGACGTCGAGGAGGGCCGCAGCTACGGCATGCCGGCGCTGCGCTACCGCGGCAGCCCCCTGGTCAGCGCCATGGTGACGCGCACGCACGTGGGCCTCTACCCGTTCAGCCCGGACGTCGTCGCGGCGCTCGCGGGCCACCTGGACGGGTTCCGCACCACCAAGGGCTCGGTCTCGTTCCAGCCCGACTCGCCGCTTCCGGACGACGTCGTCGACCGGCTCGTGCTCGCGCGCCGCGACGAGATCGACGCGCGGGCCGGCTGACCGTCGCCCTCGCCCTCCTCGCCGTCCTTCCTTACGCCGGTGGCACGTTGACGTTGCCACGGAACAGGTTCTGCGGGTCGTACCGGCGCTTGACGTCGCGCAGCCGGTCCCAGGTGGCGCCGGGGTAGGCGGCCTGCGCGACGTCGATCCCGCCGTCGAGGCTGAAGTTCACGTACGCGCCGTCTGCGCCGCGCAGCCGGTCGGCCAGCGCGTCCACCCAGGGCCGGTACCCGGCGGCGCCGGCCGCGTCGCGGGCGACCGCCGCGACGTTGCCCACCAGGCGTGCCCCGCGGTGGGCGTAGGCCGTCGCGTCGGCGGGGACGTCCGCCACCGCGCCGCCGAGCACGCGCAGCTGGGCGGCACGCATCAGCGCGTCGGAGCCCTCCAGCTGCTCCAGGAGGTGGGCCGCGGCGGCCTCGTCCAGCCCGTCGGCGAAGAAGGTGCGCCCCGTCGCGACGAGCGGGCCGCCCTCGGGGCCGCCCTCGAGCAGGCTGGGGTACGGCGCGGCGCGCAGGCCGTCCAGCAGGGCGCCGCCGGCACGGGCGGCGACGTCGCGCAGGGGGGCCAGGGCCGCGTCCGCACGGTCCAGGTCGCCGGACCAGCAGGCGTTGGCCATGACCACGAGGCGCCCGTGCCACTCCGCAGGGATCATCGGCATCGGGGGCGCCGGCATGACCATGACGACCATCGTCAGCTCCGGCGGCGCGGCGTCCGCGGCCGCGATCACCCCGGCCACGCTCTCGGGCGTGGCCGGCATGAGGAGCACGCCGCCGACCACCTGGGACACCTCGTGCAGGGCGAACCGGAACCGCGTCACGACGCCGAAGTTGCCCCCGCCGCCGCGCAGCGCCCAGAACAGGTCGGGCTCGCGGTCGGCGTCGGTGCGTACGACCTCGCCGTCGGCGGTCACGACCTCCGCGCCGAGGAGACTGTCGACGGTCATGCCGAGCGAGCGCGACAGCAGCCCGATGCCGCCGCCCAGCGTGATGCCCCCGACACCGACCGTGCCGGTGTCGCCGAACGGGGTCGCGAGGCCGTGCTCGCCGGCGGCGCGCGAGTACGCGCCGGCGGTGATGCCGCCGCCGGCCCAGGCGGAGCGCCCGCCGACGTCGATCTCGACGGCGTCGAGGCCGCGGAGGTCCAGGGTGACGGCGCCGTCCGCGGCGCCCAGCCCGAACACGGAGTGCCCGCCGGACCGGACGGAGACCTCGGCGCCCGCGTCGCGCGCGACGCGCACGGCCCGCGCCACGGCATCGGCGTCGGCGGGCCGGACGACGGCCACCGGGCGCTGCTCGACACCGCCCGGCTCGATGGCCCGGGCGGCGCCGTAGCCGGCGTCGTCGGGGGCGACGACGGGCGAGCCGTCGCCGAGGGCGGCGCGGAGCGCGCCGACAGGTACGGCGGGGGACGTGGGGGGACTCGACGGCTGGGACATCGTGGCTCCTCGTCGGGACGACGGTGCGGGGGAGCGGGCCGAGGTGCCGGCCCGGTTCGTGCGGAAGGGCGCGCGGACGCTCGCCCAGGACGGTGCACTCAGGAGGACCGGGCGGGGATCGCATCCTCATCGGCAGCATCCCGTACACCCGACGGGAAGTCGACGGAATTCGTGACGGAGCGCGCGCCGGCGGCGGGCCGGGTGCGGCCCACCAGGGCGGTCGCCGTGAGCGCGAGCGCCGCCGCGAGGCCGAGACACACCGCGTAGGCGGCCGCGCCGACCCGGTCGTGCAGGGCCCACAGCAGCGCGCCCGTGCCGGTGAGCGCGAGCGCGGAGGCCGTCGCGTCCGCCACCTGGAGCACCGACATGGACACGCCCTGCGCCGAGGACGGCGCGAGCTCGAGGACGAGCAGGTTGAGGGTGGGGAACACCAGCCCCATCCCGAGCCCGCTCAGCACCCACGGCGCGGCCGCGGCGACCACCGGCACGCCCGGGACGACCAGCAGGGCCACGCCCGCGGTCCCCAGCGCGAGGGACGCGCAGCCGACGCGGAGGAAGCCCGCGTGCGACGGGCCGCCGCGCCCGCGCGCCCACGACCCCGCCGACCAGCCGAGCACGTGGAGCGTGAGGACGGCCCCGGCGAGCGCCGGGGCGAGACCCCGCTCGCGGGTGAGCGCGAGCGGCAGCAGCACCTGCGCCCCCACGAACGCGGCGGCCACGAGCGCCCGCACCAGCACGACCGTCCCCAGCCCGCGTGCACCGCGCAGCACCTGTCCCGCGACGTCCCGCCACGGCGTGGTGTCCCCGCCGTCGGCGACCGGTCCGTGAGGGCCGGTCCGGCCGGCCGCGAGCGCCGGCCGCAGGGTCAGCAGGGCGGGCACGGCCAGCACGGGCACGGCGAGGAACACCCACCGCCACCCGAGGTACTGCGTCATCGCCCCGGCGAGCAGCGGTCCCACCACGCCGGGCACCACCCACGCGGCGGCGAACCACGCGAAGACCTTCGGTCGTCGCGCCTCGGGGAACACGCGCGCCACCAGCACGAAGATCGCGACCCCCTCGATGCCGCTGCCCGCGCCCTGCACGGTGCGGCCGGCCAGGAGCACGGGCATGCTCGGCGCCAGCCCCGCGACGAGCAGCCCCACGAGGAACAGCGAGATCCCGGCCAGCAGCGGCGGTGTCGGACCTCGCCGGTCCGTCCACCGGCCCGCGACGAGCATCCCCACCACGCCCGCGGCGGAGCCCGTCGCGAACGCGAGTGTGTACAGGCGCAGGCCGTCCAGCTCGGCGGCCACCGTCGGCATCGCCGTCGAGACCGCCAGGGACTCGAACGCCCCCAGCGCGACGTACGCCACCATGCCGATCAGCACCGTGCGCTGCGCCCGCTCGGCCAGCAGCCCGCCGCGCGACCCGTCCGCCGCACCCCCGGCCGACGCGCCGGTCACCCGAGCACCACCTTGCCGACCGTGCGGCGCTCCTCGAGCTCCCGGTGGGCCCGCGCGGCCTCCGCGAACGCCACCCGGTGGGTGAGCACGCGCCACTCGCGCGACGCGGCCCGCTCCAGGGCTCGCCGCTGGTAGTCGCGGAGGTCGCCGAACGCGGGCGCGCCCGGGCCGACGACGGCGCGCACCTCGACCGGATGCCCGTCCGGCGTGACGGCGCTCGCGGTCACGGGGTTCGGGCTCCCGGAGGCCCAGCCCTGCACGACGAGCCGCCCGCCCGGGCCGAGCAGCGCGGCGGCGTCGGCGCCGAGGTCCCCGCCGACGCCGTCGATCAGCAGCGTCGCGGCGGGCGCCCGCAGGCGCCCGAGCGCGGCACGCGCGTCCTGCGGCCAGGACGGCGCCGCGACGTCGACGGCGGCGAGCGACTGCCCGGCGTCGGGCGCGAGGCCGCGCACGGCCCGGACCTTGCGCGGGCCCCCGGCCAGCGCGAGCACCCGGGCGCCCGCGGCGAGGGCCGACTGCACGAACAGCGAGCCGAGCCCGCCGGCCGCGGCGGTGATCACCACGACGTCGTCCGGCCCGGGCCGCGCGACCTCCAGCGCCATGAGCGCCATCCGGCCGGTGCCGATCATCGCGACGGCGTCGGCGAGGTCGAGACGGTCGGGGAGGCGGTGGAGGGTGTCGACGGGCGCGACGGCGAGACGGGCGTACCCGCCGCCGTCGGGCGTGGCGCCCAGGTGGGCGGCGACGCGGGCCCCGAGCCAGCCGTCCCCGACGCCCGGGCCGACGGCGACCACCGTGCCGGCGACCTCGCGTCCGGGGATCGCGGGGAGGCGCGGCGCGGGCAGGGGGCCGGTGGCCTCGCCCCGGCGGAGGGTGGTGTCCAGCAGGTGCACGCCGTGCACGCGGGCGGCGACGAGCACCTGGCCTGGACCGGGCACGGGGTCGGGGACCTGCTCGAGGACGAGGGTCTCGGGCGGGCCGTAGGTGTGGTGGCGGATGGCGTCCATGCCGTCATGCTGTGACCTGAACTATGGTTGAGGTCAAGGATCGAGAGGCCGCTGCGCGGGAAGGGACACGAATCGTGCCGGAGCACGCGACCGAGAGGGTCCCGTGGGACCACGTCGAGCTGACCGTCGGGGAGGTGGCCGCGCGCAGCGGCGTCGCCGTCTCCGCGCTGCACTTCTACGAGCGGCGCGGCCTGATCGCCAGCCGTCGCACGTCGGGCAACCAGCGGCGCTACCGGCGTGACGTCCTGCGGCGGGTCTCGTTCATCCGGGTCTCCCAGCGGGTCGGCATCCCGTTGGCGCGCATCGCCGAGGCGCTGGAGACCCTGCCCGCCGACCGCGCGCCGAACGTCCGCGACTGGGAGCGCCTGTCCAGGGCCTGGCGCACCGACCTCGACGCGCGGATCGCGCAGCTCGAGCGACTGCGCGACGACCTCGCCGACTGCATCGGGTGCGGCTGCCTGTCCCTGAGCCGGTGCGTGCTCGCCAACCCGCACGACGCCCTCGGGGACGACGGCCCCGGCCCGCGCCGGCTGCTCGTCGACGACCCGGAGTGAGCGGACCGGAGCGACGCCAGGGTCCGAGGGCGGTGCCCTTCCGGTGGTGCCGCGACCGCGGACGGCCGGGACGGGGGCGCTGGTGCCGCCGTACCCTCGGGCCATGACTCACGTCCTCGTCCTCAACGGTCCCAACCTCGGTCGGCTCGGCGTGCGCGAGCCCGAGATCTACGGCCACGCGTCCATGGCCGACCTCGAGCGGGAGGCCGCCGTCTGGGGGAGCGAGCTGGGCGTCACCGTCGACGTGCGCCAGACCGACGACGAGTCCGAGCTCGTGGGCTGGCTGCACGAGGCCGTGGACGCCCGCGCGCACGTGGTGCTCAACCCTGCGGCGTTCACCCACTACAGCTACGCGCTGCGCGACGCCGCGGCCCAGGTGACGACCTCCGGGCTCCTGCTCGTCGAGGTGCACCTGTCGAACCCCGCCTCGCGCGAGTCGTTCCGGCACTACTCGGTGGTGGCCGGCATCGCGACGGGGACGGTCGCGGGCTTCGGCTTCGACTCCTACCGGCTCGCGCTGAGCGCCCTTGCGCACAAGCTTCAGCCCTGAAGTTCGTCCTCTCCAGGTTCAAGGGTTGACAGAGGTCAAGCGCAGAGTCTTGATACATATCGCACAAGCGCTTAGCCTTGAGTGATGATCGTCGTGACGGCGGACCAGCGGGGCAGCACCCGGGGGCACGACCGCGTGCCCGAGGCGCTCGCGATCGTCGGCTCGCGAGCGGCCGGGAGGTCCGGCGTCGTGCTGCCGTTCGACCGGACGGTCGGGGACGAGCTGCAGGGCGTGCTGGCCGCGGACGACGACGGCGCCGCGCTGGCCGTCGACCTGGTCCTCGACCTCGTGCGCGACGGCGGCTGGTCCGTGGGGATCGGGCTGGGTGCCGTCGACCGGCCGCTGCCCGCGGCGTCGCGGGAGGCGTCCGGGCCGGCGTTCGTGCGGGCACGGGCGGCCGTCGACCGGGCGAAGCGGCGCGGGCGGGGCAGCGTGCCCCTGGCCGTGGTGGGACCGGACGAGGAGCCGCGCGCGACCGTCTCCGCGGACGCGCAGGCGCTCCTGCGCCTGCTCGGGGCCGTCGTCGCGCGCCGTTCCGCGGCGGGGTGGGAGGCCGTCGACACGCTCGTCGCACAGCGAGGCCCGGCGCCGCAGCGGGCCTCGGCGGCGGCGCTGGGGGTCAGCGAGCAGGCGGTGAGCCAGCGGTTGCGTGCCGCGCTGTGGGCCGAGGACGCGGCCGCCCGGCCGCTGGCGGCGCGCCTGCTGCGTGCGGCGGGCGCCGACCGGGACGATGTCACCGACGACGAACCGGACGACGAACCGGACGACGAGGCAGGAGAGGGGCACGCGCGGTGAGCTTCGGAGCGGTCGCGGCGGACGTCGCGGTGTGGGTCGTGGGCCTGGCCGCGAGCGTGGGCGGCGGTGCCTGGCTCGTGCCCTGGGTGCTCCGGCACGCCGAGCGCGAGCCCCAGGCGGCGGCGGAGGCGGTCGCCGTGCTGCGCGGCGGCACCTGGATCGGCCTGCTCGAGCGGCTGTGCGTCACGGGCTCGCTGCTCGCCGGCTACCCGGAGGGCGTGGCCGTGGTCGTCGCGGTCAAGGGGCTCGGCCGGTTCCCTGAGCTGCGCGAGCACCCGGTCGCGAGCGAGCGGTTCGTCGTGGGCACGCTGGCGTCGCTCGCCTGGTCGGCCGCCCTCGGTGTCGCGGGGCACGTGCTGCTGGTCGCGCTGTAGAATGTTCCGGGCCCTCTGCGGCCCGGCACGTCGACTCTCGCAGACATCCGCTGTCATCCGCTCCGTACCCGACCCCGAGGACGAACAAGAAACGTGGCTACCTCCAACGACATCAAGAACGGCACCGTGCTCCGCATCGACGGTCAGCTCTGGACGATCATCGAGTTCCAGCACGTCAAGCCGGGCAAGGGTGGCGCGTTCGTCCGCACCAAGATGAAGAACGTCGTGTCCGGCAAGACGGTCGACAAGACCTTCAACGCGGGCACCAAGATCGAGACCGCGAACGTGGACCGCCGCGACTTCCAGTACCTGTACATGGACGGCGCCGACTACGTGTTCATGGACACCGACACGTACGACCAGATCACCGTGCCCGGCGCCACCGTCGGCGACGCGAGCAACTACATGCTCGAGGGCATGAACATCATGGTCGCGTCCAACGACGGCACGCCGCTGTACGTCGAGCTCCCGTCGTCCGTGGTCCTCGAGATCACCTACACGGAGCCGGGCCTGCAGGGCGACCGCTCCACCGGCGGCACCAAGCCGGCCACGCTCGAGACGGGCGCGGAGATCCAGGTCCCGCTGTTCCTCGAGCAGGGCACCAAGGTCAAGGTCGACACGCGTGACGGGTCGTACCTGGGCCGCGTGAACGACTGACGGGCGCCTGCTGACATGGGTGCACGCACCAAGGCGCGCAAGCGCGCCGTCGACATCCTCTTCGAGGCGGAGCAGCGCGGGATCGACCCGCAGGTGCTCGTCGCGGACCGGGTGATCGAGCCGCACACCGAGGCCGCCGTGCCGCAGTACACCGTCGACCTCGTCGAGGGCGTCGCCGCCCACCGCGAGCGCATCGACGAGCTGCTGGCCACCTACTCCCAGGGGTGGACGGTGGAGCGGATGCCCGCGGTCGACCGCGCACTGCTGCGGATCGGCACCTGGGAGCTGCTGTACAACGACGACGTCCCCGACGCCGTCGCGGTGGACGAGGCGGTCGACCTCGCCGGGCAGCTCTCGACGGACGACTCGCCGTCGTTCGTCAACGGCCTGCTGGGCCGGCTCGTCGACATCAAGCCGACGCTGCTCATCTGACGCCGGCCCGTCGCCGAACAGGCGGTGGCGCACGCATCCGGGCCTGGATGCGTGCGCCGCCGCCTGTGGTGCGTTCCGGCGCCAGGCGTGCCGGCCGTGTGACGTACGCCGCGCCCGCATCGTGGGCACGCTCACGGGCGGTGCGGGGGCGACGGGATAGGGTGGAGGGCGTCAGAACGACACCCCGGGACAGCCTCCCGAGGGGCAGGAGAACCGACACCCTTTAACACCGTCCCGTGAGGCGGAGAAGGAGGTCGCCAGTGACTGCTGGCACCGGCATGCCCGGAACACCCGATCCGCGCGACGTCCCCGAAGGGACCGTCGTGCTCGGCGCGAGCGACGTCGCCCGCGCCCTCACCCGCATCGCGCACGAGATCGTCGAGCGCGCCAAGGGAGCCCAGGACGTCGTCCTGCTCGGCATCCCGACCCGCGGGGTCACCCTCGCCGCCCGCCTCGCGCAGCGGCTCGCGAGCATCGACCCCGCCTTCGACCCGGAGCGCGACCTCGGCGAGCTGGACGTCACGATGTACCGCGACGACCTGCGCCGCCAGCCCACCCGCGCGGTCGGCGTCACCCGGCTGCCCGCCGCGGGGATCGAGGGCAAGACCGTCGTCCTCGTCGACGACGTCCTCTTCTCCGGCCGCACGATCCGCGCCGCGCTCGACGCCATCGGCGACCTCGGCCGCCCGCAGGCCGTGCGTCTCGCCTGCCTGGTGGACCGCGGGCACCGCGAGCTGCCGATCCGACCCGACTTCGTGGGCAAGAACCTCCCGACCGCCCAGACGGAGCGGGTGCGCGTGCTGCTCGCGGAGGTGGACGGCTCCGACGCCGTGGTGATCAGCGGGCGCGAGCCCGGCGCCGCGGCCCCGGGCGAGGGGGACGAGCGATGAGGCACCTGCTCTCCACCGCCGACCTGGCCAAGGACGAGGCGATCGAGCTCCTCGACACCGCCGCGCAGATGGCCGCGACGCAGTCCCGCGAGATCAAGAAGCTGCCGACGCTGCGCGGCCGCACCGTGGTGAACCTCTTCTTCGAGGACTCCACCCGCACCCGCATCTCGTTCGAGACGGCCGCCAAGAGGCTGTCCGCGGACGTCATCAACTTCTCGGCCAAGGGGTCGAGCGTCTCCAAGGGCGAGTCCCTCAAGGACACCGCGCTCACCCTGCACGCGATGGGCGCCGACGCCGTGGTGGTCCGCCACTGGGCCTCGGGCGCCCCGTACCAGCTCGCGCACGCGGGCTGGCTCGACGCGGCCGTGCTCAACGCCGGCGACGGCACGCACATGCACCCCACGCAGGCGCTGCTCGACGCCTACACGATCCGCCGGCACCTCGGCGGTCACGGCGGCGGGCTGCGCCGAGGGGGCGACGACGGCGTCGGCGCCGACCTGGCGGGCGTGAAGGTCGCGATCGTGGGCGACGTCCTCCACTCGCGCGTCGCCCGGGCCAACGTGTGGCTGCTGCGCACGCTGGGCGCCGAGGTGACGCTCGTGTCGCCGCCCACGCTGCTGCCGGTCGGGGTCGAGTCCTGGCCGTGCCGCACGTCCTACGACCTGGACGCCACGCTCGCCGACTGGCAGCCCGACGCCGTGATGATGCTCCGCGTGCAGCGCGAGCGGATGTCCGGGGGAGCGGGGGCGTTCTTCCCGAGCCCGCTGGAGTACACCCGCTACTTCGGCCTCGACGGCCGCCGCCTGGCGCTGCTGCCCGCGCACTCGATCGTCATGCACCCTGGCCCGATGAACCGCGGGCTGGAGATCTCCGCCGAGGCGGCCGACTCCGACCGCGCCGTCATCGTGGAGCAGGTCGCGAACGGCGTCGCCGTGCGCATGGCCTCGCTCTACCTGCTGCTGTCCGGCACCGCCTCGTCGGCCGCGGTGCCCGCCTCCCTGCCCGCCCCTGTCTCGAGCACCACCGAAGGGACCGCCCTGTGACCACGACCTATGTGCTGCGCGGGGCCCGTCCCCTCGGCGGCGAGCCCGCCGACGTCGTCCTCGCGGACGGCGTGATCACCCAGGTCGCCGCCCCGGGTGCCGTGGACGTGCCCGCCGGCGACGACGTCGTCGAGATCGCGGCCGACGGGCACGTGCTCCTGCCTGGGCTGGTCGACCTGCACACCCACCTGCGCGAGCCGGGCCGCGAGGACGCCGAGACGGTCGCGTCCGGCACCCGCGCGGCCGCGGTGGGCGGCTTCACCGCCGTGCACGCCATGGCCAACACGTCGCCCGTCGCCGACACCGCCGGCGTCGTCGAGCAGGTGTGGCGCCTGGGTCAGGAGGCCGGCTGGGTCGACGTGCACCCGGTCGGGGCCGTCACCGTGGGCCTGGGGGGCGAGCGTCTCGCCGAGCTCGGCGCGATGGCGGACTCCGCGGCTCGCGTCCGGGTCTTCTCCGACGACGGCAAGTGCGTGCACGACCCGATCCTCATGCGCCGCGCGCTGGAGTACGTCAAGGCGTTCGACGGCGTCGTCGCGCAGCACGCGCAAGAGCCGCGCCTCACCGAGGGCGCCCAGATGAACGAGGGCGTCGTGTCGGCCGAGATCGGCCTGGCCGGATGGCCGGCGGTCGCCGAGGAGGCGATCATCGCCCGCGACGTGCTGCTCGCCGAGCACGTCGGCTCGCGCCTCCACGTCTGCCACCTGTCGACCGCCGGCTCGGTCGAGATCGTCCGCTGGGCCAAGGGCCGCGGCATCGACGTCACCGCAGAGGTGACGCCGCACCACCTGATCCTCACGGACGAGCTCGCCCGCACCTACGACCCCACGTACAAGGTGAACCCGCCGCTGCGCACCGCCGAGGACGTCGAGGCCGTGCGCCAGGGCCTGGCCGACGGCACGATCGACATCGTCGCCACGGACCACGCCCCGCACACCCGCGAGGACAAGGACTGCGAGTGGGGCGCCGCCGCGTTCGGCATGACCGGGCTGGAGACGGCCCTGTCGGTCGTGCAGCAGACCATGGTCGACACCGGCCGGCTCAGCTGGGCCGACGTCGCGCGCGTCCTGTCGACCAACCCCGCCCGGATCGGCCGGGTCGCGGACCACGGCCGGCCGGTCGAGGTCGGGGAGCCCGCCAACCTCACGCTGGTCGACCCGGCTGCCTCGCGGACGGTCGACGGCGCCGCCCAGGCCACCGCGAGCGGCAACACGCCCTTCGCCGGCCGCGAGCTGCCCGGCCGCGTGGTGGCGACGTTCCTGCGCGGCCGCGCGACCGTGCTCGACGGCGCGCCCGTCGAGCCCGCCGCTGCGCCGGCAGCCCAGCGGGGAGGCGCACGATGAACCTCCCCATGCCCGTCGCGGTCGGGATCTGGGTCGTCATCGGCGTCCTGCTCCTGCTCGTGATCCTCACCGGCCGGCGCCGGCTCGCCGCCCGCACCCGGGACACCGTCCCCGTGCCTCCTGCCGTCCCCGAGGACCTCGGTGCGCTGCGCCTCGGCCCGCTCGACGCCACGTACGTCTCCTCGACCCTGGCGGGGGACTGGCTGGCGCGGGTCGGCGCCCACCACCTCGGCGACCGCTCCACCGCCCACGTGTCCGTGCACGACGCCGGCGTCCTGGTCGAGCGAGACGGTGCCCCCGACGTGTTCGCGCCCGTGGCCGCCCTGCGCGGCGTCGGGCTGGCCCCCGGCATGGCCGGCAAGTACGTCGGCGCCGACGGCCTGGTCGTCGTGACCTGGGAGGACCCGGAGCGCGACGGCGTGCCGGCGGTCGCCCTCGACACCGGCCTGCGCACCCGCCTCGCGCCCGACCGCTCCCGCCTGGTCGACGCCGTGCGCCACCTCATGACCTCCGCCCCCGCACCGAAGGACGAGCAGTGACCTCCAGCTCCCTGACCAGCTCCGCGTCGAGCGGCCCCGTGCCGAGCCGCGCGCCCGTGCCGCACGCGGCCCTCCTCGTGCTCGAGGACGGCACCGTGGCCCGCGGCCGTGCGTACGGCGCCCGTGGCGCCACCTTCGGCGAGATCGTCTTCTCCACCGGCATGACCGGCTACCAGGAGACCCTCACCGACCCCTCCTACCACCGCCAGATCGTCGTGATGACGGCCCCGCACGTCGGGAACACCGGCATCAACGACGAGGACCCGGAGTCCGGCAAGATCTGGGTCGCCGGCTACGTGCTGCGCGACCCCGCCCGCCGCATGTCCTCCTGGCGTGCGGACCGCTCCCTCGAGGAGGAGCTCACGGCCCAGGGCGTCGTGGGCATCAGTGACGTCGACACCCGCAAGCTCACGCGCCATCTGCGCGAGCTGGGCGTCATGCGCGCCGGGATCTTCTCCGGCGACGCCCTGGTGCGCGAGGTCGCCGGCGGCACGCTCGTCGAGAGGTCGGTGCCCGAGCTGGTCGCCGAGGTGCAGGCGTCCCCCCAGATGGCGGGCGCCAACCTCTCCCCGGAGGTCACGACCGACCAGGCGTACGTCGTCGAGCCCTCGGGCGACTTCGCCGGGCGGGAGCCGCTGGCGACCGTCGTCGCCGTCGACCTGGGCATCAAGGCCATGACCCCGGCGCGGCTGGCGCAGCGGGGCGTGCGCGTGCACGTCGTGCCCCAGTCGGCCACGATCGCCGACATCGAGGCCCTGCTGCCGACCGACGGCTCGCCCACCGGCGTGTTCTTCTCGAACGGCCCCGGCGACCCGTCGTCGGCCACCCACGAGATCGAGCTGCTGCGCGGCGTGCTGGACCGGGGCATCCCGTTCTTCGGCATCTGCTTCGGCAACCAGCTGCTGGGCCGCGCCCTGGGGTACGGCACGTACAAGCTCGGGTACGGCCACCGCGGCATCAACCAGCCCGTCATGGACCGCACCACCGGCAAGGTCGAGGTCACGGCGCACAACCACGGCTTCGCCGTCGACGCGCCCCTGGACGCGGTGTCCACCGCGCCCCACGACGCCGAGCGCGCCGACGGCCGCGCCTACGGCCGCGTCATCGTGTCCCACGTCGGCCTCAACGACCAGGTGGTCGAGGGGCTGACCGCGCTCGACGTACCGGCCTTCTCCGTGCAGTACCACCCCGAGGCCGCCGCCGGACCGCACGACAGCGCCTACCTCTTCGACCGCTTCGTCGAGCTCATGACGAGCCGCGAGCCCGTGACCGTCCCCGCCGCCACGCTGGCCGCGCTGAAGGAGAACTGATGCCCCGCCGTTCCGACCTCTCCTCCGTCCTGGTCATCGGCTCCGGCCCGATCGTCATCGGCCAGGCCTGCGAGTTCGACTACTCCGGCACGCAGGCCTGCCGCGTGCTGAAGGAGGAGGGCCTGCGGGTCGTCCTCGTGAACTCGAACCCGGCCACGATCATGACCGACCCGGAGTTCGCCGACGCCACGTACGTCGAGCCGATCACCACCGAGGTGCTCACCTCGATCATCGCCAAGGAGCGCCCCGACGCCCTCCTGCCCACCCTCGGCGGCCAGACGGCGCTCAACGCCGCCATCGCCCTCGACGAGGCCGGCGTCCTCGAGCAGTACGACGTCGAGCTCATCGGCGCGAACATCCCCGCCATCCAGAAGGGCGAGGACCGCCAGCAGTTCAAGGACGTCGTCGCCAAGTGCGGCGGCGAGTCCGCCCGCTCCGTCATCGTGCACACCGTGGAGGAGGCCGTCGCGGCGGCCGCCGACCTCGGCTACCCGATGGTCGTGCGCCCGTCCTTCACGATGGGCGGCCTCGGCTCCGGCTTCGCGTACGACGAGACCGAGCTGCGCCGCATCGTCGGCCAAGGCCTGCACTACTCGCCCACCACCGAGGTGCTCCTGGAGGAGTCCATCCTCGGCTGGAAGGAGTACGAGCTCGAGCTCATGCGCGACAAGGACGACAACGTCGTGGTCGTCTGCTCGATCGAGAACGTGGACCCGGTCGGCGTGCACACCGGCGACTCGGTCACCGTGGCCCCCGCGATGACGCTCACCGACCGCGAGTACCAGAAGCTGCGCGACATCGGCATCGCCGTCATCCGCGAGGTCGGCGTCGACACGGGCGGCTGCAACATCCAGTTCGCCGTCGACCCCGACACCGGGCGCGTCATCGTCATCGAGATGAACCCGCGCGTGTCGCGCTCCTCGGCCCTGGCGTCGAAGGCGACCGGCTTCCCGATCGCGAAGATCGCGGCCAAGCTCGCCGTCGGGTACACGCTCGACGAGATCCCGAACGACATCACGCGCGTCACGCCGGCGAGCTTCGAGCCCACGCTCGACTACGTCGTCGTCAAGGTGCCCCGCTTCGCGTTCGAGAAGTTCCCGGCCGCCGACCCGACGCTCACCACGACCATGAAGTCGGTGGGCGAGGCCATGGCGCTGGGCCGCAACTTCACCGAGGCGCTCGGCAAGGCCCTGCGCTCGATCGACAAGGGCGGGGTCTCGTTCCACTGGGACGGCGACGCGCCGTCCGGGGCGGAGCTCGACCAGCTGCTCGCCGAGATCGTGCGACCCACCGAGCACCGCATGGTCGGCGTGCAGCAGGCCCTGCGGGCGGTCGTCGCCGGGCACACCACGCTCGAGGCCGTCTTCGACGCGACGAAGATCGACCCCTGGTTCCTCGACCAGATCCTGCTGATGAACGAGGTCGCCGCCGAGGTGGCCGCCGGCCCGACCCTCACCGAGGACGTGCTGCGCCGCGCCAAGCGGCACGGCCTGTCCGACGTGCAGGTCGCGCGGCTGCGCGGCATGGGCCCGGCGGGGGAGGCCACCGTCCGCGAGGTGCGGCGCGCGCTCGGCGTCCGGCCGGTCTACAAGACGGTCGACACCTGCGCCGCCGAGTTCGCGGCCCGCACGCCGTACCACTACTCGTCCTACGACGAGGAGACCGAGGTGGCGCCCCGCGAGCGCGAGGCCGTCATCATCCTGGGCTCCGGCCCGAACCGGATCGGCCAGGGCATCGAGTTCGACTACTCGTGCGTGCACGCCGCCCTGACCCTGTCCGAGCGGTACGAGACCGTCATGGTCAACTGCAACCCGGAGACCGTCTCGACGGACTACGACACCTCCGACCGCCTGTACTTCGAGCCGCTCACGTTCGAGGACGTCCTCGAGGTCTACGAGGCCGAGCTCGCCGCCGGCCCGGTCAAGGGCGTCATCGTGCAGCTCGGCGGGCAGACGCCGCTCGCCCTCGCGCAGCGCCTGGCGGACGCGGGCGTGCCGATCCTCGGCACCTCGCCCGAGGCCATCGACGCCGCCGAGGACCGCGGCATCTTCGGGCAGGTGCTGCTCGACGCCGGCCTGCCCGCCCCCGCGTTCGGCACGGCCCGCTCGCTGGGCCAGGCCCGCGAGGTGGCCGAGACGATCGGCTACCCGGTGCTGGTGCGCCCGTCGTACGTGCTCGGCGGCCGCGGCATGGAGATCGTGTACTCCGCCGAGCAGCTCACCGAGTACGTCGAGCGGGCGCTCGCGGCCGCCGCCGCGGACGAGCGCACGGCCGGCGGCCTGCTGCCCGCGCCGCTGCTCATCGACCGATTCCTCGACGACGCGATGGAGATCGACGTCGACGCCCTGTACGACGGCGAGGAGATGTTCCTCGGCGGCGTCATGGAGCACATCGAGGAGGCCGGCATCCACTCCGGCGACTCCGCGTGCGTGCTGCCGCCGGTCTCGCTGTCGACCGCGGAGATCGAGCGCATCCGCCGCTCCACCGAGGCGATCGCGAAGGGCGTCGGCGTGCGCGGCCTGCTCAACGTGCAGTACGCGCTCGTCTCGGACGTCCTGTACGTGCTCGAGGCGAACCCGCGCGCGTCGCGCACCGTCCCGTTCGTGTCCAAGGCGACGGGCACCTCGATGTCCAAGGCGGCGGCCCGGGTCATGGTCGGCGAGTCGATCGCCGAGCTGCGCGCGGCCGGCGTCCTGCCCGCCGAGGGCGACGGCGGCACGCTCGACCTCGGGGCGCCGCTGGCGGTCAAGGAGGCCGTGCTGCCGTTCAAGCGGTTCCGCACCGCCGAGGGCCAGGTCGTCGACACGGTGCTCGGCCCGGAGATGCGCTCCACCGGCGAGGTCATGGGCTTCGACAAGGACTTCCCGCACGCGTTCGCGAAGTCGCAGGCCGCCGCGTTCGGCGGGCTGCCCACCGAGGGCCGGGTGTTCGTGTCGGTCGCCGACCGCGACAAGCGCTCGATCATCTTCCCGGTGAAGCGGCTCGCGGAGCTGGGCTTCGAGGTGCTCGCCACCTCCGGCACGGCGCAGGTGCTGCGGCGCAACGGCATCGGCAGCACGGTCGTGCGCAAGTTCTCCGAGGGCCGGGGTGCCGACGGCGAGCCGACGATCGTCGACCTCATCAGCGACGGCAGCGTCGACCTCGTGGTCAACTCCCCGTCCGGCCAGGGCGCTCGCGCCGACGGCTACGAGATCCGCGCCGCGACGACGGCGGCGGACAAGCCGATGATCACCACCGTGGACCAGCTCGCCGCGGCGGTGCAGGGCATCGAGGCGGTCCGCGGCGGCCCGTTCGACGTCGCGAGCCTCCAGGAGCACACGACGGCGACGCGGGAGCGGCTCGGCGCCGCGGCGGCGGGGTTGCCGGCATGAGCGCCGCGGCCACGCCCCTTGCCACCTCGGCGCCGTTCGGCGCGCGGCTCGCCGCGGCGATGGACGCCCACGGGCCGCTGTGCGTGGGCATCGACCCGCACGCGTCGCTGCTCTCGGCCTGGGGGCTGGGGGACGACGCCGCCGGGGTCCGCGAGTTCGGCCTGCGGGTCGTGGACGCGCTCGGCGGGCGGGTGGCGGCCTTCAAGCCGCAGGCCGCGTTCTTCGAGCGCCACGGTTCCGCCGGCGTCGCGGCGCTGGAGGACGTGATCGCCGCCTCCCGCGCCGTGGGCACCCTGACGATCGTCGACGCCAAGCGCGGCGACATCGGCTCGACGATGGGTGCCTACGCCGACGCGTTCCTCGCGGACGGCTCGCCCCTCGCCGGTGACGCCGTGACGGTGTCGCCGTACCTGGGCTTCGGCTCGCTCGCGCCGGCCGCCGAGCTGGCCGCGCGCACCGGGCGCGGCATCTTCGTGCTGTGCCTCACCTCCAACAAGGAGGGGCACGAGGTGCAGCACGCCGTCGGGCCCGACGGCGTGAGCGTCGCGGCGTCGGTCGCCGCCCAGGCGGCCGTGCTGAACGCCGGCGCCGTCGCCGAGGGGCTGCCGATGGGCTCGGTCGGGCTCGTCGTCGGTGCCACGGTCGGCGACGCCGCCCGTGAGACCGGCACGGACCTCGTGGCCGTGCACGGCCCGCTGCTCGCGCCCGGCGTGGGTGCCCAGGGCGCGGGGGAGCGGGAGCTCGCCTCCGCCTTCGGGGACGCGCGGCGACAGGTGCTCGCCTCGTCGTCCCGCGGCGTCCTCGCGGCGGGGCCCGACGCCGAGGGGCTGCGGGGGGGAGAAGGGGCCGCGGGGGGGGGGGGAGGGGGGAGGGTGGGGCCTTTGCGGCAGCGATTCTCAACACGGGGCCGCCCCCCCCGAGGG